>JAKEGK010000035.1 GCA_022627515.1 Gammaproteobacteria bacterium
ATAGAAGGACTGCTTGATCAAGAACGTCCAGGCCGACCCACGGTTATTGACGAAAAGGTTACCGAGAGAGTGTTAAAGCTAACGACAGAACGTGTTCCAAAAGAATCAACCCATTGGAGCGTGAATTTAATGGCGGAATATGCAGGCGTCACGACCTGGCAGGTGAGGCAAATTTGGAAGGCCGCCAACATAAAGCCACATCGTTTAAAAACCTTCAAGATAAGCAATGATCCAAAATTTGCGGAAAAAGTTGTGGACATAGTTGGACTGTACATGGATCCACCGAGTAATGCGATGGTGTTATCGGTGGATGAAAAGACCCAGATACAAGCATTAGACCGCACGCAACCGGGGTTGCCTTTAGGACCTGGTCGAATCGGGAGTTATACCCATGATTACAAACGTCATGGGACAGCCAGTTTGTACGCCGCTTTTAATATATTGACAGGTGAAGTACCAGGGCAAGTGACTGACAAGCATCGCGCCAAGGAGTTTATTTCATTCTTAAACCATATATACAGAAACACACCCAACAAACTTGATCTGCACATAATTCTTGACAACTATAGTGCACACAAAACAGCTGAAGTGATGCAATGGCTTAAGAAATATCCGAGAGTGCATTTTTACTTTAAATACCTCCATGTAGGCTCGATGGCGGCATCCCTGCCGCCAACGGTCTTGCCAGATGCCTCCGCTTCCCGTGCTGTGCACGCGGCTATTTAATGTAACAAAGTAGAATTAGTTAGCAGAGAGTAACACAAATGCCTTGCTTGCATTGAGGCGTATGTAATATTACGCCTCAATCGCAAGTAGTTTATTTTGTGACGCTAAGGATAAGGCTAAGCGCCCGTTAAGAAGATTCCAATTGAAAATTTTCAATTTGACGGACACTCCATTTGAAGACTATTGTTCTCTTTTGGGAGTATTCGTAAAACTGCGGGTGCTGTGACTTGATCCCCTTACAATACTATGAGTGCATCCGTGTCGAAGATCTGTAAAATCTGTGCCGGTTTGTTATTCTTCAGTGCCTTGTCTTCTTATGCGGAAGTGCCGCAACAAGTTGCGGAAGGAACTGTTGCAGTGGCAAACTCTGCGGCGCCGCAACCGCCACTGGCGGCAACGACGAATCTGAAAAACGACGAGGCTGTCATCCTGTTCCCCACCAATGCGCAATTTGATGTCAAACAAAACAGATGGCTGGCACATATCCACGGCTGGGTCTTTGAACCGGAACAGGATTCAGCCTGGCGCAATAGTTTCATAATTTCGTTGCGCGCATTTCTCAATATTGACCAGAACTCACCGGAGCACCCGCTGTTCAAGGCGCGTGCGCGCATGTTCCTGGTGGACAACGAAGGCGACAAAGATATTGCCCTTCAGGTGCGCGGGCAAAATATCCAGGCACACAAAACCGGCGATAACGGACATTTTGAAATGCTCGCGCCACTGGAAATCGAACACGGGGCCTGCATAAAATGGTTGGATATAAGGGTGATTACCCCGCAAGATGATCAGCGGAATTTCAGCGGCAATATTCAGTGTGTTGAGGAACAGGGTATTTCTGTCATTTCGGATATTGATGACACCATCAAGCAGTCCAACGTGCTGGATAAAAAGGAATTGATGAAAAATACTTTTATGCGCGAGTTCAAGGCAGTGCCCGGCATGTCTGAACTGTATCAAGCGTGGTCGGCGCAAGGTTACGCCTTTCATTATGTCTCATCGTCGCCCTGGCAACTGTATCCGGCACTCGATGCCTTTTTAAAGACCGCGGATTATCCCGCCGGCAGCATGCACCTGAAACTGGTGCGATTGAAGGACACTTCATTCTTCAACCTGCTCGATTCGCCGGAAGCGGGTAAGCTCCCCGTGATCAATGCTTTGCTGACGCAATACCCGCGGCGCAAATTTATCCTCGTCGGCGATGCCGGTGAGAAGGATCCGGAGATCTATTCGCGCATCGCAAAAGACAATCCCGATCGCATACTGAAAATCTTTATCCGCCGCTTATCCGGCCAATCCGGCAATTTAATTTCGCGCTTTAACGGCCTGGTAGAAAGCAAATGGCAAGTCTTTGATCACGCCGATGAGCTTGGCAAGGCGGTACAGATCAGACAAGCCCGTTAAACCGGTGTTGTTACCCGAAAAAGATGCGGCTGACAAAAAATACTTGCTCAGTCACTTTTTGTCCAGCATAAGCGTAAATGCGGTGCCGATTCTATCGATGTCATAGGATAGCTAAGCTCTACCCTTAACGCGCCTTAATGGAACCGGCCTGATCGATGGGTAATTGCACGTTTTTCAATAACGGCAAGGCAGTGTCCAAGATCATATTTCCTTTCAACTGATATTGCAGCGGTGTGGAGCCAGTCAGTGATTTGTAGATGGTTGTGCCCATCGTGGCAAAGTCCAGGTTGATGGGGATGCTGAACCTGGATTTGCCTTTTCCCGGGATCTTCGCCACATTGTTCACGCTGGATTTGGCCCACGCCTTGCCGTTTACAGCCAGGTCATAGTTGAGCCTGCTCAGATCGATGCCGAACGCATTGGGGTTGTTGACTTCCAGTTCCACTTTAACGGCAGCGCTGTTGAGATTGAGTTTGTCGACGGCTAGACTGGTGATGGCGACCGACGTCGGTTTGGGTATGGGCAGTTGGTTTTCGTAAGACATCGGAATGCTGCGCATTCCCAGTATCGGTAAGTTAACCTGAATATTCGAATCGATTTTAAGGGGCAGGCTGTCTCTATTGCCGATGGATTTGGTTAAGCTAACCAGGTCCGCGAATTTAATGCCCACAGGGAATTTCACTTGACTGCTGCCCTGCGCGTTGATGTTGATGCCGCTCGTTTGTTTGCCGTGGGTGATGGTTTTGCCGTCAACATTCAGCGAGTAATCGAAGCCGGCCAGTTTGATCGGCAACGGATTCGGATTTTGAATATCCAGCAATAACAGGAATTCTGCGCCTTCAAAGGTAAGGTTGTTCAATCTGGTTTCTGCGAGGCTGACGGCGGGTTCGCGCACATCGGCTATTTTTGCCAGTTCCCCCACTGACGCGCAACCGATTGCCAACAGCGCTGCGCCAAAGATCAGCAGCTGTTTTATCACTGCTCCCACATTATAAAAATTCATCACGTCTCCTTGTATCATGCATTGTTGTACCGTCCTCTCTCATCGGCTTGTTCGCACCTCGTCTTTAAATTATCAGGCGATAAGTGTGACGTCGATTCATACAATCCCTATGGACTTAATTGAACCGCTGGGCTGCGGTGTAAACAAATACTTCTACGATGATACCGTGAAAAATGGTATAGAGGCGTCATTCAACCTGGATACATAAAACTCCGGCGCGCACGTGCGCAGACTAAAACCAGAATCAGCAATATATATAGGGTTTTTTTGAACATTTTCCGGTAATACCATAGCAGTTTGTCCGGAACTTTTTTCTGGTTCGCTCCATCTATAAAACGTGAAGTGAGCCGGGTACAACCATGCGTGCCGGCAAAGCCGAAATTGCAGGTTGTTCCCATTAAAAAATGCTACTTGAAATTTTTGTGACAGACACTATTAGAAACAGCGATGTCACATGACATTGGTAAAGTCAGTTTTTGTAATAGCTTAACTTAACGGAGGTTATGTTTATGCAAAATACCTGTACGCTTTATCAAAATCTTGGCTATATCGACCGTGTTTTACGGGTTGGCGTGGGCGCTGCCGCCATTCTGGCTGTGCTGGCTATACAGGATGCCGGTACACTTGGCTGGCTGGCGCTGATTCCATTGCTTGCGGTCTATCCAATCCTTACTGGGCTGATCGCGTTCGATCCTTTTTATGCATGGATCGGTATGGATACCAGCCGGTCATCGGTCATATCTGATCACAATCTGATGAAACTGGTAAGCAACATTACCGGGCAGGAAGAACCGCTTAAGGGTAAAAGCGTATCAATACCGGGTAAAGTTGCACACCGTAAGGCGGCGTAACCGGTACAGGCAATTATTAATATTGCCGCAATTCCTGCATAATCACCATCTCCACGGCCAATAGCCGTGGGATGGTAGTTATTTCCCGCTTAACGTCAATAAAATGGAATATAAGAATATAAACCAAAGGCGCCTTGCAAATTGCCTTATGCTTTCCCGATCAGTACAGGCTTTTATTGTTAGCAGGCACAATCAGCCGCACCCCATAAAAACTTGATCGAAGCTTTTAAAATGTAAACGGTAATGCCACAACTGCCATCAAGCTGCCGGTTACTGCAAACGCCTTGGGCAAAACTGTATCTAAACTGCTGACAAGTTCCGCTTCCAATTCAGGCCTCGTTACAGTAATCCTGTTTTTATTGGCGTTTACTTAAACGCGCAGCACGATTCTGTTATCTTTTTTACCCTCTGGCGTTATATTATTGCCTGGCTTTGAAACGAAATCAGGATTGACATGATAACAAGCGCTGACAAATTTCATGACATGCCTTGCGAGCTGGTGACGTGGGAGAAGTTTAACCAGCTGGCGCGCCAGTTGGGGCGGCAAATCATCGCGTCAGGAATGGAAATTGACATGATCGTGGCTATCGGCCGCGGTGGTTACATGCCGGGGCGCATTTTGTCAGACCTGCTGGGTATTATGAACCTGGCGACATTCAAGATTGAGCACTATCAAGGTTCACGCAAGTCCGCGCAGGCGGTGATTAAACACCCCTTGAACGCAGACGTTAGCGCGCAAAATGTTCTGCTGGTTGATGACGTGAGTGATTCCGGTGATACCTTCAGTGTTGCAATTGAGCATATTCGGTCAAAGGGCGCTCCGAAGGCCATACATACCGGGGCACTGCATCATAAATCAGTTTCCAGATTCGTGCCGGATTATTTCGCCGAGGAAGTGAAAGTATGGCGCTGGATTATTTATCCCTGGGCGGTAACGGAAGACCTCGCCGTGCTGATCCAGACGGCGCAAGTGCAATCCGCTGGCATCCCCGCAATACAGGAAAAAATGCTGATGACGCATGGAATTAAACCCGGCGCCGCGCAAATCGAGGATGCGCTTTTGTTAATCAAGCAACAAAACTGAGACCTTATGCTAACTCGATACAAAAATATCAAACCGTTTATAACCAGGGATGGATCGGAAATCCGCGAACTAATGCATCCCATGCAACACGGCAATACGCAGCAAAGCCTCGCGGAAGCCACGGTAATGCCGGGTGGCGAAACCCTCAAACATAAACATCTTGTGACGGAAGAGATTTATCATATTACCCAGGGGCAAGGATTAATGAGTCTGGGAGAGCAGTTGATTGAAGTTAGCGTGGGGGATTCGATTTGTATTGCGCCGGGAACCGCGCACAACATCAGGAATACCGGTGACATCCCGCTCAAGATATTATGCAGCTGTTCACCGCCTTATCGCGATGCCGATACGTTGTTGCTGGAAAGCCAATCACCCACCAATGAATTGATTTAACGCCGGAACCAGCGATTCTGCAATTTTTCCAGAACCTTGTTGGGATATTTGTATTTTCCAAGACTGCCGTTATAGCGGGCTAATGCGCGCGTGAGGTCGCCTTTTTCCCGGTCCAGGTAATGGCGCAATATGGTGCAGCCGAATCGCAAATTGGTTTTCATGTCAAAAAGACTGTCGCCTTCCCTCCCGATCTCTTTTAACCAGAAGGGCATAACCTGCATGAATCCCTGGGCGCCCACCGAAGAAATGGCCCAGCGATTGAACGCGCTTTCCACGTGAATGACTGAGAGCACCAGCTCAGGCGCAAGCTTGGCGCGCTTGGCCTCATAGTGGACGTTTTTAAGGAACAGGATCCGGTCTTGCGGTTCCGGCATGTAATACGCCAGGCGGTTCGACATGTCGCTTAGCCAGACTTCCGCTTCAAAACGATCGGCAAAGCTATCGCTGGAATTAGCGGCTTCCATGAGCACCAAACGCAGCTCGTTATCAATGGGCTGGCGGCTGGCATAAGCTTCTGACTGGAAAATGACAAAGCACGCCAGTAAACCCAGGATCTGACCGGCGATTTTATACAGGGAAAGATATGGGGATTTAGCCACAAGAATCATGGTTAAACCTCTTAACCTATTGAAAAATAACTGACTATTACCACTTGATGGATAAGTGACCAATCCAGTCTATAGGTAATTATAGCCGGATTTTTTCCTTTAGAAACGGAACTATCTCACCAAGCTCCACGTTTTGCGGCGCCGTATCCCGGCGCCCCTGATACTCCAAACTTCCCGCATCCAGGCCTTTTTCGCTGAACACTACCCGGTGGGGTATGCCAATCAGCTCCATGTCGGCGAACATCACGCCAGGCCGTTCTTTGCGGTCATCCAGCAGTACCTCGATACCTGCGTTAAGCAGTTTCTGGTACAAACTATCGACCGCTTCCCGCAATCGTTGAGATTTGTGCATATTAATCGGGACCAAAACCACATGAAATGGTGCTATAGCTTCATTCCAGATAATGCCTCGCTCATCGTGATTTTGCTCGATCGCCGCTGCGACCACCCGTGTCACGCCAATCCCGTAGCAACCCATGGTGGGAATAATAGCCTTGCCGGCCTCATCCAGCACGGTGGCGTTCATGGACTGGCTGTATTTTTTTCCGAGCTGGAAAATATGGCCCACCTCGATACCCCGCCTGATCTGCAAGGCGCCCTTGCCATCCGGGCTGGGTTCGCCTTCCATCACGTTACGGATATCCGCCGTTAAAGGTTCCGGCAAATCACGTCCCCAGTTCACTCCGGTCAGGTGTTTGCCGTCTTCATTGGCGCCGCAAACGAAATCGCTGACCAGCGCCGCGCTGTGGTCCGCAATCACGGGTATGGACAGACCCACCGGGCCAATTGACCCTGCTTTGCAGCCCACGGCAGCCTGAATTTCATCATCTGCCGCAAAGCGAAAAGGCGTCGCCACATCTTTTAGTTTTCCCGCCTTGATGGCGTTGAGTTCGTGATCGCCGCGCAGCACCAGCGCAATCACGCTGTGCCCGGATTCCTCGCTGGCTTTTACTAGCAGCGTTTTCAGCGTGGACGCCGCCGGTACCTTGAGAAAGCGGCTGACCTCTTCGATGCTGTGCTGGCCCGGCGTGGCAACGCGGGTCATCGCCGCTGTTGGTGCGCGGCGCGGACCGCCCACGGCCACCGCTTCGGCCAGTTCGACATTGGCGGCGTAGTCACTCCCGGTGCTGAATGCGATGGCATCTTCTCCGGATTTGGCCAGGACATGAAATTCGTGAGAGGCATTGCCGCCGATGCTGCCGGTGTCGGCCAGCACCGGCCGGTAATCCAGGCGCAGACGGTCAAAGATATTGCAGTAGGCCCGGTGCATGCGATCATAGGTCTCCTGCAGTGATGCCTGATCGGTGTGAAACGAATAGGCGTCTTTCATAATAAACTCCCGCGCGCGCATGACGCCAAAGCGGGGACGGATTTCATCGCGGAATTTGGTCTGGATCTGATAAAAGTTGATAGGCAGTTGTTTATAGCTGCGCACTTCACGCCGGAACAACTCGGTGATAACTTCTTCATGCGTCGGGCCGAAACAGAACTCGCGGTCGTGGCGGTCCTTGAGCCGTAACAATTCCGGGCCATACATGTCCCAGCGCTGCGATTCCTGCCACAGTTCGGCGGGCTGCACCGCCGGCATCAGGACTTCCAGCGCGCCGGCCTTGTTCATTTCGTCGCGGATAATATGCTCGACCTTGCGCAGTATGCGCAATCCCATGGGCAGCCAGGTATAGAGACCGGCGGCCAGTTTGCGGATCACGCCGGCGCGCAGCATCAGTTGATGGCTGACGACTTCGGCGTCCGAGGGGGTTTCTTTGAGTGTGGCCAGTAAAAATTCGGAAGTTCGCATAATATTGTTATCGGTTGAAGTTAAATTTTTTGGTTGAAGTTGAATTAACCTATCAAGATTGAAGGACCGGTTGCATTTGAAAGAACACGGATTGTAGCCGGAGCGCGCAAGCAAGGTCCAGAGTAGCGCGCCGCTTGCCGGACCATTAATAGTCTCGTAATTGGTGGATTGCGTTATGCCGCCACCCGGCCGGTGTTTTTATAGTTAGCTTGACTTGCAGTCTAGCGCACGATGGTAACGGAGTTAACGAAATGAATTTCGTCGAATTTCCGGTTTAAGGCATAGCTGGTGAAATTAGTCATCACGGATCCGCCTTCCCAGCTCACGATATCGTTGCGTTTTACATTGACGACGCTGGACGCTATCCAGAATTGCCGGCCACTGCTTTCCAGCTGCATATAAGTATATCCACCGCCATGCATTGCATTGATCACCTTGCCCGTGGTCGGCGGACCCTGCACCTGTTCATTCTTGGGCGGTTCTTTGGACTTGGATTCATTGGAAAAGTCAGAGCAGCCGCAAAGGCTGATGACAATTACCAACATTAACAGCCGGGTACACGGTTTCATTCGGGTTGCTCCTGCATTAACTAGCCCCCAAAAGAGCAACGTGCCACCCGTCATGCGGATGGCATGTTTACTGTTTTGCAATTGGGTTTAATTCCCTAAAGTTTATTTTTTTAATGAGTGAAGCTTGCGGCGTCTTTAGTTAACAACGATCTTTCTCTGCCGTGGATTGCGTGCCTCCTCTCATCACCAATCCGGTTGAATAGGGTAACACAGCGCGTTTTAATCGACTATGGGTTAGTTTTGAATAATTATAATTTGGCGTGGAGTCAACGCAAGTAGTAACAACTGAGTGGTTAGTGTTCAAAGCGCATGGAAAGATCAACCGCTTCAATATCTTTGGTTAAGTCTCCCACGGAAATATAGTCAACACCGGTCTGTGCAATCGAACGAACATTGTTCAGGTTTACTCCCCCGGACGCTTCCAGTCCGGCACGGCCGCCGGTGATCGCCACCGCCTGACTCAGCTGCTCAATGGACATATTGTCCAGTAATATTCTTTTGACTCCGGCCGCCAGGGCGCGGCGCAATTGGTCCAGTGTTTCCACTTCCACTTCGACCGGCACGCCGGCGCGCGCCTGTTGGCTGCGGGCAATGGCGTTTTCCAATGAACCGGCCGCTTCAATGTGGTTTTCCTTGATGAGAATGGCATCGTAAAGACCCATACGGTGATTCATCCCGCCGCCGCAGCGCACCGCGTATTTTTGCGCGTGCCGCAGACCTGGTATCGTTTTCCGGGTATCGAGAATTTTCGCGTGGGTGCCTTGAATGGCGGCGACATAGCGGGCCGTGCGCGTCGCCGTTCCTGACAGGGTTTGCAGGAAATTCAGCGCCGTGCGTTCACCCGCGAGCAGGGCGCGCGCCGGACCTTCCAGATTGCAAAGAATCTGATTGGCGCTGGCTTTATCGCCATCCTTGACATGCCAGTGCAGCTTGACGCGTTTATCCAACTGCCGGAAAACTTCCACAGCCCATTCAAGGCCGCAAATCACTGCATCTTGCCGGCTGATAATGATGGCTTTGGAGATTTTGGCTTCATCGATCAGCAGTGAGGTTATATCACCGCTGCCGATATCTTCGCGCAGGGCGGTGCGCACGGTATCAGTTATGCCGGTGTTGTTCGTCATACGGGTTTCACCAGTTGCAGCACGATGAAATGATAACTTGCCGAGCCATCCAATAACGCCTTACCGCTACGCCGGGAAATATACTGGTCATTAAGCCGGTGCAATTTCTTTTTAAATAAAAAGGCGCCGATTTTTATCAGTACGGGATTGTTGGAGTGCAGATAGGTCCCCAGTGATTCACCGGCGGGTTTTAGTTTTGTTGTCAGGAACTCATCCATTAATTCAATATTGGGCGCCACGAACCGCGTAATATCCTCGTCCCGTATCAGACTGAAAGGGCTCTGCCCGATAATGTGGTAAAAATCTGTAATCTTTTGCAGTGCATTTTGGGCGTTGTTAACAGCGTCTGCCGCCAGAAAAGCGTCACAGATAATAGTCAGGCCGCCGGGTTTTAATAATTTTTGCACCTTGCTGAAAGCGCGCTGCATAGGTATCTGGTGGAAGCTTTCATTAAACAGAATGACATCGTAATACTGTTGATAGATTTTCTCGGGGAAATTTTCAAAATCTGTCTCGAACACTTTGGAGGTACTGCCGGGAAATTCCACGAGCCGTTGTTTTACCTGTTCGATAAGAAAATGCGATGGACTTGCCGCATCCACCTGATAACCGCGCTGCGTCAGTAAAGAAAGGACATAACCGGCGCCACACCCGGTATCCAGTACATGCGTCTCATGCACCGAGGGATCCGGCAGTTCGGAGGCGATCAAATTGGCGAAGCGCCGTTGCGCAGTGGCCAGATTGGCAAAATTCAATTCGAGTTCTTCATCCCACAGTCCATAATGCAGATCCTGCAAGCCCAACAGTTGCTGTCCGAGCGCGATGCCGAGGTCATGTTCGGTCATTTTATATTTTGCCAAGCCAACGGCTCCTTTGCTGGTGGTATTACTGTTTACTTTCAGAACATTTAATGCGTGGAAATTTTTATACGCAGAGCTAAGTATGCCGGAAGTAAATTTGCGCAAAAAGATTTATGCGCGAAAATAGTACTGGGTTCAACATATCCTTACAAGCTGTTCTATATGGCTGACCGCGGTTTACCGGGCGGATTTGTGGTCAATGTTTTGCAAGCTGGCCGGCAAAAAGGTACATTGCGGCAACCTCATGATAATTGTTTTGTGACTGGCCGTCCGGATATGATTGACCTGCCATTGACTCTGCTTGCCATCGGTGTTGTGTTCGCCGGCGCCGGCTACCTGTATTTCCGGCGCTGTGACCGATTCAGCCCGGCGGACTGGGGAAGCCCGTTCAAAAACCGTCTTGTTGGATTGCTATGCCGCATTGCCTATCATTATCATCGCCTGACCTACGCACCGATACCGTTGCCAGCGGCAGGCGGCGCGATCGTGGTGTCCAATCATGTGTCGGGACTGGACCCCTTGTTGTTGATTGCGGCCAGTCCAAGACCCTTGCGGTTTCTTGTTGCCCGGGAACAATATGACCGTTTCGGGCTGCGCTGGTTGTTCAGACTCGGCAATTGCATTCCTGTGGAACGTGAAAAGCGCCCCGAGCAGGCCATGCGCGCCGCTTTGCGGGCCATACAGGACGGTGACGTAGTGGCGCTGTTTCCTCATGGCAAGATTCATCTGGATACTGACCCGCCGGTCAAAATCAAAGGCGGCGCCATTCGCCTGGGGCAGATCAGCGGTTGCCCCATTTTCCCGGTGCGCATTGAAGGCGTGCGGGGACAGGGGCATACCGTGCTGGCCGTTTTTATCCGCAGTGACGCGGATATCGTGACGCACCCGCCGGTTTATTGCCAGCCGGAGCATTACGCGGAAAACCTGCAAAACCTGCAACGGCTTCTGGAGGCGCGCCATTTCGATCAAACATAATGCGCCAGATCAAAAGCGCGGATGTTAATCACCGGATTGCTTGAAACAGCACAATAAGCCCTTATCTACTGGGTATAAAATCGGGCTCAAGACCAGGTGGCCTGTTATTTTCCCCGGAGAACAAATAGATGCGAATGGATAAATTAACCAGTAAATTTCAGGCTGTACTCGCGGACGCGCAAAGTCTTGCCGTCGGCCGGGATCACCAGTATATCGAGCCCATCCATGTCATGACTGCCATGCTGGACCAGCAGGGCAGCACCGTGCGTCATTTGTTAATAAGCGCCGGTGTTAACGTCAGCAGTCTGCGTTCCCAGCTCGGTGAAGCGCTGGATGCCATTCCTCAAGTGCATGGCATGGCCGGGGACGTCCATATTTCACAGGACCTTGGACGATTATTGAATGTCACCGATAAACTCGCCCAGCAACGCAAAGACCAGTATATATCGAGCGAATTGTTTGTGCTGGCGGCGATCGACGACAACGGCAAACTCGGACAGTTGCTGCGCAAACTCGGCGCCTCCAAAACCACCCTGGAAAAAGCCATTGAGAATATCCGCGGCGGCCAGAAAGTCGATGACCCCAACGCCGAAGAACAGCGCCAGGCGCTGGAAAAATACACTATTGATCTAACCGAACGCGCTGAGCAGGGCAAACTTGATCCCGTTATCGGCCGCGATGATGAAATCCGCCGCACCATTCAGGTATTGCAGCGCCGCACCAAAAACAATCCCGTGCTGATCGGCGAACCCGGCGTGGGCAAAACCGCGATCGTGGAAGGACTGGCGCAGCGCATCATCAACGGTGAGGTGCCGGAAGGACTGAAGAACAAACGCCTGTTATCGCTCGATATGGGTGCGTTAATCGCTGGCGCCAAATTCCGGGGCGAATTCGAAGAACGCCTCAAGGCGGTATTGAATGACCTTTCCAAACAGGAAGGACAGATTATTTTATTCATCGATGAATTGCACACCATGGTGGGCGCCGGCAAGGCCGAGGGCGCCATGGATGCCGGCAATATGTTGAAACCGGCGCTGGCGCGGGGCGAATTGCATTGCGTGGGCGCCACCACATTGAATGAGTATCGTGAATACGTGGAAAAAGACGCGGCGCTGGAACGGCGTTTCCAGAAAGTGCTGGTGGATGAACCCACTGTGGAGGACACCATCGCCATTCTGCGCGGCCTGAAGGAAAAGTATGAGGTCCATCATGGCGTCGACATTACCGATCCGGCCATTGTCGCCGCGGCCACTCTTTCCCAACGCTATATCACCGACCGCCAGTTGCCAGACAAGGCCATTGACCTGGTGGATGAAGCCGCCAGCCGTATCCGCATGGAAATCGATTCCAAGCCCGAAGAGATGGACCGCCTGGACCGCCGGCTGGTGCAGCTGAAAATCGAACGCGAGGCTTTGAAAAAGGAAAGCGACGAAGCATCCCGGCGCCGCCTGCAGGATTTACAGATGGAAATCGGCAAGCTTGAAAAAGAGTACGCCGATTTCGAGGAAATCTGGAAAGCCGAGAAAGCGGCGTTGCAGGGCTCGCAGCATGTCAAGGAATTGCTCGATCAGGCGCGCAAGGAACTGGAAACCGCCAACCGCGCCGGTGATCTGGCGCGCATGTCAGAACTGCAATACGGGCGCATTCCGGAACTGGAAAAACAGCTTGCCGCCGCGGCGGAAGCGGAAAAATCCGAAACGCGATTACTGCGTAACAAAGTGACTGAGGAAGAAATTGCTGAAGTCGTGTCGAAGTGGACAGGCATTCCAGTAGCGAAAATGCTGGAAGGTGAACGGGAAAAATTATTACGCATGGAAGAACAGCTCACCCGGCGGGTGGTGGGTCAACAGGAAGCGGTCAAGGCGGTGTCCAACGCCATCCGCCGCTCGCGCGCGGGCCTTTCGGACCCGAACCGTCCCAATGGTTCGTTCCTGTTCCTCGGGCCTACCGGCGTGGGCAAGACCGAATTGACCAAGGGGCTGGCGGAGTTTCTGTTTGATACGGACGAAGCCATGGTGCGCATCGACATGTCAGAATTCATGGAAAAGCATTCCGTGGCGCGTTTGATCGGCGCGCCTCCCGGTTATGTGGGTTACGAAGAAGGCGGGTATTTGACCGAAGCGGTGCGGCGCAAACCTTATTCCGTGATCCTGCTGGACGAGGTGGAAAAAGCGCACCCGGATGTATTTAACGTATTGCTTCAGGTGCTGGATGATGGCCGCCTGACCGACGGTCACGGCCGCACCGTGGATTTCCGCAACACCGTTATAGTCATGACGTCCAATCTCGGTTCGCAAATCATTCAGGAACTTTCCGGTGAAGAACATTATCAGGAAATGAAGCGGGCCGTGATGGAAGTCGTGGCGCAGCATTTCCGTCCGGAGTTTATCAACCGTATTGATGAGACTGTGGTGTTTCATCCTCTTGGCAAGGATCAGATCCGCGCCATCACCCGGATTCAGATGGGTTATCTCAAACAGCGCCTTGCGGAGCGTGACATTCAATTGCAGGTCAGCGATGCGGCGCTGGATAAACTGGGCGAAGCGGGTTTTGATCCGGTCTACGGCGCGCGCCCGCTGAAACGCGCGATTCAGAACAGCATTGAAAACCAGCTGGCGCAGGAAATTCTGGCGGGCAAATTTGGTCCTGGCGATATCATCAACGTTGCCGCCGATGGAGAGCGGCTGGTTTTTACCAAGAGCGCCGGCAAGCGCGTGAGCGCTGCTTAAAAACGCCGTTTATGGGCGGCAGTCTTCTGCTGTGCCGGTTGTAATGCCAGCCACTGGCGCATGCGCCTCCGCTTCTGCGGCGCAGAAACGATTTTAAAACCGTGTTTCTTCAATCCTCCAGCCGTATCCTTGCAGCTGTTGTCAGTTAGCCGGTTTTCAATCACTTAGTGCAAAATCAGCTATATTTAGTGTGTTTTATTAAGGAAATCTCCTGAATGTCCGTTATCATTATGAGATATACCCATTCTAGAAATCTGATATTTTAATCGTTATGTTAAAACAGCAAGTCAACGCGGGTCTGGTGATCGGGTTTACCGTTGCGTTGATGCTTATGGCCCTGATTTTTACCGTGGGCCTGACCAGCATGTCCGCGATTCAGAATCGCTTAAAAGGCATCGCGGAAAATCAGAATGTCAAAACAGAGCTGACAACCTCAATGCGCTATGCCGCGCGCGAACGCATGCTGAGCCTGTATCGCATGTTGTTGCTGGATGATCCTTTCGAACGCGATGAAGAATACCTGGCATTCAACCGTTTTGCGCTGGTGTTTATGACCGCACGCAATAAATTGCAGGAGATGCCGTTGAGCGAGGAAGAACAGCGGATATTGAAAGAACAGGGTGAGTTAACCGGCGTGGCGGTGCAACTGCAGGAACGCGTTATCGATTTTGTCTACAAAGATGAACTCGCCAAAGCCAAGCAATTATTGTCTGACAAAACCATGGAGGCGCAGGAGGCCGTGTTCCGCAAGCTCAACGATCTCGCCCAAATACAGCGTGCCGCCACTGAAAAGGCAGTGGAAAAATCCACCAGTGAATATAACCGGACGCGTAACCTGATGTACATATTCGGGATCGCGGCATTTGTCATTGTGCTGCTCGTAGCCTTGATAGTGATTCGCCGTACTGCATCCAGCGAAGCAGGCTTGTTCCGGCAAAAGGAAAAGCTTCAGGTCACCTTGAATTCCATTGGCGACGGTGTAATTACCACTGACGCTTGCGGCATGATCGATTATATCAACCAGGCGGCCGCGCAACTTACCGGAGTGTCCAATGAAAAGTCGAGAGGCAGGAACCTGTTTGATGTGTTAACGCTCGTCAATGACGAGGGAATTCCCCCCGGTGTAAACCCGGTGCTAAAAGCCATCGATGAGCAGCGTATTGTCGATGACTACGAACCGATGACGCTGGTGCGCGAAAATGGCGAACACTACGCGGTTGAGCTTACTGCGGCTCCGATCAAGGACTATGATGGCAGCATCATCGGCGCGGTGCTGGTATTCCGTAACATGACCGCCATCCGCGACATGGCCAACCAGATGGCTTATCAGGCAACGCATGATTCGCTTACCGGCCTGATTAATCGTGTCGAGTTTGAACGGCGGCTTGTGGAAGCCATCAATGTGTCGCGCAATAACAACGAAGAACATGTGCTTTGCTACATGGATCTCGACCAATTCAAAGTGGTCAATGATACCTGCGGGCATATAGCCGGGGATGAATTGCTCAAACAGCTTACCGTGCTGCTGCACCGCAAGATACGCAAGTCCGATACGCTGGGCCGGCTCGGCGGTGATGAATTTGGCATCCTGTTTCTCGATTGCACATTGAACAAAGCCAAACAGATTATCCGGGTTTTGTGCAATACGATAAACGAGTTTCGTTTTGTGTGGGGAGATAAATCCTTTGAAGTGGGTGTCAGCGTAGGTGTTGTTGCGATTAACCAGGAAGCCGGCGGATTGTCGGAAGTGTTGAGCGCCGCTGACGCCGCCTGTTTTGTTGCAAAGGATCTGGGCCGCAACCGCATCCATATTTACCAGCCTGATGACCAGCTGCTGAGCCAGCGCAGAGGCGAAATGCAGTGGCTTCCGAGGATCAGAAATGCCCTGGAACACGACCGTTTTCAGCTGTATTACCAGAAATTTGTTCCGGTCAGCAATCCCGACAGCGAACACAATATTGAGTTGTTAGTGCGAATGATCGATGAAAATGAAGAGATTATTCCGCCGATGGCGTTTCTTCCCGCCGCGGAACGCTATGATCTGATGCCTTCGATTGACCGCTGGGTGATTAACAATGCGTTTATGAATTTGAAGTATTACCAGGTTGATAACGTTAACTCCAATTTCATGTGGACGATCAACATTTCCGGTCAGTCCCTGGGAGATGAATATTTTCTAGATTTCATCATTGGCAAACGGCTGGAACATCAGATTGATTCCTCGCGCATCTGTTTTGAAATTACCGAAACCGCGGCGGTTGCCAATCTGACTGAAGCCACGCATCTGATTACCGCCCTGAAGGAAGAAGGATTCCGGTTTGCGCTGGACGATTTTGGCAGCGGACTGAGTTCGTTTAATTACCTGAAACATTTACCGGTAGACTATCTGAAGATCGACGGCAGTTTCGTCAAGGATTTAATGGATGATCCCATCGACTATGCCATGGTGGAATCCATTAACCAGATCGGGCATATCCTTAAGCTGAAAACCATCGCGGAATTTGTTGAAAACAGCGAAACCCTGCAAATCCTGAAGGAATTGAAGGTGGACTACGCGCAGGGTTACGCCATTCACAAGCCGCAACTATTGAACTTTGAAAAAAGTCAAAAAGTGGTTCAACTGTAATGGCCATGCCCGCGTACTGTCATCACTTATCCTGATTGTCTCATAATAAAGATTTTGCGAAATTGAACCCGCGTTGGGTTATGGTTATCCATATATTAACGTTGGTTAAAATAAGGTTATAAACCAGGTCCGGGCGCGCGCAATAATGTTATCCACCCATGCGCAACAACCTGAGAGGTCAAACCGTTCTGACAAGGAGTATCCGTGGCGGCGATTAATCTGAAACCTGAAGAAAACTATATCAGGGAACAACCGTATTACGAGCCGGTGAAGGACGAGTGCGCGGTTTTTGAGGCGGCGTACAAAAATCAGCTGCCTGTTTTATTGAAGGGTCCGACCGGCTGCGGCAAGACGCGTTTTGTGTATTATATGGCGTGGAACCTTCAGCGGCCCCTGATCAGCGTTGCCTGTCATGATGACTTGACGGCATCCGACCTGGTGGGAAGATTTTTGATCTCCGAAGGTGAAACCCGCTGGATAGACGGTCCGTTGGCGCGCGCCGTTTGATATGGCGGCATCTGTTACCTCGATGAAATTGTTGAAGCCAGAAAAGACACCACGGTCGTGATACATCCGCTGGCGGATGACCGGCGGGTTTTGCCCATGGAAAAAATCGGCGAGTTGCTGGAAGCCGATGATAAATTCTTTCTTGTGATTTCCTACAATCCGGGTTATCAAAGCGTGTTGAAAGATCTCAAGCAAAGCACCCGGCAACGGTTTGTGGCGCTGGAATTTGGCTATCCGAGTGAATCACTGGAAACCAAAATCGTCGCCAGGGAGTCGGGGATTGACACAACCACCGCGGCCAGGCTGGTGAAATTTGCGTACATGACCCGCAACCTCAAAGGTAATGGTCTGGATGAAGGCGCCAGCACCCGTTTGCTGGTGCATGCCGCCAAACTGATCGCCAGCGGCGTGAGTCCGCAGTCCGCCTGCCTCTCTTCAATCTCGCAGGCCTTGACGGACGATCCGGAAATGCTGGTTGCAGTGAATGAGTTAAGCGCTTCGGTGTTTTAGTCCAAAGCCCGGCGAATCCCCAACCCGAACATGAACGCGCAAGCGCCTTTTACTGACGAACAGATTGAGGAACGGCTGGATGCCTGTGTTGATGCGGTGTTATCGTCACGGCGCACCGCGGCCGGTCCCGCGCAACGGCTGGGTAGGCTCACCAGGGCGCAACAACAACTTGTCCTGTATTGGGTGGATATCGTTTCCAAAAGCAATAAAGTTAATCTCCACTATAGATGAAAACCTCATTCCACAGGCCGTTTGTTACCAGGGCTGTCTGCAACCGGCACGGGTAGCGGCAGTGAGAAGCAAGCGCCTGGTGCAGGAAAAAGTCCAACTGCGCTGCTTTCTCACTGATATGGTGGAACAGCAGAAACAGGAGCCGCGATTCCTTGAAATGGCAAATGCCGTTGAGCCCACGGCAAAATCATTCACGGTCAACCTGGAGCAAAACCGGAGCCGGCCGGATGAGTTGCTGGTCGAATTCGAACTGGATGGCATGGCGATCGCGCCGCCGAATCATATCCGGTCATTGGTGTCTTCCATTCTGCAGGATTTGTCCGCTATTCCCCGTGAATATCTGATTCCCGCCGGCGACGGCGAATACCTACCTGATGCCGCTGAACCCAATCGATATCCAAATGATGTCTGGAGCGGTCATTATCATGAAGAAGGGACGTACTTGTATAACGAATGGGATTACCAGCGCCAGCATTACCGCAAGAACTGGACTGTGCTGCGCGAGCGGTATGTGCATCCTCAGAATGAGGATTTTGCCGCGCAGACCCTGAAAAAATACAGCGGTTATGCGGCGCAGTTAAGGCGCAGCTTTGAAGTGCTGCGGGGCGAGGAACGAATCCTGAAAAAACAGCAGCAGGGTGAGGATGTTGATATTGACGCCATTGTGGAAGCCTATGGGGACTACCGCAGCGGCATGGAACTCGGTGACCGCTTGTATACCAGGCTGCAAAGAGTGGAGCGCAATATGGCGGTTATGTTTATGGTCGACATGGGCGGATCAACCAAAGGCTGGATCAACGATGCGGAGCGTGAAGCGCTGATTCTGTTATGTGAGGCATTGGAAATGCTCGGTGACCATTACGCGATTTATGGCTTTTCCGGCTTTACCCGCAAGAAGTGTGAGTTGTTCCGGGTGAAACAGTTTGATGAACCGTATAATGATCTGGTCAAGGCCAGGATTTGCGGTATCACGCCCCAAGACTATACCCAGATGGGTGTTATTATCCGCCATCTGTCAAAACTGTTTGACGACATCGAGGCGCGCACGAAATTGTTGATTACGTTATCCGACGGCAAGCCGGATGACCTGGATGGATACCGCGGTGAATACGGCATTGAAGACACCCGTAAGGCGCTGATCGAAGCCAAATGCAAAGGCATTCATCCCTACTGCATAACCATTGACAAGGAAGCGGCCGACTATTTGAAATACATGTACGGCCCGGTGAACTATTCAGTCATCGATAACGTTAGAAAACTGCCGCTGATGGTGTCGGATATTTACCGCAAGCTCACTACTTGACGCCGCCATTTTCAGCCAGTAACGCTTCGATTGTTTTTTCGATCCGGGAATACCGGCCCTCCCCGATAAAGCGGTGACGCAGCTTGCCCTGCTTGTCAACGATGTACATCGCCGGCCAGTAGCGGTTGGAAAAACGCCGCCAGATTTCAAAATCATTGTCGATGGCGACGGGGTAGGTGATGCCGTGATCCTTGACATACCGCTGCACGTTATTGATATCACGTTCGCGCTCAAACTCCGGAGAATGCACCGCAACGATTTCAAGTCCCTGTTGCCGGTATTTTTCATACCACGACTTGATATACGGCTCCACGTTCCTGCAGTTGTAACATTCAAAAGTCCAGAACTCCACTATGACTACCTTGTTTTGCAAGGCGTCCCAACTTAACGGCTCGGAGTTGATCCACTGGTCCGCGCTGATATCCGGCGCACTGAGCTTGAGTTCGCCGGCGGGTGAAAAGCCCGCTGCCGGCAAAATGATGCCAACGCAAAAGAATGTTAAAAATAACAATTTGCCGCGCATTAATTTTGAGTAAAGATTCATCGCGTTGATAAGCTTAAGGCGCATGCGTCACGGCCTTGTCACGGGAATATCACGGAACTGTCACGTGCAACAAGCGTATTAATATCTGCACGATTTTTAAGGGGTAGCAGAATTCGGTCAATGGTAAATGATGAATAATTTTCATCGACACGATCAAAAATATTCACTTTACCGCGAAAACAAATACTACAAAATCAGCTAACCAAAACGGGCAGTGGCAGCAGTTCAGACCATTACGGTTGTTGGCAAGCGAATGAAATGTGAAGCAATTGTGGAGATTAGTTAAATGAAAGCAATATTATCCTGGAGCGTGGTGTTGCTGTTCCTTATTTCCGCAGCCCCCTTGATGTCGGCTGAGGAACAGGGCAGTAGCGCTTCTGGCGCAATGAAGATTGAGCAATTTATCGAGGAGTGCGAAAAACAGTATCCCGAAGGTAAGTATCCTGATGGGGGAGAGCGTGACAAGCATATAGACAAATGTATAGATGAAAAATCCGCCGCGCAGAGTTCCAGCGATGCGCCGGAATAAAGCGAACTAATTGATAATATGGTTAATTAATAATTCTTTTTACTACCCAGACACATGGCGTCCCTGAAGCTGTCAGCGCGGTTAATAGTCAGAACGCACCGGATTATTTAGTTGAACCATGAGTACGTCGGAATACGAATTGAAAGGAAATGCAGAGACCGTCAAGGACGCAGACAATATTAATGCTGAGTCCGCGGCCGATAGTTTGAACGACACGATGCAGAACCTGAAAAGCAACGCGTCATTCAATTATTCCGCGCGGAAAAAAATCGAAGAATACCTCGAGAATAAAATACTTACCAAACTGACCCGCGATACTTTTGACGACTACGGATAACCGGTCTGGATTTAGCTGTAGGGTGTTTTCAGTCCGGTGTTTTCAAACCGCGGCCCGCAACGGAGTTTTGCTGCTAAAGTAAAATTTGGATCGTAAATGAGTGATCAATACACAGGAGTTTTAATATTATGAAACACACGATGCTTATAAACAGTCTGTTAGCCAGTATGGTTTTATGGTTGTCTGCGTGTGGCCAGATGCCGGAAGGTGAAGAAGGAGCGGCAGCGGCAACCGGAAATCAGGCCGAATACGAAGAGTTATATAACAAAACGATGGAAGACTATAAGAAGGTCGAGAAACAAGGCGGTGCATGGCGCGACACCAAGGAACTGCTTGAGAAAGCCGAAGAAGCGGCGAAAAAGAAAGACTATGCAGCGGCGGCGAAACTCGCAAAAGAAGCCAGTTATGAGACCCAAAACGCTGCGAAGCAGTTTGAAGAACAAAAGAAAGCGGGTCCTTATTTGTTTTAACTGTACACCTTATCTTTACATGTAAAACTCATTTCAAGATAGCCGCCTGGAAGCAAATTCCAGGCGGTTATCATTTTCGGCGGCGCGAACCATTGGCAACGCGTCAGCGCGTCCAGCTGGCGCGCATCACACTTGTTTTTTCAACAAACTGTTCTTCGGAATTACCCTGGTAAGCGTTTTTCAATGCGTCCACAATGGCGTGGGTGATATGGAAATCCGTCAGTAGTAAAGTAATGCCGCCGTCGTCCTGCGTCAGGTTCATGATGCGTTGCAAAGGATGTTCGGATTTTTCCTTCGCTTCAATATTGTGAATGAGCCCCATGATCTCCTGCTGGTGCTGCGTGAAAAATTCACCCGATATGGTAATGATTCCCGCCGGCGTCCGGTCGTGCACGCGCTGGCAGGCAGGGCAGAGATGCTTATGCGCATCCGGTGGCGCGATGCCCCATTGCCAGCGGCCTTTCTTCAATACCGCGCCGCAACCGGTGCACGCGCTGGGCTCGGGATACTTGCCGCGGCTTTGATAAGGATCTTCGTTACGTTCGCCATAGGCGCGTTCATCTTTTGGATGCTGGCGGTTATAGTCCGATGGTTTATGCGGCGCGGTCATAGAGTCACTCCTGTTACATATTTTTAAAAAGCATCAATAATAAAACGTATGTTCATTGGCAAAAAAATTTGCAGAGTTCCGGATTACATTTCTCCCATTTCAGGATAGCCTTTCACCGGTTCCTCGCGTTTGGGAAGATCGGCAATCATGGCTTCGGTGGTAATCATCAGGCCGGCGATTGACGCCGCATTTTGTAATGCAACCCGGACCACCTTGGTCGGATCAAGAATACCCATTTCCATCATATCGTCATATAGATCCGTCTGCGCATTATAGCCAAAGTTACCTTTACCCTCCTTAACTTTTGCCAGTACTACAGAAGGTTCTTTGCCGGCATTGACGACAATTTCCCTTAATGGTTGTTCAATGGCGCGCAATACGATGTGCATGCCGACGTCCTGATCATGGTTTTCAGCTTTCAGAGATTTTTTTTCCAACGCCTGTAGCGCCCGCACCAGGGCGACACCACCTCCGGGCACCACGCCTTCTTCCACCGCGGCGCGTGTGGCGTGTAACGCATCCTCCACGCGGTCTTTCTTTTCCTTCATGGCAACTTCCGTCATCGCCCCGATCTTGATGACCGCAACACCACCGGCCAGCTTTGCCATGCGTTCCTGGAGTTTTTCCTTGTCATAGTCGGAAGTGGCGTCATCGATTTCCTTGCGTAATTGCGCGACGCGCGCCTTGATATCGGCTTCGTTGCCATGACCACCGACGATGGTGGTGTCTTCCTTGGTGACGACGACGCGGTTGGCGGCGCCCAGATCATCCAGAGAGATTTTGTCCAGGCTAAGTCCGGTTTCTTCCGAGATGACGGAGCCGCCGGTAACAATGGCGATATCCTGCAGCATGGCTTTGCGCCGGTCGCCAAAACCCGGCGCTTTGACCGCGACGACTTTTAAAATACCGCGAATCGCGTTGACTACCAGGGTTGCCAGCGCTTCGCTTTCGATGTCTTCGGCGATGATCAGCAATGGTTTGTTGACCTTGGCGACCGCTTCCAGCGCGGGCAATAAATCCCGGATGGCGGACAACTTTTTGTCGTGCATTAATATGTAGGGTTCTTCCAGCTCGACATGCATTTCTTCAGGCTTGTTTATAAAGTAGGGTGACAGATAACCCCGGTCGAATTGCATGCCTTCCACGACTTCCAGCTGGTTTTCCAGACCCGAACCTTCTTCCACGGTGATTACGCCTTCCTTGCCCACCTTGTCCATGGCATCCGCGATAATCTGTCCGATGGCGGCTTCCAGGTTTGCCGAAATCGTCCCCACTTGGGCAATGGACTTGCTGGTTTCGCAGGGGATGGACATTTGTTTCAGTTCTTCCACCACCGCATCGGTTGCCTTGTCGATGCCGCGTTTCAAATCCATGGGATTCATGCCGGCGGTAACAGCTTTAATGCCTTCGGTGAACATGTGGTGCGCCAGCACGGTAGCAGTTGTGGTGCCGTCACCCGCCAACTCGGAAGTATGGGCAGCCACTTCCTTCACCATTTGCGCGCCCATGTTTTCAAATTCATCCTCCAGTTCAATCTCCTTGGCCACGGATACTCCGTCTTTGGTAATGGCGGGCGCGTCGAAGGATTTTTTCATCACTACGTTGCGGCCTTTGGGTCCCAGAGTCGCTTTTACCGCCTGGGCCAATATGCTGGCGCCGCGCGCCATGCGCAATCTGGCATCGCTTCCAAATACGATTTGTTTTGCCGGCATTTTTTTCTCCAAATATTCAGGATAATCAGAGATATTAACGGTTGTAAACAATTCCAATATCTAAACTAGATATTCATGTTATGACTATTTAAGACATTGTCTTTGTCGCAGGTCATGGTTCATGATTAATTTTTTCACAGCGTTTCGAGCTATAACCGGGTGTTGGCGTAAAATGATGCCGGGACATTTAATTAGCCTTGATTGAAGAATGGCGCGAAACCGGCGTTGTATGGTTTTGGTGTTTCCCCGGCGTTATACTGATCCGGTTTTTTAATGACCGGCGGGTAAAATTGATGAATGACAAAATACGGATTGAAATGGAGGCGGCGGCGTTCCGCTCCCTGGTAAAGCATTTGCAGAACCGTAAGGATGTGCAGAATATTGATCTGATGAATCTCGCGGGATTCTGCCGCAATTGCCTGGCCAAGTGGTATATGAATGCGGCCAAGGAACGGGGTGTTGAAATGAGTTATGACCAGGCGCGGGAATATGTCTATGGTATGACCTACGATGAATGGAAGAGCCGCTATCAAACCGAAGCAACGCAGGAGCAGCTCAAAAAATTTGAGGAAACCAAATCCTTGCACGCGTTTTGAAAAGCGCGTGTCAAAGAAGAATCAGGTTTTAGCAGGTAGGGTTGAGATGCAATTGCTGGACAGGAAATCTGTCCAGCAATCACCAAAGAGCGGGCAGTCACCAGAGAGGGTGCTGTTATTTTTTCTTGTTGCGTTCTTCGGTTTCTTTGATCACCGCTTCGGCAACGTTCTTCGGACACGGTGAGTAATGCGAGAACTCCATGGTGAACTGGCCGCGTCCCGACGTCATGGTACGCAAATCACCAATGTAGCCAAACATTTCGGATAATGGGCACTCGGCTTTGATGCGCA
>JAKEGK010000036.1 GCA_022627515.1 Gammaproteobacteria bacterium
GCGCCAGCGCATGAACGGCTGGCTGTTGACGTTCTCGTCGTCCTTGGTGAAGTCCAGACCGCCGCGCAGGCACTCGTACACGGCGCGGCCGTAGTTCTTGGCCGACAGGCCAAGCTTCGGTTTGATGGTGCAGCCCAAGAGCGGACGGCCGTATTTGTTCATGATGTCGCGTTCGACCTGAATGCCCTGCGGCGGGCCACCACAGGTCTTCACGTAGGCGATCGGGAAGCGCACGTCCTCAAGACGCAACGCGCGGATGGCCTTGAAGCCGAATACGTTACCGACCAGCGAGGTGAACACGTTCACCACCGAACCCTCTTCAAACAGATCCATCGGGTACGCGATAAAAGCATAAAAACAGGTGTCATCGCCCGGCACGTCTTCGATGCGATAGGCGCGGCCTTTGTAATAATCCAGATCGGTTAACAAATCAGTCCACACCGTGGTCCAGGTACCGGTGGAAGATTCCGCGGCAACCGCAGCGGCGGCTTCTTCGCGGGGGACGCCCGCCTGGGGAGTGATTTTGAAACACGCCAGAATATCGGTTTCGTTTGGAGTGTATTCCGGCATCCAGTACGTTTCACGGTACTCTTTTACACCTGCGCTATAAGTTTTTGCCTTTGCCATGTCGGCTCTTCCTCATTTCAGTTAATGAAAATTTCTTATAAACCGTCGAAAGTTTATAAACCTTGAGTTAAAAATCGTTTGTTGAAGCGTCTTTTGGCGCCTGCTTATCGTTTTGATTTTTGGAAATTACAAATTAATACCACAATTACGATGAGCGTTTATTGCTATGGGACAAGATTATAAGGATGCGAACTATAAAGTTAAGTCAATAATATTTATATTTTATATAAATAATTACTTATATATAGATAAGGCGTTGTCAGCACCAACGCCTTTTAGAGCAATTGCCACAATAACAATTAGTTATGCGGCATCACAGATTTGTGGATTGGAAGAAACAGATTCGAGGGCAGCATCATAGAGGCGCTCTATACCACGGCGCGCGCATTCTGCATAGACGAGATCCAGTGCAATCTGCACATCAAATTCAATGGCCTCGCCGCCGAGGGTGGCGTTATGAATGGATTGACATAAACAACGCTTGACGAATCGGGATAGCGCTTGTTCGGACATCATTTCGAGTGATTGTTCAAGTGTATCGATATCCATAAGTACCTCATATTCAAAACTATTTCTGGACATTTTATGCATATCCGTTGCGCTATAGATCCTCTGGACAGGTGGTTAATATTTAGCTAGTTACATCGTCCAAGGAAATCAAAATCTTTATGGTCTGTATAAATTATTTACTATGGAAAGAAGCGCCCTGGCCTTATCCTTATTTAATAGCCATTCCTCCATGTCTGGCTTCCCAATATTGCGAACCACGTTGCGCGATGGCTTGTCATAACCAGGGCAACGCATAATAATGACCGGACTTCCGGCATTGATTCGCCGATTGATGTTGTAAAAGGCAGCTATGCGGCAGGGCAAGTTGGTTTAATTGAGGAGGCAATAATCGTGAAGAAACAATCTATTATCAAATCTATTCTTGCAACGTCTTTGTTGATTGCACCGCTGGCCACCTGGGCTTGTGATGCTGCGGGGCCGAGCACTCACATCGGCACCGTGCAATCAGTGGATGCATCCACTAAAACGTTTACTATTATCGATGCACAAACGCAGATGCCCATCAAGTTTGCCGCGAGCAATGAAATTATTGACGGCTTGAAAGACGCCAAAGGCAGTGTGATGGTTAACTTTGAAAAAATGGAAGACAGCAGCGATCTGAAAGCGGTTGGCGTTACTTTCTAACGAATGCATTTTGTGGCCGGTGGTTCTAACCATCCACAAATCCATGCATTGGTAATAAATAATTGGCTATAAAAAAGGCGGTAACAATTTTATTACCGCCTTTTTAATTTCCCAATCGTATGCGCAATCAAAAGATCTCGGCCTTAACGCGAGTTTCCGGGGCGTTAAAATTCTGTTTGACGGTGGCGATTACGGCCTCGCTGGCCGTTGTTTCCAGCGCCAGCGCAAATGAAGCGGGTAAGCAACCCAAAACCATCCGGGACCAGCTGATCAACGGCGCTTCGGGTCCGCCGCTGGTTCTGGTGCCTGATGGCAGATTCCTGATGGGATCTCCGCAATCTGAAGCAGGCCGTTACGAAGATGAAGGGCCGCAACATAAAGTGCGCATCAAATCCTTTCTCCTGGCCCAAACACCCATCACTGTTGCCCAGTTCAAAGTGTTTGTTGTCGCGACTGACTATGAAACCCAGGCGGAAAAAGAACAGTCAGTGGAATGGCGCAATCCCGCAACCGGTGATTGGGAGAAAAATTCCAATTTGAACTGGCGGCATAATCCTCGTGGCGAAATCAATGGCGACGATTACCCTGTTGTATATGTTTCGTGGAATGACGCACAGGAATATATAAAGTGGCTGTCAAAAGAAACCGGCAAGTCCTATCGCCTGCCCAGCGAGTCGGAAATGGAATACGCCAACCGCGCCGGCACCGGGACTACATACTGGTGGGGCAACGATATTCCAGACCAGGCTGTTGCAAATCTGAAAGGCCAGTTTGATCTTCCGGAAAATGACAAGACCTGGTATCCGACAGCGAGTGAACGCCAGTATGCGTATGCACATGGATATACGCCCTTCTTTTTTGAAAATTATGGTGATGGTTATTGGGGGTTATCACCCGTCGCCAGTTTTAAAGCCAATTCCTTTGGCTTGTACGACACAACAGGCAATGTTTGGGAATGGACCGCCGATTGCTGGAACGGCTCCTACCACGGCGCACCAGATGACGGCAGCGCATGGTCATCCGGCGCCTGCACTTATCGTGTCGTGAGAGGCGGCTCTTATTATTGTGTCCCGCGCCACGTGCGATCCGCTAATCGCTGGCGGTTAAAGCAATCGTATCGCGTAATGTATGTGGGTTTCCGGATTGCGCGCGATGTTACGGACGGCGATTCAATTTAGTATCCGCTCCGCTCTCCACTCGCGGATTTGCCGAAGCCTTTCCATTCATCAGGTTTAACGCGTTTAACCATCAGTGCTTCACCGCTATCCTGTGGCTGGAAAATCGCAGCCTCCCCTTCTTCCAGCAAATAACCGCTGGCGTCGTTAAACATCCATTTATGCGCAACCAGTACCGTATTGGCGCCCGCAGCAGGCGGTGTATTTAACATCTGCCGCAGGTTGGCGATACGCTGCTGTTTAACATCGGGAGTCACATCCTGGATGCTGGTAATATCCAGCGTTGGTGTTGCCTTGCCAAAAGCGATCCTTGCGGTATCAATACAACGGCAGTAGTAACTGGTAATGACGTTACCCACGGGAATATTTAGCGCCGTGAAGCCCTCGCCAATCACCCTGGCCTGCTGCCTTCCTTCATCAGTCAAGGGGCGCTGCGTTTCACAATTGGCCAGATTTTTTTTATCCGTATCCTGTTGTGAGTGATCGGTTGCAGCATGGCGGAAGAAAATCACATAACCACCTTGTTGTAGTTTTTGCACCAGTGGATCAGCCGCATGTTGTGACTGCGAAGCACATGCAGTCACAATGAATAAACATAAAATTAAAATTCCACGCACGCTCTTCATGCCCCCTCCCATGCTTACTTTATATTGGCGGCCAATATAGACTGGCCAAACAGTACATGATGATTAACTAATTCTGTTCAGTTCCGCATTTTAATCACTGATGGGCACAATCGTAAACTCGTGAACATCCTCCATGCCCGCAAAATAATCCGCCAGCTTCTGATAATTGTTCGCATGGTTAGTGACCAGATTCATCCGGTATTCCAGATAACGGCCGTCTTCTTCCCATTTATAGCTGGGATTGCTGCCACGAATCTTAAATTGCTTCATCAGTTCATTCAGCTCCTGGCGTTTCATAACAGTGCGGGTCTTAAAACGCACAACTAGCCGGCTGTATGAACGGGAAGGTATGCGTTTTTCCAGCCAGCCAAAGAAACTCAATATTGTCAGTGTCAACGCGGTTGCCAATATGCCAGCCAAATAAAACCCCATGCCCAGGATGATGCCAATGGATGCGGTGATCCATATGGATGCCGCCGTTGTTAATCCCCGGATGGTAAATTTGTCTTTCATGATTACGCCGGCGCCCAGAAAACCAATGCCGGTCATAACGCCTTGCGCCATCCGGGTTGGATCCACCCGAACAGTGTCCAGCGGCGCATTGGCTAACAGTTCCCACTGAAAAACCGTGAGCAACATCAGCAAGCTTGATGACATGCACACCAGGGCATGTGTGCGTAATCCCGCGGGCCGCCCGGTATAGGCCCGTTCGAAACCAATCAATCCCCCGGCGAGCAACGCGATTAGCAACCGGGACGCTACAATTTCCAGATTTTCCATACTCATCTTGTCACGTTTTATAAGACTCCAATCTTTGTCACATAAAATTTATAAGTTGGAAATTTTTCGCTGAATTTCGACGCAAACTTTCCGCAATACCGATCAATTCGGTTCGTTTAAACATGACAACCGCATTTTTTCCGGCCAAATCACAAAATTCCCCACGGGATAGCGCTAAAAAATGATAAAACGTCAACAAATTTCGCGCACTATAAGCGGCTGATAATTAAAGGTTTCGCTTATCGCACCGATATCCGGATTATTGACTCTGGATACAACCTGGACAACGTCCAGACCTGCTTGTCCGGTAAAAGCCCGGAAACAGGTGGAACGATGCAAATTTACGACCAACCCATAGCAATCACATTTTGGTAAAACCATGGCGTATACACGTAGAGAATTCCTGCAACTTCTCGCGGCGGCGGCTGCATCAGGCTTATTGCCTGATAATGCTTTATCGGCGAAAAACCTATCAACGAATTTAATCTCAGCCGCTGCTGATTCAAGTTCCAGTAACTTATATGACCTACCGGTAGAAGGTAATGTGTCCCTGATGCATATCACCGATACGCACGCGCAACTGATGCCGGCGTACTATCGCGAACCGCATGTCCACCTGGGCGTTTCAAACAATCAGGGAGAACAAATCCCTTATCTGGTGGGCAAATATTTTCTCGATCGTTTTAATATTGCCCACCGCACTGAAAAAGCTTATGCGTTCACATTTCTGGATTTTCCGGAACTTGCGCAGCGCTTTGGCAAGACTGGCGGTTTTGCCTATCTGGCGAGCCTGGTCAAACAAGTGCGCTCAAGCCGGCCCGGCTCCCTGTTACTCGATGGCGGTGACGCCTTTCAAGGGTCGGCGACCGCGCTGTGGACCAATGGGCAGGACATGGTTGACGCCATGAAACTGCTGGGCGTCGATGTCATGACCGGCCATTGGGAATTCACTTACGGTATGGACCGCTTGACGGAAATTCTGGAAAAAGATTTCAAAGGCAGCATCGAATTCGTTGCGCAAAACGTTGTAGACAATGAATTTGAAGATCCGGTATTCAAGCCTTTTGTCATCCGGGAAGTAAACAGCGTGCCCGTCGCCATTATAGGTCAGGCGTTTCCTTACACGCCGATCGCCCACCCCAAGCACCTCGTCAAAAACTGGCAGTTTGGCATTCGCGAAGATTTATTGCAGCAAAACGTGGACAAGGCGCGCAATGGCGGAGCGCAAGTTGTGGTATTGCTTTCGCATAACGGCATGGATGTAGACCTGAAGCTGGCAAGCCGGGTAACCGGCATCGACTTTATTTTTGGCGGCCATACCCATGACGCCATACCTGAACCCGTGGTTATTTCCAACAGCAATGGCAAAACCGTTGTGATGAACTCCGGCACCAACGGAAAATTCCTGTCGGTACTGGATATCAATGTCCGCAACAGGCGCTTGCACGATTACAGATACCGCCTGGTGCCGGTCTTCGCAAACCTGTTAAAACCTGATCCGGATATGCAGGCCTATATCGATAAAGTCCGCAAACCTTATCTCGGTAAACTCAATGAAACTCTGGCAATCACGGATGATTTACTGTACCGGCGCGGCACGTTTAACGGCACATTTGATCAGTTGATTTTAAACGCACTGCTCAAGACCCAGGACGCGGAAATCGCCTTGTCACCGGGTTTCAGATGGGGCACAAGCGTACTCCCCGGCACCAATATCACGATGGAAGATGTGATGGCGCAAACCGCAATCACCTATCCCCATGTTACACGCAACGAAAGGAGTGGCGAACAAATCAAACTTGCACTCGAAGATATTGCCGACAACCGGTTCAGCCGCGATCCCTATAAACAACAAGGCGGGGACATGGTGCGCGTCGGCGCGCTGCAATACCGGCTGGACCCGGCAGCGGCAATGGGATCACGAATCAGTTCGATGACGCTGCACGGAAAACCAGTTCAGCCCGGCAAAAACTACATTGTGGCCGGATGGGGTGGCGTTCACGATACTGAAAAAGCAACACTGGTTTGGGATGTGGTGGCTGAATATTTAAAAGATAAAAAATTTATTCTGGTCAACGATGTCAATCAACCGGCATTGCCGGACTTGACTGGAAACACGGGCTACCAGGCTCCTACTGCCTGACGCGGAAACTGATACGCGGTTGGATGGAGCAAAATTTGCGGCAGAATATTCGTCAATTGCAATAACTTTTACGGCAGAGTGAATATTTAAAACTAAGGAATCCGGTTATGGCGCTATCGAGAAGAGAATTTCTGCAAATGATGATCGCGGCCAGCGCGGTTGGAATATGGACGCCAAAAAACTCCGCCGCCGCAAATGGAATGATAAGAGCGCCGGGTGTCATTAACGCCGGCCTGCCGGGTGACGTTTATGACATTCCGAAATTCGGCAATGTGTCGTTGTTGCATTTTACCGACTGCCACGCCCAGCTGGCGCCGACTTATTACCGCGAACCGGATATTCACATCGGCATCGGCAAACTCATGAAGAATGAGCTTCCACACCTGGTAGGCAAGCATCTGCTGGAACGTTTCAATATTCCCAAACGCTCCAACCATGCCTATGCGTTGTCATTCCTTGATTTCCCGGAACTCGCCGCGCGTTACGGCAAGACCGGTGGCTTCGCCCATCTTGCCACGCTTGTCAAACGTTTGCGCGCCGAGCGGCCCGGTGCATTGTTGCTGGACGGCGGCGACACCTGGCAGGGTTCGGCAACAGCATTGTGGACCAACGCGCAGGATATGGTGGACGCCGCTCTGTTGCTGGGTGTTGATGTCATGACCGGTCATTGGGAATTTACCTATGGCGTTGAGCGCCTGAATGAAATTCTCAACAACGACTTCAAGGACAAAATTGATTTCGTTGCGCAGAACGTCGTTGACCTGGAATTTGAAGACGCGGTCTTCAATGACGCGGTTATCCGGGAAATCAACAATACCCAGGTCGCCATTATTGGGCAGGCGTTCCCCTATACGCCGATCGCCAATCCGCGCCATTTTGTCGAAAACTGGCAGTTTGGCATTCAGGAAGAACGCCTGCAGCGCTGCGTAGATAAAGTCCGCGGTAACGGCGCCAAAGTCGTGGTGCTGTTGTCGCACAATGGCATGGATATCGATTTGAAACTTGCCAATCGCGTTCGTGGCATCGATGCCATCATGGGCGGTCATACTCATGATGCCGTGCCCACTGCCATTGAAGTCTCCAATGCAACCGGCACTACACTGGTAATCAACTCAGGAACATCCGGCAAGTTCCTTTCCGTTCTGGACCTGGATGTCAGAAACGGCCATATCAAGGGCTATAAATATCACCTTGTCCCTGTTTTTTCCAACTTGCTGAAACCCGATGCGCAAATGGCCGCGCACATCGAAAAAGTCCGCTCGCCCTATGAAAAACAACTCAACGAAGTACTGGCGGTAAACGAGGACATTCTTTACCGGCGCGGCACGTTCACCGGCACTTTTGACCAGATTATCGTGGATGCCCTGATGCAAACCCAGGACACGCAACTGGCATTTTCACCCGGCTTCCGCTGGGGAACCACCATCCTGCCCGGCAGCCCCATCACTGTTGAAGACCTGATGTCGCAAACCGCAATCACCTATCCCGCCGTGCGCCGCACCGAAATGACCGGCGCGCAAATCAAGGAAGCGCTGGAAGATATAGCAGACAACCGCTTTAATCCCGATCCCTACATGCAGCAGGGCGGCGATATGGTGCGTATCGGAGGATTGAACTACACCATTGATCCGAACATGCCGAAGGGAAAACGCATTACGGACATGGAACTAAACGGCAAGGCCATCAATGCCGGCAAGCGGTATGTTGTGAGCGCCTGGGCGGGCATGGATAAAGACCAGAATGGCAAACCGATCTGGGATGTGGTCAGTGAATACTTGCGCAACCGGAAAGTGGTGAAATCAGTCAACCTGAACACGCCCCGGTTGAAAAACATCGCGGACAACAAAGGCGTTGCCGACCACTTTCAAGCAAATGCTCGCGCCTGATGTTAAACGCTGGCATTGATTATGCCACTTAAGGAACCTCTGATTATTTCCCTCTCTCTTGAGGGAGAGGGTCGGGGTGAGGGTGTAAGCGCTTGAAAATTTTACCCTCCCCCTAACCCGCATTTCTCACCAATATTAAATGCTACTTAATATATGTGTTATTTCCATCAATTTTGTTAGCCACCGGCAAGGATAATGATCAAACATTGATCA
>JAKEGK010000037.1 GCA_022627515.1 Gammaproteobacteria bacterium
ATCCTTACAGGGTAAGTTTTTGCTAGTATATCTTATGTCATCCTCAAAATGAGTTTTGCGACACCCTCCTTTTAGGGAGGGGGTTAGGGGGAGGGTAAAAGTTTCAAGTGCCTGCACCCTCACCCTTGCACTCGTCTTCCTCAAGGTGGAAGGAAATAATCAGAGGTTCCCTGAATAGTAGTCCCTTCGGATAAGTAAATTGTCACCAAATTATCACAATTTTATCACGCAACGCATTGGCGGCGGAGAACGCGTTATTTGCTCCAGCAGACTGTTGTACTTACAGATCCGCAACTATGGAAATTGTTACATTTTGCAGTTAAAGACTCATGCATGCTCCGGCAGGAACTGCGGCAATAAATCAGGCTTATTAACCGGTTTTGCCAAATTCTAACAATTATTTTGGTGTCATTAATCCGGACAAGGCCGGGCTTTATTAACTGCGCGGGACAAATCCCTTAACAGGATTTGATTCGTTCACTGTATCCCGGTTCAATGTGAAGCGCGGGAAAAATGTATACATAAATCAGGTCATCTGATGTTACCTGTTATTTGGTGCGCAAATCGTCCTGCGGGAACTGTTCGTTGCCAATACGCTCATATTCCGAAATTACCTGCGCGCCCAGCAGCAGAATGAGCGCCGCGGCTTCCAGGCTGAGTAACAAAATAATCGCTGTCGCAAATGAGCCGTAGACGATATTCACGACCGAAAGCGTTGCGAAATACCACACCAGGAAATGCCGCGTGAGTTCCCATAAAACTGTCGCGGTAACGCCGCCAATCAATGCGTGACTCAGCGCCAGCCTTCCCGTTGGCATGACAAGATATAACGAAGTCAATAACAGTACTTCGCCCAATACGCCAACGGTATAGACGATACCGGCGGTTACACCGCTCAGCGATATTTCCCGGCCCATGAGCAAAAATGTTTTGTCGTCGAAGGAGTGAATTGCGCCACTGATCATGCTGACGACTAACAGCCCCAGCGCCAGGAAGAAAATATAACAGTAGGGAATAATGGCGGATATCAGGAAATGCCGGCGCCGCACGTTTACACGGTGAAAAAATATCACGGACATGGCATTTTCCAGCATGGTGAATGCAAGCGAACTGAAAAACAGCAGGATCACCAGTCCCACCACGCCAAACAGTTTCCAATTCTGCAACACAACGGCGATTTGTTCCGCGACGCCGCCGGCCTCAACGGGGGCAACCAGTCCCAGATATTCCCGCGTCGTGTCCAGCAGCCGCTGGGTATCGATCAGTTGTGACAAACCAATAAGTATCAGCGCCAGCATGGGCACTATGGACAGGAGGGTGTAATAGGCGACAGCGCCGGACAGCAGAAATCCCTGGTTGGCGCGGAATCCGCCGAGCACCCGCCGTATAAACCAGAGCGGGTTGCGTAAAACAAATTGTGCCCGGTGAAGATCAGTCAGCATCGGCAGCTTGTAAATTATTTTCGGAAATGATTCAAGTTGTTTTTGCCAATATGAACGGCAGGCGCAATCAGTTTGGAGTCATTTCGTATGACGGATGTGGACTAGCGACGGCCGGGCTTCAAAGGCTTTACGCCTGGCGGCGGTTCATAGCCATCCGACAATGTCTGCATAAATGTCACAATGGCATTTTCCTCGGCGGCGGTTAAACCCAGGTTGCCCAGTTCAGAAGTATTGAGATTGGTCTTGATTTGCGCGTCCGGCCAGCAGTCCTGTTTCAGCGCGTCCGCTTCCGTGGTGAAGGGATTCTTGCATTGGGGTTTGGTGTCGCGGGTGTTATAAAAATGCACGACACCTTTCAGTGTTTTGAAGTAGCCGTTGTGCATATAGGCTTTGGTAAACGGTTCGTTTGGCCGTTTATCGACGTTTCTCAATGTGGGCACTTTTTGCTTGCCATAATTGGCATCAGCCAGCTGGCGGTAGTCATCCCGCTGTGTCAGAAATTCCCCCAATCCCTGATCCAGCCAGGTTCTGCCATCCGGATTAAAACTGGCCGGCATGTTATACCAGGGGTTCTCAGGATTGCGAGGCACACCCAGATTGTCGAAAGTAAAATCAGTAAATAAGGGCGGTTCACCATTGGGGCCTTTATCCATGACATGACATTCCGCGCATTTGCCTTTGTCCTTGAATAACGTGAGTCCTTGTTGTTCTTCGGCGTTCAGTTTAATTAGACCCGCGAGGTAGTAGTCAAACTTCGATGTGTAGGGATTAACTTCGGCGGACGCTTCATACGCCGCAATGCTTAGCCCGATGTTGTCATACACGCGATCCACCTTTTTGCGCAGTTGGCTGTTTAATTGCAGTTTACCATTTTCCGTTGCGCAGATTTGTTGAGTGTCTGCGGGCCATTGAATGCTGCAACCGTCCGGCCAGATTTTCTCAAACATATCCGGGTAGGCGGTACAGGCCTTGTAGACCACGCAGGCATTGTCCGCCAAAGCTTGTTCCACCGGGTTCAGGAATGGACCGAGGGCCTGGTCCGCCGCGGGATTGCCGAGTTTTTCTCCCGTCGCGCGTCCATTCCAGAAATTCCCGCCGATGAACAGTATTTCATTATCTTCCTTCACAAAGTGCAATACCGGACTGGGTGTGGCATAAGCTGCACTGGGCGGTTTGCGGTTGCCGAAGCGTCCCGCAATTGAACCCTCATAAGCGGCGCCATGCGCGTTGATCGCCGGGTTGTTGCCCGTCCAGCCGGCGTCTGCCAAATGGCAAGTGGCGCAGGCCTGGTTGTTATTTAATGATAAGTTAGGATCAAAGAACAATGTTTTTCCGAGCAGCTCCTTATCCGATAGCCCGGCCGCGTGAATATCACCGGCGGATAACAACAATAAGATCACGGCAATGAATAAGTTCGCGGCAATGAATAAGTTCACGGCACCGGGCCACAAAAAATTCTTAAAACACACTAAATTTAGCAATGCTGAAAGCGCTCTTCTCATCAATGAAATTCCGCCGCGTTTATTAATCAGTGAATTAATGGCCGTTCATGTCAAAACAAGTTCAAGTCAAAACAACAAGTAAAACCGGGAATAATACCTTCTATAGAATCATGAGAATGAATTACTAACGAATTAATTATGCTAATGCCATGACGCGTGTCATAGAAGCGGTTTTTGGTCCCGTTTGTTGTCATATTTTGTCTCAACCTGCGAAGCCGCGGTAACTTGAGTTTTTCTTTTCATTTGGCGCATGGCTGGGATCTGTCTGGAAATTGTCTGCTTGTGCGCCGCACGATACCTCAGCAACTGTTAAATTGCTTTAAAATGTCATTGCTGTCTCACCCGCTTTTTAAGGCCAAAGTCCGGTTGGCACAGGAAAGACTCACTGATCCGCACGGCATTTTGTGGAATGATAGTGTTTAAATGTATACCAATCTGAAAAAACTAATGACAACGGTAGGAACGTATAAGGTAAATCGGATAAGGATTTTGCTTATTGACATCCGGATGCTATGCGTCAATTCTTATTAATCCTGAAAGAATAAAAAGAATAATCTTACTATCCCGCGTTGTTGGCCTGGATGTTATTCGCGCTGACCATCACTGGACTATGATTGATAACGCGGAGATTGATAAAGCGGGCTGATAAAACGAGCCGCGGGCATAAGAATAATTTGATAAAAACCAACTGCCGGGCTGTGTCATGAATGTAATTCCTGCGTAACCAAGTAATTTTAATATCACGATTTTTGACGAACGTAGTGTTGTAGGCGTCTTGTATAGATGTTTTGTTTCAGTATTTTCACTTGGCAATGTCTATAGTTTCTTTAGGTTGTTTTCTCAAGTTCGTTCTTTAGCGGTTGTTTCTTAAATAGTCATTCGTTCTGATTTCATCCAGTTGTTGTCAATGTGGTTCCAGGAGTTTTGGCGCCGCTAATCGTTTCTACATTCGTATCTACATTTCCGGAGGAAGAGTTGTGCCTCCTTTTTCGAGCCGATGTCCCTTTACAGGAGAATACCAATGGAAGAAAAGCAACTCACACCCGAACAAATCAGCCGGCTGAAAGCTGAAAATATTGCAAGTATGAATATTGCGGGAAGGGAAATTACACCAACGCTGCAGCAGACCATCGCGGCGCAGAAGCCGGTCAAGCGGCGCCCCCCGCAATATAGCGGCGCCATTATTGTCAGGCTTTCCAGTGAAGTGCCTCCGGCCACCAAAAAATGCAAATCACTCTCGGAAATGGCCAAGGAAAAACATTTGCGCGGCCTGGAGAAAGTGCTTGATGAATATGATTTGTCGATATCGGCGCCACTGGTCAAAAGCATGGATCCGGACAAAATACTGGAACTGGAAAAACGGGCCGCAAAAACTGAATTTCCCCCGGTTCACAGTCTGACATCCTATTGGCGCATCGACGCGCGGGAAAAATCCGACAAGATTGACGAGATCCTCAAGCGGCTCAACAGTCTTTTTGAAGTTGACAAAGCCAGTCTTGAACTGTCGGCCACTGATCCTTTGGTAAACGCAGCGGATGATCCTTACAACGCCACCCAGGATTATCTTGACGCAGCGCCTGAAGGCATTGACGCCCGCTGGGCCTGGACGCAGATGAACGGTGAAGGCGCCGGTGTGGGATTTGTGGATCTGGAACAGGGCTGGTTTCCCGGTCACGAAGATTATGCCAGCAAATCACCGGCGATAGTATATGGTGACAACCGGGATGGCATCGGC
>JAKEGK010000038.1 GCA_022627515.1 Gammaproteobacteria bacterium
AAGTGAGATGATCGTTGTCCATTGCATAAGCATATCCGTAATCCGTGGATAATAAAAGTAAACGGTGGTTTTAGGAGTTAGTAGCCAAACTCGCCGCTCCAGTTGCCGTGTTTGAAATCGAGCTTCACCCAGCGCGGAATGAATTTTTCCGGTTTTTTGATCGGGAAAGTGACGGTATCCGGATCGCGGCCGCGAATGTCATCGACCACGCAATGTTTGGTCATCACGGGATGAAAGTACACTTTCAGTTTTTCGTGACTTACGGCAACAGGAATATAATCATCACCGGGCTGATCGGGAAAAATCACGCGCAATCGCAGCAGGCAGCTGAAATAAAGTTCGAGTTCGACATTGAGGGGTTGCGCCAATGTATCCAGCCGGTTTTGCGCTGAGCGTGTCAGTTTTACTGTGACAGTTTTTGATTCCATAACGCGCCGCCTGAATCGTTTGTAATAAGCATCTATTGTTTAAATATACTGATAAATCGAAAAAACAGCGTTTTATCTGTATCAATAATAGCCCGGATTTATTTTGCCATATCTTCGGGACTCTGCTAAATATACCATAAATGTCCAGTTGCTGAGGGAACCATCGTATGCTTTATCTCGCGCAGCACGGCGAGGCGCTCGCAAAAGAAATTGATCCGGACCGTCCCTTATCGAACCGCGGCGCAGCAGCGGTTACACGCATGGCCGGGTTTTTGGCTAATGCAGGCATTGGCCTGGACTGTGTGTTACACAGCGGTAAAACAGGGGCGATGCAAACCGCCGAGATATTCGCCAAATCGATATGTGAAACGGGAGTAATTGAAACAATAAGCGGAATCAATCCCAATGATCCGGTTGATGAATGTGCCGCGTTTGTTGAGCGCCTGAATTCACCAACCATGATAGTGGGCCATTTGCCATTCATGGCGAAACTGGTGTCGAGACTGCTTATAGACAACGAAGATACTTTACTCGTTGAATATCAGCCTGGCTCAGTGGTTTGCCTTGGCAGGGATGACGGTGATCACTGGGTTATACACTGGATGCTCCGGCCGGAATTACTGATATGATATTGCGCAACTATTAATTGCTGAATACGCCGGATCAGTGAAGTCACCGTCATATCAGAATGCATCGCGCAGTTGTGGGAAGATATTGCGCTTAACATGAAATAGATCAAAAAATAAAAGCGTTTTCCTGTTAATATGAATAAAACACAGCTCCGGGCTGCTGGCGGTAACTGAAAACTAAAACTGCAAACCTTATAAAATCCTGAATGGCGCAACTGACATTTTATGGATCAACCGACGGCGTAACCGGCTCTCAGTATCTGCTGGAAACCAAACGCGCGCGTGTGCTGCTGGAGTGTGGACTATTCCAGGGCGTCAAGGAAGATGAAAAAGTCAACCGCGATCCGTTTCCCTATGACATCAAGTCCCTTGACGCCGTCGTGTTATCTCACGCTCATTTAGACCATACCGGGCGGGTGCCCAAACTAGTCAGTGACGGCTACAACGGTCCTATCTACATGACCCGGGCAACCAGTGAACTGCTGGATATCATGCTGAATGATGCGGCATTTTTAAGTATGCGTGATGCGGAATGGGAAAATAAGCGGCGCCGGCGCGCCGGTAAAGATGAAATCGAACCGCTCTATACCACAAGCGATGTTGAAAGCGCCTTAAGCCTGTTTGTGGGGATACCCTATGCGACCAGGAGGGAAGTGGCTGATGGTATTACCGTAACATTCCACGATGCGGGTCATATCCTGGGTTCCGCCATTGTCGAGCTTGATATCACGGAAGGAAAACACACGCGCAAGCTGGTGTTTTCCGGCGATCTGGGAAATAGTTATTCCGCGTTATTGCGCGATCCTGTCAATTTACACCAGGCGGATTTGGTGTTACTGGAGTCGACCTATGGCGACCGCAATCATAAACCATTGCAGGAAACGCTGGATGAGTTTCGCGATGTTATGCGTCAAGCGGCCCAAAGCGGCGGCAATGTATTGATACCGGCGTTCGCCGTCGGCCGGACCCAGGAAATCATATTTCACCTCGGTGAACTTTACCAGAAGGGAGAGTTGAATCATCAGGTGGTATTTCTGGATAGCCCCATGGCGATTGCCACAACCGAAGTTTACCATCGTTACCAGCATGTTTTTAACGAAGAACATGGCAAAGCCATCCGGCAGACCCGCACCGGCACCCTGCATAGTTATTTGCCGGTGTTGCGTTATTCCCGCACCACGGAAGAATCCATGGCCATTAACATGATCAGCGACGGAGCTATTATTATCGCCGGGAGCGGCATGTGTGACGGAGGCAGAATCCGTCATCATTTGAAACATAATTTATGGCGCCGGAATGCCCATGTCATGATTGTCGGTTACCAGGTGCATGGTACACCGGGCCGCGCGCTGGTTGATGGCGCCAAAACCTTGCGCATTGTCGGGGAAGATATCGCGGTGAATGCCAAGATTCATACTCTGGGAGGTTTCTCCGCGCATGCCGGACAGCAACAATTGATCGATTGGGCGGTCAATTTCAAAAACGCCAATCCGGCAATCTATTTAATACACGGTGAAGATGAAGCGAAAGGTAAATTACTGCAAAAATTGCAAGAAGCCGGAATGAATGCGAAGATAGCAAGAACGAAAGAAACAGTAACAATCCTGTGAACGCAGCCATTCACACGGTGATTAACATTCAAGATAACTAACGTTCAGGACTGCGAATGTTCACTGCAGCTGAAGCCTGAGGAAATCAAAAACAATGGCGTTCAAAAACAGCTATCTCAACCTGGAACAGTGGTTAATGTACGGCGGCACATTGAATGTGTACTCCATTGGCAATGGTGTTATCAGATTGGAAGTCGGCGATGGAGAAGGATTATCCGATGATTATGTTTTTTAATGTGAGAGGATTGATGAATGCCTGTTGAATGTGGAAAACCAGGCCAGGACGTTAATCAATGACGCCATGGAATTGCAGTCCATGTATCTAGAGGGTGATGTCAAATCGGTTGATCAGGAAATTATCCGCATTACCGGTCTGCCGCCTGTGCGTAATCCCTTTTATGCTCAAAACAAGTGAATGCTTGTTCAAACCGGACGTTAACAGCTGTGCTTGATGGTCTGACAAGCCGGAATTGTCCGTTGTGCGGCTCACGTCACGTCTCCGCATTTTATCGTGAATCAGGAAAGCGGAACATCGAGCGCGACTATTTGCTGTGCCAACAATGCGCACTGGTGTTTGTCCCCGCTTGCCAGTTTATTTCCGCCGCGCAGGAAAAAACCCATTATGATCTGCATCAGAATAACCCCGCTGATCAGAATTATCGCCGCTTCCTGAGCCAGCTATTAACGCCCATGCAAGAAAAACTGCATCCCGGCGCTTGCGGTCTGGATTTTGGTTGCGGGCCGGGACCCACGTTATCCCTGATGTTTGAAGAACTGGGTTATCGCATGAATATCTACGATTATTTTTACGCTAATAATGAACATGCATTGCAACAAACTTACGATTTCATTACCGCAACAGAGACGGTTGAACACCTGCATTATCCAAAAACCGAAATGGAAAAGTTGTGGGGTTTGTTAAAACCAGGCGGGCACTTGGGTATTATGACTAACCTGCTGAACAACCGTGAAGCGTTCAAGGACTGGTATTATAAAAATGATCCAACACATGTGTGTTTCTTTTCAAAAGCTACCTTTCACTGGCTTGCGGCATCCTGGCATGCAAAAATTGAATTTGCCGGAAATAATGTGGTCCTGTTCGAAAAACCCCGAGGGACTGCAACTTGAACGAAAAAGAAGGTGTCATTAAATATCAGCTGGATTATACGCAGGGTCCGCCTGTTGCGATCGGCACAATACGGGAAATCAATGCCTGGCGGCGCATTTTTTTTCTGTTAGGTATTATCGGTCAGGAACCCAGCCGCTATGGTGGCTACGGTTTTGGCAATGTAAGCTGCCGGTTGAAGCCGGACGGCGATGCCTTCCTGATTTCCGGCACGCAAACCGCGCACTTGCCCGAACCGGGTCCGGAACACTACGCGATCGTAACCGCATGTGATCCGCTGCGCAATCATATCGCCGCGCAAGGCCCGGTAAAACCATCCTCGGAAGCATTAACACACGGCGCCCTATACCGCGCGGATCAATCCATTGCTTATGTGTTTCACGTTCACAGTCCGGATATCTGGCGGCAGGCTTCCCGTCTGGCGCTGCCAGCGACCGCACGCAACGTATCTTATGGCACACCGGAAATGGCGAGCGAAATTGAAAGACTGTTGACTGACGCGGATGCGCGGCAAAAACAGATTATTGTCATGGGTGGACATGAAGACGGAGTAATCGCGTTTGGCGCAAGCGCCGAAAAAACCGGGCAAACGCTGGTCCGTTATTTCAGTCTGGCGCTGCAAGGGCGCGCTTAAAAGTGACAGTGGCAACAGCGGAAAAAAATTAGTAAAAGTGTTTTGTAATATTATTGGACGGCATGCGTCCTTACCCAAATGAGCGTTTAAGCAACCTTTTTATATGCAATATACAAATATTAATGAAATTAACTGGGCGCTGCTGATAATATTCGCAGTAGCGATGTACCTGATTTCACCCAGGTTACGGCCGGAGCATCGCGGCAACCAGTTTTTTTCCGCCCAGAATGCAAAAGGCCAGGACGTGGGCCTGCTCCTGCTAACCAGCAGCCTGCTGATATCCTGGATTTTCGCCAAGTCGATACAAAACGCCGCGGATCTTGGCCAGTCCTTCGGCGCGCCGGGTGGAGCGGCCTATGCCGTTTACTGGCTGGCGTTTATTGTCGCGGGTGTTGTGATTTATCAGATCCGCGGACAGGGCTTTATAAGCCTGCACGATTTTCTAAATTCCCGGTTTGGCCGCAACGCGCTCTGGTTGTTCTCCCTGATACTCCTTTTCCGGCTCTGGAATGAAATCTGGAGTAACACCATAGTGGTGGCGCAATTTTTCGGTGAGAAAGGCACGCGAGAATTTTACATGGCATCCTGGGCGGTAACCGCGCTGGTATTGTTTTACGCGCTTAAATCCGGCCTGCGCAGCAGCATCATTACTGATCTGATACAAATGGCGCTGGCCGCTGTGTTACTGGTCATTATTCTGGGATTCGTTCTTCCCGCCACGGATGTCAAACAAATCGTTGCCAGTGGTGAATGGACCATGGCGGGTTGCGTCGACTTGATTCTTGTCGCATTGATCCAGATCTGGAGCTACCCGTTTCATGATCCCGTCATGACGGACCGGGGTTTTATAACCAAACGCAGTGTGATGCTAAAGGCGTTTCTATTGGCCGGGCTGTTCGGTGTCTTGTTTATCTTCCTGTTCAGCTTTGTCGGCATTTATAACCGCGTGGAAGGGATTGGCGGCAACTCCACGATCAATACCGCCATGCAGTTTGGATTGCCGCTGCTGATTCTCATGAACATGATTATGCTGACCAGTGCGGCGTCGACCATTGATTCCACATTTTCTTCCACGGGAAAACTCGTTGCCATCGACCTGTTCCCCGGCGTGCGGATTGATAAAGTCAAACTGGCAAGACTGACAATGATTGTGCTGGCGATATTGGGTAACCTGATGGTGCATGCGAATCCCGCGATTCTGTCTGCCACCACGGTCAGCGGCACCATGGTTATTGGTTTGACCCCGATTTTTATTTTCAACCGCTGGGAAAAAGCCGGGAAGGTGTCCTACTATGCCAGCGTGGGCGTGGGGCTGATTTTTGGTTTGTTACTGGCGGCGAAAAATATTCCCTTCACCATCGGTGATGGAAAATACGGAACATTATTATGGGCCAACGTGGTGGGTGTATCGATGAGTATCGTGGTTTATGTGGTTGCCGCCTATGTCTGGCCATCAAAAGCAGTGAGAGAGTTGCGTAATGTCAACGAAGTCACCGCCTGACAGTCTGCTGCCGGACATCGTTGAACCAATCGTGGTGTTTGGCGGTCCTTACGGCAACCTGCAGGCATTGCAGGAATTGAAACGCATCTGCCATGAACTCAATATACCGCCACGGCGTATTTTCTGCACCGGCGATTTGGCCGCGTATTGCGCCCAGCCACTGGAATCCATTGCTTTTGTCAGGTCATGGGGCATTCATGTCATTGCGGGCAATGTTGAGTTGCAACTGGCGGCGGACCAGGCCGATTGTGGATGCAATTTTAATGAAGGCTCAGTCTGTGACGCGCTGTCAAATAAATGGTATGGCTTTATCAGGCAGGAAATCACGCAAGATCAAATCCAGTGGTTTCATACACTGCCGCAGCACATCCGGTTTGTTGTTGCAGGCTACCGCTGCGTTATCATCCATGGCGCCTATACCGGAACCGCCAAATTTATTTACCATTCCACTCCCTGGCAGGAGAAACAATTCGAACTGGATGCGGCGGATGCGGATGTCATACTGACGGGACATTGTGGCATTCCGTTTTTGCACAGTCAGGGAAATCATATCTGGGCTAATGCAGGTGTGATCGGCATGCCGCCCAATGATGGAACCACCCTGGCCTGGTACTTGTTGCTTACACCGCAGGACAATGAATTGCTGTTTGAGACCAGGGCGTTTGCGTATGACCACAACACCGCCGCGCAACGAATCGAGTCATGCAACGTAGTGCCGGAATACGCGGAAGCGCTGCGTTACGGCATCTGGCCCGGCAATGACATGCTGCCAAAATTGGAAAAAGCCCAGCAAGGCCGGCCGTTGATTCCGGAAAAATTATCTGTTGAACGACTAAAGTAAGGAAGCTTTGAGCTAGCACTCTGCCGGCCTGCCAGCGTATTCAGAGGTTGCAATAAATGCAATGGCATAATAATTGGTTATTTACGATAGGCAATTTCGATCTTACTTTGTGAGCCGGGGGGTACCGCCGGGCTAGCGCCGATATTTTCTATGTTGACATGCGGTGTGGAAGCGTAAAGTTGCACATCTCGGACCCAGTCAAAATCTTCCGGGCCATTTTCCAGAAAAAGTACACTGTTGCCGATTTTATATTCCTTAAATTCGTTTAGATGTTTTCGATAGTACTGCGCGATTGCCTCTATTGTGTCCATCGACGCAAGAGTCAGAGCGGGCAAAGGCTTAACACCAAACTTCGGCGTCAAGTTTTCCAGATTTTGCTCATCATGAATATGCGTCATCAAGACAGCGTTGTTGTAAACAGGCAGGGTAACGTTTTCAGTGCCGATATGCTGCGCCGCTGGCAGCGTGGCGGGCTGCAATTCCGGCATAGCGGCAAGTTGTAAATCCCCGGATTGTGCATCTAAAGCGGCGGACTCAACGCTTGCGATTGTCATGCAACTGTCAATCTTGCCGGCAGGAACACTCAGCAGTTTTGGCAACGTGTTTTCCATGCACTGACCATGTGCATTCAACGCCCAGTCATCAACTCCCTGTAAATCACCCTTGGGAAACAATTGGCCGCATGTGTCAAGCGCGGTATCAACTGCCTTGCTGCAAGCGTCTTGTGATGAATCCAGGCATGTCAGGGCATTTTCATCCGAGCACATGTTCTTGATGGCTGTTTCCATCTGCACCTTCAAATCCTGCATAGCAAACGCCGCCTGGATCAAGGCTGCCGATATAATTATGGTGCAGAGTAACTTCACATATGCTGATGTCGACCGCTGTTTCATATTCTTGCCCCTGGAATTGTGAATCGCATCACAAAAAGTTGATGAGACAACCGCAACGGTTTACTTTCGTCCAGCGTTCTGATGAACGGTATGCTGACAGTAAACCGGTTCCGGTAATGATCATAGTTCTAAAGTGCTTGATGTCTTCGCAAGAAATTATCAGGCATTGTCGTTCTTAACAGCTTATTACCGGCAAAAACCAATTATAGTTTATACCTTGCGCATTGAGAATGCGGCATTCCCCTACAAACAGCGATAGCTGATGCTGTGTTTTATAATTTCAACAAAATCAAATGAATGAAAGCCAGGCTGCGGTAAATGGTGATAACAGGCGTAATCCGGACACCTTGATCAAGTGATCCAAACGGGTAATAAATAGGGAAAAATCCCGGTTCAGGCCCTGCTCTGGAAGGGAAGGATTAACGGGTGGCAGGGGCCAAGCCGGAGCGTTTAAGGCAGGCGCTAAAAGCCGCCGCCATTGCCGGAGGGAATTTAACCGGATAAGGATTACTTTAAACTGACCCTGAAAAAGCTTAACGCATTTGTCAAGCGGATCTTTTCTTCAATATCGGGAGGCAGTTCCGCGAGCCATTGGCGGTGAAATTGTATCAGTTCATGCAAATGATCCCAGCCGTCGTCGGGTTCGTCCCAACGCTGGGTCCGGGTAACGCTCCACACCGGATCGCTCCCTGTCATAAACCGGTCCGGATATTTCATCATCAGCTCCCGCCATGCGTGCGGCAGTTTGCCTTTGTCATCAACCAGCGAGTTATAACGCCAGGGGTCTCGCGCCGATACCTCGATCCACAGGTTGGAACATTGTTGCATTGCAAGTTCAACATCAACGGGTTTTAGTATTCCGCCGGCGTGCGCCCACAGGATGCGCACCTGATGATGTTGTTGGCAAATGGGAATAATGTAATTTGCGTCCGAGGATTCGGTATGCAATAGAAAAGGCACATTATGCTGCTGCGCCAGTTCAAACAGCGCCAGGAGGATTTTGTTGTCCGGCCGGGGCGATTGTCCCGCCCACAAATGCAATTCGCCGATGCCAAAATACTTTTTTGCTTCCAGTCCCTCGCGCGCTTCGTCAACCACCGCCTGATCCAGGTGCCAGCTATGGCGGTGGCTGGGAGTTATGTACGGACTGAATAAAGGGATGATCCACTCGCCGCCGGCGGCGCGAAGTTTCAACGCATAATTACTGGGAACTCCGGAGACAACACCCAGCACAATGTTTTCGGCTTGCAAGCGCTTGATCACGGTTGCCGGATCGATAACTTCTTCCTGATCCCACGTGTAATGCAAATGGATATCGGCAAAAGGTTTGTTGTTGACGGGTGTCGATTTTTGTGGAGCAGCGCTGTTTTTATTTACAGTTTCGACAGCCGGGGCGCAACCAGAAGCCGCGGCAACCAACACAATGACAATCATTAAAAGAACGGCAGCCGTTAAATGAATGGCTCGATGCATAGGCGCAGCCCTCGAAACATTTTATGGATAGGCAAATTTATGGACAAGCAAACTTACGGACAGGGAAACGTAATGGTGAAAACAACACCACTGCCGTCTTTAATGTTATCCGCTTTCACCGAACCCTGATGATATTCTACGATAAGCCTTACGATATACAAGCCCAAACCGAGGTGAGGTTGTTTGCCGCGTTTTTCCCGCACGGATACCATGGAATCAAACAGATTGTTTTTCATTTTTTCGGGAAGAGTGGGGCCCTGGTTCAGCACCTGGATGCTTGCGTGGGCCTGCGAGCGTATCAATCGCACGACAATAGGCGTGTTGTCTTTGACAAAATCCATCGCATTGGAAACCAGCTTGTCCAGCATCTGCGCAATGAGATCGGGGACGCCATTGATCATAAACGGTTTGTCAAACTCGTTAATCACCTGCAGGCTGAATTCCTGGCGCGGGTTGGCAATCTGATAGCCCTTGATGCAACTGTTTATGACGCCGTGCAAGTCGAAATCCTTCCGCTCTTCGTGTTGAATGGTTTGTTCCAGGCGCGTGGCTTCACTCATGCGGGTGAGAATATTGCTCAAGCGTTCCACGCCTTCCTTCGCGCGATGCGTATAGGCCTTGTGTTCCTCGTCCAGACCGGCGGTTTCCAGGTTTTCCAGAGAAGAACGCACTACGGTAATGGGGGTGCGCAGTTCATGCGACAGCTTGCTGGCCATAGTCTCGAGATAACGATTGTACTCAGCCAGCCGGTTCAACATGTCCGCGATACTCCTCGACAGGTCGCCAACTTCATCTGACGCCCCCGACGGTGTGACAACCCCAATGACTCGGCCATCGCTGCCAATGGCCCGGTCCGCGTTGTCGCGCAGTTTGCGCACCCGGAACGACAGGCGCGTGGCGTACGCAAACACCGTGAATGCGGTGACCAGAAACGCAAGACCGCTGAGATTAATCAGAATTTCCACGGCGCGGTTTTGCAGAATCAAAATGCTGTTGGATGTCTCTTCAATGGCCGCGCTTCCCACGATAACGTTTTTCGACATGACAGGATAAGCCGCGGTAAGAATATTCACCCGGTCATCCGGGGTATTGCGCCAGCGGGTCGCCGGCGCGCCGGCCAGGGCCTGCGTGACTTCGGGTGTTGTCAATTGAGACGCAGTCGACAAATCGTCATGAAATTCCTTGGGTGGCTGCTTCAATACCGAACGGTAAATTGCCCTGATGATGGCGGAAAATATACCGCTATCACCGTTTGCCTGCTCAAAGTCAAGTTCATATGTGTCCCGCTCCGGTTCCATCAGGCTGCCGCTCAATGCAATGACGCGGGCATTCTTGTCGGTCACCCAGATCCTTGTGCCGGGCCGGTACAGGCGCGCCAGCAGACCCTGAATTTCCACCGATGGCACCACGATCGTGCCGATGTCTTCGAGCAAGCCGCTGCCCGTGGTGCGCACAATGCTTACAATCTTGCGGTTCCGCCGTGAATCAACATCAGCAATGGCAAATGCGAGTTTTGCGCCCAGCATGGTGATAGGAATCTTTACCTCGATGTTATAACCATCGGATGTCTGGCGTATGTAACCGGCAATCCGCGGTTCTTCAGTGACATCCTGGTTTAACTCCGGCTGCGACGGCAATTGATACGTGGTCAGCCAGCCTTCCTCGCGCGCGGACAATATATAGCGCACATACTGGCCATCGTTGTTTTGCATGGCGATCTGCAAATGATCGGCGTTGTCAATTCGGGCGCCTTCCAGTGAACGGTAAACCAGATGATTATCCTTAACCCGGAACAGCGCATAAACAAAAGGTTTGAAACTTCCGATATGAAAATCAAACGACAGGGAAGACGGAATAAAGTCACTTTCACTGCTTGAGCCCTGCGTGTCTCTGAAATGAAAGACGCGTTCGTGATACGACAGCCAGTCTTCCGTCCGGCCGTCGATTTGAATTGCTTGTGACAGCGGCAACACATATAAATGTTTGCTGCCTTCGGCGGATGTTTCTTTTGCCGCCGCGGCCGTGGTGGTAAATAAACCCGGCTGGTCCGCGAGCAGGGAGGCGACCATCCGCGCCCGGTCCAGCAGTTGTATTTCCTGCCGATGGCGCAAATAGTCTTCCATCTCGTTTATATACTGGTAACCCACCCAGGGAATAATCAGCAGGGACAAACTGACCAGCACCAGTTTACGGCGGATACTCAAACGCAGCGGCCGCGCAGCACGAATCTTTTCAATAATGGAATTCAAAGAAGCCATACCAGGGGAAGAAACGAATTTATTCAGCAGGACTATTGTTCAACCCAACGGTAACCCATGCCATACACGGTATCGACGCAATCAAAACTTTTGTCCACCACCTGAAATTTTTTGCGGATGCGCTTAATGTGCGATGTGATCGTTGCGTCATCCACCACGATTTTTGCATCCTGCATCAATTGCTCGCGGTTTTTCACGTGGCCGGGATGCAGAACAAGGGTATGCACCATCCAGAATTCCGTCAGCGTCAAATCCACCGGCTGGTCTTTCCAGTGCACTGAAAAGCGGTTCATGTCCATGGTTAAATTGTTCCGCTTGATAATGGTCTCCTTAGCGGGGGGCGCGGACAATAACTCCTGACGCCGGAAGAACGCGGCAACACGCGCGCACAGATTGGGGATGCTGATGTCTTTGGTGAGATAGTCATCCGCGCCCAGGCGCAGTCCGGAAATAATATCCAGATCGCTGTCCCGCGCGGTCAGAAAAATAATGGGCAGAGTGGATGAGATGCTGCGCAAGCTGCGGCAAAGTTCAAAACCGCCATCGATTTCATTTTCCAGGCCGATATCCAGCAACGCCAGATCCGGCAATTTCTTATTAAATGCGGCCAGCGCGGCGGGACGGTTGCCGTACATTTCGACCTGGTAGCCCTGTTTGCGCAACGACGCCGCGTAATTTTCCCGGATTGCCGGTTCATCCTCGACAATGGCGATGGTTTTTGCCACGACCTATCTCCTTAAAAATCAATAGCATAATATTATTAGTTAAAGCGAATTGTAATTAGTATAGCCAATTCAACAACATAGGTATAGACCATCTATCGGCAACTTATATCAACAAAACAGGCGATTGCCATAATTCGTCAGAATTCATTTCCAGCCTGCCAGAATTCAACCGCCTGCCCGCCATTTTCCGGCGCTTTAATTATTCCCAACAGATTAAGAATTCCGGCGCATACAGGGAACACCCCACTGTTCGAATTGGCCAGGGACGGCACGCTGGAGCAAGACCACCATCAACAACATAAGCAAGAGAAGGGTAATAATATGAACCACACACACCAGGCCCATATTAATGTCCAGGTAAAGGCATCCGGCAAACCTAATATAGCAAAGGATGCGTTCGTGGGTTTGATGACGGCGATTGGCATCGGGCTGATTGCATCGCTGGTATTTGTCTCGATCGTTTTCATGTTGTCCTCCACAGCGTTTGCCTACCCTCAAACGCCAACCCCTGGCCCCGCTGAAGCCGGTTTGTCTGACGTGCATCAAGGCAGCCTGTTATTTCGAACCGGCAAGCGGGGCGTTTTTCATATCGCGCCAACGGTTGATACCAATGTGGAAATGACAGTCAGCGGCATGGTGGTTCGTTCCAAGGTTGTGCAGACTTTTAAAAATCCCGATGACTTCTGGGTGGAAGGCGTTTACGTTTTTCCATTGCCTGACAATGCCGCCGTTGATCACATGCGGATGAAAATTGGTGAGCGCATCGTCGAAGGAGAGATCAAGGAACGTGAAGAAGCCAAAAAGGCTTATACCCAGGCCAAACAGGAAGGCAAAAAAGCCGCGCTGACGGATCAGGAACGGCCCAATGTGTTCACCAACTCCGTTGCCAATATCGGACCCTATGAATCCGTCACCATCGAAATCGAATACCAGCAAACCGTGCAATACGAACAACAGCAAGGGCAGGGCAAATTTGATATCCGTTTTCCCTTGACCATGACGCCACGTTATATTACCGGTATTCCAAAAGACTTACAGCATCAGCAACAACAGGATCAGCAGGAAGAAGAGGAGGGTTATTATCAGCCGGTGCGTTACCAGCCAGCACAATACCAGCCAGTACAGTACAAAGAAACCATTGAAAGTTTTTCCGGAACGGGCTGGGCCATGGACACCGGCGCCGTGCCCGACGCCTCGCGCGTCACGCCTCCGGTTTATGCGCCCGAATATGCGCAGATCAATAACACTAATCCGGTTACTATAAAAGTCGACCTGAACGCGGGTTTTCCCATTAACCAGATCAATAGTCCATATCACGACATCCAAACCGCTCACCAGGCTGAAGGACATGCGATTATACAACTGGCGCAAGGATCCATGCCGGCCAATCGCGACTTTAACCTGACATGGACTATTGATTCTGGTTATTCTCCCAAAGCGGCACTGTTCAGTGAAGAAGTAAAAGTCAGCGAGGAAGTCGACGGCGAGATGTATAACCTGATCATGGTAATGCCGCCTACCGACGGAATTCCGGGCAATCAGCATCTGGCCCGTGAAGTGACATATATTATTGATACCTCCGGCTCCATGGGCGGCACGTCAATCATTCAGGCTAAAGCCGCGCTGAAAATGGCCTTGAGCCGGTTACTTTCTATCGATACCTTTAATGTGATTCAGTTTAATTCTGTCACCGACACCTTGTTCCGTCAGGCGCAAATCGCAAGCCAAAGCAATGTCAATCATGCGCTGAGTTATGTGGATTCACTGTATGCCACCGGCGGTACTGAAATGTATTCTGCCATCGCCCGCGCACTGGATCAGGCGAGCGATGAAGAGCGCGTGCGCCAGATCATTTTTCTGACCGATGGCAGTGTGGGCAATGAAGCCCAGTTGTTTGAACTGATCAAGCAGAAGCTGAGTAACAGCCGGTTGTTTACCGTCGGCATAGGTTCGGCTCCCAACAGTTATTTTATGACACGCGCCGCCGAGTATGGCCGCGGCACTTACACCTTTATCGGCAGCACCGATGAAGTGCAATCCAAAATGCAGGAATTATTTGCCAAGCTCGAAACGCCGGTGCTAACGGATGTGAAGGTGAAATTTCCGGATAACGTCACCGTGGAAATGTGGCCCAACCGGATTCCGGATCTGTATCTGGGCGAGCCCATCATTCTCGTTGCGAAAACCAGCGTGGTGAAAGCCGCCAACTTCACCGGCAAGGTTCACATCAGCGGTCAACGCGCCAACAGCATCTGGGAAATCGAATTGCCCCTGGCCGGCGGCCGGCAGCGAATTGGGGTTGCGCCATTGTGGGCGCGCGCGAAAATCAAGGCACTGATGGATTCGCTGGCGGAAGGCGCCGACAAAGATGCGGTAAAAAATGATGTCATCAAAGTCGCATTGCAGCATCATCTTGTCAGTAAATACACCAGCCTGGTTGCCGTCGAAAAAACACCATCCCGTCCGCTGTGGGAATCTCTTTCTAAACGCGCGGTACCGAATAATCTTCCTTATGGTTCCACCATGGGGCAACAAGTTGTGGGTTCATTGGCGCAAACTGCTACCGATGGACAGTTAAAACTGTTAATCGGGCTGCTGCTACTGACGTTCTCCCTGATAGCAGTGTGGCGGATGAACCGG
>JAKEGK010000039.1 GCA_022627515.1 Gammaproteobacteria bacterium
AAAATTAGTCGAAATTTGTTTATAAATGATACCGGGAAAGCAGGGAGATAACAGTTTGCAGGGGAGAACGCTGATTAATCCAGCAGGAAGAAATTGTCAATTTGTGCCGAATTTGGTTTCGACACTGATACCCAGTTCTTTAAGCATACCGGTTGGTAACACACCGCCGGCGCTGATTATGACAGCGTCGTTTGGGGCTTCAATTATTTTTCCTAGATGTTCAATAACAACTTTATCAGGCAGGATTTCCTTGATGTTTGATTGCAACAATACTGCAAGATTGCCGCGTTGCTCAGCGTCTGCCACGCGTTTACGATTACGATCCTTGGCGCGGGTAAACGCGGCGCTGCGGTATGAAAGTATAACCCGCGTACCAGGTTCTTCAGCGATGCTGGCGGCAGCTTCCAGTGCGCTGTCGCCACCGCCAACTACCAATACTTTCTGGTTACGATACTGTTCGGCATCTACCAGCCGATACACAACTTTGGTAAGTTGTTCGCCGGGAACGCCGAGTTTGCGGGGTGTGCCGCGGCGGCCAATCGTGAGCAGTATATTTTTAGTCCGGTAAGTATTTTTGGTGGTAGTGACTTCAAATCCTGATTGAGTCCGCATAATGCTTTCCATGCGTTCCTTGAAATTGATGCGTATCCCGGTTTTTGTGCCGACTTTATGCCAGAAACCGAGCAGCTGTTCTTTGGAAATTTCCGTGAATTTGACGGTACCCACAAGCGGTAATTCCGCGGGTTGGGTCATGACCAGTTTGCCCCGGGGGAAATGGGACACGGTGCCTCCCAGAGATTCCTGCTCCACGGTAACATAGCGGAGGTTATGCATATGCGCGCCCAGCGTAGCGGAAAATCCAGCCGGCCCCGCGCCAACAATCACCACATCCAGATCGCTGCCCTGACCTATACCTGGCTTCTGGCGGATGGATTCCATGGCTTGCCGGCCCTGTTCAATGGCATTTCGGATCAGGCCCATGCCACCTAACTCACCCGCAATGAATATGCCTGGTACGTTTGTTTCAAAATGTTCGTTGATATAAGGGATATCAACACCCCGTTTTTCGGTGCCAAAAACCAGGGTTATGGCATCAACCGGGCATGCTTCCGCGCAGGCGCCATGACCAATGCAATGGGTCGGATTGATTAACGCGGCTTTTTCCTCGATTATCCCGATGACATCGCCTTCGGGGCAAACCTCCGCGCAGGAATTACAACCAATACACAAATTGGGATCTATCAAGGGGTGGAGTGAAGCGGGTTCGGTTAATCCCGCTCGAACATTTTCTTCCAGCAGTTGCTTATGTTTTTCGTATTTACTGCGCTTGCGGTGATGCGACCAGAGAATGGCGATGACAATGGGTAGCACATAAACCAGCAGCATGGCGTATTCGCCGAACAGGACTAAAAGATCACTTAATACCACTTTAGTTTATTCCGATAGAAGATTGATTATTTATGGTTTTTACATTCCAATTTCACAAAATTACCGTAGTAATCCATTCAAAGCTCTTTATATCGTAAAATAGATAATAATTAAGTCGAATAATTATATTGAATCGAGAGCTATCCGTATAGAAGACTATTCCTATCGAAGTCAATTTAACATCGGAAATATCTGTTCCTATGAAAGGTATTAACCTATTTACGGATATCCACTGTAAATACACAATCCACAGCGCAGGTGTAATCTCAGCTATTACATGGGAGGCGATTCCAGACTGTTCCTGCCAGCTTGAATTGTAAAAAATACGTAAGATTTGTGGGGCGTGTCATTAAAATTTACAATCGAGCCGAATATTTGCTGCTTGCGTATTGTAGCGCGCCTGAAAGAAGAAGCGTAACGCAACATTTTCAACTTAAATTACCAGTGATTTTTATTCGGTATTACTTATAATCGTTTTATAATCGTCATGTTAACAGCCGGCCTGGAGACTGGATAAAGAAATTGCCAGTGCCGGAAAATTCTATCCACGAAATGCGTCACTATATGATGACTCATCGAGAAACATAAACGACAGGAATGTCGTCAGCAACGCCAAAACCACGGCAAAGGGTAATGGTAAGCCTCCCATCACTATTCCAACAACTATCCATGCATCACGCACCAGTTTTTTCTTTTTAATGTATTCAACAGTATGACGAAGTGGAATCCACCGGTTATTTGTTTCATCGTATACGTACATATTGACCTCGAAATGAATTAATACTGGTTTTCGGGAGCCTTTGCCTGGCCGGATTTAACAAATCGGTTTGAATACAAATATGAATATAATTAAAAATATTAGTTCTGATCAGGATATCGTTATCGCAACTTGCCGCCCAACAGCAGAGTGGAGAATGTAAATAGACTTTGGCTATCTCACCGTTTCGGTTCAGGTATCATGCCAAAAACGTCAAGTTGCGTATTTAGACATTGGATACAGTCCAGACGGCCGGCCAATGATTTTCAGTATTTGGTATGCAATACTTGCGCTACTTTCATTTAATTGAGGGATTTTCGATACATGTTGCCCCTGACCAAGGGCTTCATATCATCGAAAGTATAAGCGGCTATGCAATTGATCTCGTGGTTTTTGCCCAATTCATTTACTGTTTTTTAATTTGACTCCGGTGCGGCGAATCTTATTGTTATTGACGGTAACCTGGGGATTTTCGAATCCGGCAATGGCCATGGATTTCGATATCAGAAGTTCCTACGACAATGTGCTGGATTTCTCTTTTATCATCGATCATTCCACGATTGATTTGGCCACAAACGGAACGGTGATCGAGACCAATATCGACCATGTTGGCGTGCTCGTATTCGATGTTCCTGAACACGGCCCGCATTTTGGTCTGGCGCTCGGGTACGCATTTGGAGACTTTAATAATAATCCGCTATTTCAACCTATCGATATGGATGGCTGGTATATCGGTGTTCTAGCTCGCGGCATTGCCTACGAATCCGCCAGGGTGACGCTCACCATGGAGGGACGTTATATCTATCAGGATATCAGCGGCGGCAATGAGACAAGAAACGCATCCTTGAGCTGGGATGAATATTCGCTCAACGTCACCTTTCATGTGGCAATATCCGGGGCGCTGCGCTTTTTTGCGGCCCCTGTATATGGTGATGTGGATGCCAGATACCGTGAGCGAGGTGCTGATAACCAAACCGTCAAGTTGGAAAGCGATAGTAATGCGGGATTTCTTGCCGGGTTACGTTACAAGCTTGACCAGCGGGAGTTCGTCAGTCTGCAATATCAGGATCACGTTTTCACGGGAGTGACGCTTCGGTTCCGCAGATTGTTTTAAATAATCCTTTGTTCCGCGGTGGCTGACGCGTATTGCGTTTAGAGATTTCAAAATAGCAGTTTGCATATAACGTTAAATCCTGTGCGGGATTTTTATTGTTGTACTTAGTGTACTTAGTGTACTTAGTGTACTTAGTGTACTTAGTGTACTTAGTGTACTTAGTGTACTTAGTGTACTTAGTGTACGTAGCGTACGTAGCGTACTTTGTAATTGCGCTTAATTTATGAAACCAAAGCTGGCTGTATAATGACCATAGCTGGAAATGGCGTAACAATGTCCGCCTGCTGTTTATTCTTACAGCATCGACAGCGACGATGCATATTAAAACGATTATAGTTCGGGTATCCGGTGCTTACTTAAATTTATAATTGGCCCGTGTTAACAGCAAGACTTACAAATCCGAAATATAAAATCGCGGCATATCGCTTCCTGTGAGCAGCATCGAAGATTGCGAGAGCGGCGTTTTAGAGAAAAACTTTTTAAGCTGGCATTCCAGCCCGCCGGATTCACACTGGTGTTCAAAGGCGCAATCCAACTGGTTCTGGTTGAGGTGAATGTACTCATCGCAAATATCGCAATACTCTATCGGTATGATTTCCATGGCAGCGGCCTTATGTTAAATTTACTTTGCTGTTGAGTAAGTTAACGGTATGCTTTACCTGAAATTAAAGTACACGATACCGGTTTTACATTGACATATATCAACATATAATAGGCTTCATCAGGCCGGGGTGACGCCAATCCTTAATAGCTTTGCCGAATTACTCCTCCTACTTGCAGTGACAGGATAATGACAATGACAACTCCTCCCAAAGCGATTCGATTACCTCAAATCAAAGTTGCATGCTCTGATTGCAGTCTGCGCAGTTTATGCCTTCCCTTCGGATTGGATGGAGAAGAGCTCAATCGCCTGGACGAAATCATTAAACGTCCGCGTCCACTGCAGCGTTCACAACGTTTATATCATCCCGGTGACGAATTCCGGTCCCTTTATGTTGTCCGCTCAGGTTCAATCAAAACCTACACCACAACCACCACCGGTGATCAGCAAATTACCGGTTTTCATTTGCCGGGAGAATTGGTGGGGCTGGATGGAGTAAGTACGGACAGTTACAGTTGCACGGCGGAAGCGCTGGAAACCACCAGTGTTTGTGAATTGCCTTTTTCGCGTCTGGAATCATTGTCCGGGCAAATCCAGGGATTGCAGCGTCAGTTGCATCGTCTGATGTCCAAAGAGATTCTGGCGGAGCAGCAGTTGTTGTTGCAGTTGGGGAAAATGAGCGCGGAATCCCGTGTCGCCGCGTTCCTGGTCAGTATTTCCATGCGTTTGCATACACGTGGTTTTTCTGAAACCGAGTTCAACCTCACCATGACCCGCACCGATATCGGTAATTATCTGGGTATGGCCGTGGAAACTGTCAGCCGGCAGTTCACCAACTTCCAGGAACAGGGTTTACTAAAAGCGTCCAGAAAACACATTCAAATCCTTGCCTTGGATACCTTACGGGAAATGTCCGGTTTAATGCAGTGTGAAAAGAAACCCAGCATCCCTAATTAATAGCCAGAAATCAGCAGCCTTCTGCGATTATCCCACCTGCGTTGCCCAAACCTGATCTGATTCAGCGCATTAACAATTGTTAATGTAAGGCTTGTATGCTTGATCAGGGTCAAAAACTTTGCACGTTCGATAAGTAAAATTTAAGTGTGAACAATAGATAAAATACTTGTTACAAGCTGCTAACGGCGCAATTATAAATACGAAAATAAATTAATAAGGGGCAAATAATGATACATCAAGACTTCGTTATTCCGACTGATAATCTGCTGGATAATCTTGGACCTGGCTGCTTTGTGCAGGTCGATCAGGGTAAGGGAGCCTTCTGGGTTGAAATTAATGACACGGATGGCTACATTTTTGGCGGCCGTGTTCACCCCCAGTTGAGCGGTCCCGATTGTCCTTTTCACAAAGAATGCGACGTTTATTTCAGCCGTGGCGAGATTTCCCGGCTGGGATGTGACCGTTACTGTTTTTGTTAAAGGATCTCGTTAAAAAATGAATCGATCGTGTTAATGGATTGGCCCTGCTTTTAACACACGAAGAAGTATGGCTAACACCGGAAAACGGAATCCCGGTCGGAAACACCAGTACTTTAATTCTAAGGCGTGTAATTCAAGGCGTGCGCAAGTCAAATTTGATCCCTTGCGCAAGGGGTAGCTCGGTTCCCCAGTTAATGGTGTTGGTCTGGCGCCTCATATAGGCCTTCCAGCTGTCGGAACCTGATTCACGGCCACCGCCGGTTTCCTTTTCCCCGCCAAATGCGCCGCCAATTTCGGCGCCGGATGTCCCGATATTCACATTGGCAATACCGCAATCACTGCCTTTGGCGGACAGAAAAAGTTCCGCGGCTTTCAGGTCGTTGGTAAAAATAGCGGACGACAATCCTTGCGGCACATCATTGTGTAAGGCAATCGCCTCATCGAGTGACCCAACCCGTTGTACGAACAGGATCGGCGCAAAGGTTTCCTTGCGCACGAAATCATACTGCTGGTCGACGGCAATAATTGTGGGTTCAGCAAAGTAGCCCGGCCGGTTAAGTATATTGCCGCCGCAAAGAATGGTTGCGCCAACATTTTGCGCCTTAGCGACCGTATCCGCGAAATATTCTAACGCCTGCTGGTCTATCAGCGGACCCATCAGGGTTGACTCATCCAGCGGATCGCCAATCGTGACCTGTTGATAAGCGTTGACGAGGTGCGGCACCAGTTCATCGTAAATATCCGTGTTAACCAATAAGCGCCGGGTGGTGGTGCAGCGTTGACCGGCCGTGCCCACCGCGCCAAACACAATTGCCGGTACTACAAGTTTCAGATCCGCGCTCGCGTCGACAATGATGGCGTTATTACCGCTGCATTCCAGCAATACCCTGCCCATACGCGACGCCACCGACTGATACACGTGGCGTCCGGTAGCGCTGGAGCCGGTAAAGGAAATCAGGGGAATGCGTTTGTCGTTGATAAATGTTTCCGCAATGCTGCGGTCACCCGGCACAAACATGGAGAATAAACCGGGAAACCCCAGCTGGCTGGTGACTTCATTGCAAATATGCTGCACGGCGACAGCGCACAATGGCGCCTTGGAGGATGGTTTCCATATCACCGTGTTGCCCGCGATAGCGGCGATAAAGGCATTCCATGACCAAACGGCGACCGGAAAGTTAAATGCAGAGATCACCCCGACAATTCCCAGCGGATGCCACTGCTCATACATGCGGTGGAAGGGGCGTTCCGAGTGCATGGTTTTGCCGTATAACATGCGTGACTGTCCCACGGCGAAATCGGCAACATCAATCATCTCCTGTACTTCGCCATCGCCTTCCTGCTTGATTTTGCCCATTTCCATCGAGACTAGGTTGCCAAGCGCATTCTTGTAATCGCGCAGCGCGTTGCCGATTTGCCGGATAACTTCACCGCGTTTGGGGGCGGGCACCATGCGCCATTCCTTCTGGAACTCCTGGCTGTTGTTGACCAGCTTGTGGTAGTCATCTGCATTGCAGGCGTAAATACTGGCAATGCGGTGTTTGTTGGCGGGATTGATGGAATCTATCACGCCGGCAGTGGCGGTTTGACACCAGCCGCCGGCGCCCATATAAGTTGCGGAATTGTGGTCGCTTATGTGCAGGGATTTAAGGTGATCCATAATATCCACTCCTACGCGTAATATTTTCCAAAGCGATTTTTCAGAAACTCATCCAACGCAATATTTTCCTGGGCGACGAATCCTTTGTATTGACTGCGGTTATTCAGGACGATATCCACAACGCCGCATAGTCCGGCGGCGGTCGTCACCTGGATCGACGACCATTTCTTGCCGGCAATAGTAGCCGGGTAGATTTTTTTAACGTAGTTTTCCTCAAACAGGTCGCCTTGCCGGTAACCGGTTACCGCGACGTAAATCAGCACCACGTCCTGCAGGGTTTTCGGGATCGCGTTTTCCAGGATACGTTTGAGGGTGGGGCGGTCATCGTTCAGTTTAAGGTCGTTCATCAATAGTTTGATAATCTCGCAATGGCCGGGATAACGCACCGTCTTGTAATTCATGGAATTGACTTTACCGGCATAGGTATCCGCCAGCGTGCCTAAACCGCCGGAGGTGTTAAACGCTTCGTAATGAGTCCCATCCAGGGTAATGCTCTCCAATCCTTCCAATGGCAGCAGGGCGGTCAATATACCGTTTTCTATCCCATAGCAAGTGTTGCCATATTCATTGATTAATCCATCCGTTGACCAGGTGAGGGAATATTTCAATGCGTTATTCTGATTAACCGGTAACGCGCCCACCCGCATTTTTACGGTGTCCAGTTTTTCAAAGTGACGGATCAGCGCATTGGCCGCGATGCTGATAAAGCCCGGCGCCAGACCGCATTGCGGCATGAAGACGGTATTCTGGTCCTTGCTGACTTGTTTGACGTGTTCTGTAACAGCGACGTCTTCGGTTAAATCAAAATAGTTGACCTGATACTTGGCGGCTATGTCCGCCACCAGTGGATTGCAATAATAAGGCAGCGAAGAGATGACAGCATCGAACCGGTGTTGCGCAAACAAAGTCTCAAGCTCGTCGCGTTTTTGCGCATCGATTTTACTAATCGCTATATTCTGCAATTTGAGCTGAGATACCAGGGCTTCCGCCGCTTTCAACTTCAGGTTGCCTAAATGAACGTGGTAGTCGCCGCTCTCGGAAAGCAGGCAGGTTATAAGGGAACCGATTTTACCAACGCCTAATACAAGCACATTCTGTTTTGCCAAGCGTGTTCTCCTGATCGGGTGTGTGTTTACGTTGTTAAATAAAAACCGCTGACTTTAAATTACTGAAAGTAAGCATGCTTAATGCATGTTGCGAAATGCATGCCGCGAGTCACAGGTAACGATATCTAAAGATCGACTGAATGCAGAAAACTGCATCTTCGATACGATTATCGTCATTACACAGGTTTTGATTTAACTATAATAAATTAAGTGAGCGAATAAACAGGATAATCTAAGAGTATAGGCAGGTTTCAGACCGGTAACATCAGGCCAACAATAGGAGCGACAAGCTGGTGAATGATCCGTTTGCAGAATTTGCGCGAATTCTCGCTAAAGAATTGATCGAAAATGATAATTTTATGCCGTCGCCCGGCAGCCGGGTAAAAGTTGAGGCTACGCGTGATGATCAGGAAATTATCAGCCTGGACCTGACACCGTTCAAAGCGCGGGTGCAACCGGTGAGCGCCGCAAAATATTTCGCAGCCGTGGAAACCGTCCCGCATTTATTGAGCGCCTATGAGGCGGCAAAACGCGACAACGTGTTTGAAGCCAACTACCCCGGCGCCATGCAGCGGGTTTTCGGATATGCCGGGGAGTTTTTACAGGCGATTTTTAGACGCGCGCAACAGTCCTTGACAGATAGCCAGGCGGCAATGGTGGGAAAATGGCTGGCCGGGCTGGATGTTTACACGGCGGTGAAGTCGGTCGAATCACTGTTAAACAGCCGCGCGGATGTTGCATTGCTGGAAGTGGCGCAGCAGCGGAACTGGACAGTGCACTTTGATCATCTGGCCATACGCTGCGGCAGCAAGGCCGGCGGTGACGCCGAACGGGTGGTGGACATGTTAAAGGAACATCACGGTTATGTGTCCGCCCATTTTCCGGAAGAAGCCTTCTATCAATTTCCGGATGGCTGGAACGCCTATCCGTTGTATAAAGTACTGGAAAACGGCCAGGTGTTGCGCGTCTTCATCGATCAGTCCGACGCGGACAATAAAACCCAGATCATCCAGCACTGGAATCATGTATATGGTTATACCGCGCATCATCTGGCGATACGCGCCACGGTAGTGGAAGGTGATCAGCGCCGCGCCGTATCATTGCAGGAAGTCATGGATGCATTAAGCCAGCGCGGCATCGGAATTATGACGCCTACCGGGGAATATACTTCAGGACTGCTACTGCAGGTATTCACCAAACCGGAAAAAAATCCCGCCATTCCGGCAGCGTTAAAACAAACTGTTGCGCAATACAGCCCGGATCTCGCGGTGATGATTGAAAACGGCAAACTGCTCGAACTGGTGTCGCGCCGGGAAATGTCAACGGACAACGCGCGTAAACTGTTTGCGTTATACGGTATGAAATATGATGTGAACAATCCGGTGCATTCAGCGCCGCTGTACCAGTATTTTCTGCCGGCGCAAGCGGCGCATGTGATACGCACTTCCGTTCAAACGGGCTGACCACGGCGAGGGGCGGCGCAACCGTTAAATAACAACCGCGTTGCGCAGCACCTCGGCGGGATGCAATGGTTCCACGTGCATGTTGTCGCGGATCTGTTGCCGGCAACTGGTGCCGGTGGCAACAATCGTGGTGTCTTTGGATGCGCTGCGTATCGCGGGGAACAAAATCAGGTTCGCCACCTTGATGGACATGGCATAGTTTTCCTTTTCATAACCGAATGAACCGGCCATGCCACAGCAGCCCGAAGGCACCGTTTCAATGCCGCATTCCGGTATCAGCGATAAAGCATTATGGCAAGTGTCAAGCCCGATCAATGATTTCTGATGACAATGGCCGTGCAGCAGCACGGTAACGTGTTTGGCTTTCCAGTCCAGGTTGCGGGATTCAATCTTGTACCGCTCCATGCTGACAAACTCTTCAAACAGTTTGACATTGCGTTGAACCGGCTCCAGCCTGGGTTTGAGTTCCTGCGCGGCAAGGCTTTCCGCTTCATCGCGCAGTGTCAGCGTCTCGGAAGGCTCAAGGCCGATGATCGGCGTATTGTATACCGCGCGCGGGTGGAGGTATTCGATGATGGTGGTCAGGCGTGTGCGGGCGCTTTCCACCAGGCCCTGGCTCAATACCGTGCGCATGGAAGGAAAACACGGCGTCAGCTCCACCCGGTAACCGCAGTACTCAAGAAACTCGATGGCGGCAACCGCCACTTTGACATCGTAGTATTCGAAAAACACATTGTTCAGGAGAATGATGTCGCCGAGTTTGCCCGCGTTTTTGTGGACAATGTGCCGCGCGAACCAGTCGCTCAAGGTTTGTTGCTGCAATTGCGGCAGCCTGCGCCTGGCATCGTAGCCCAGCAGCGACCGGACAAAGTGAGTGTTTAAAAACAGATTGGTCATAGTCGGAAACCGGCTGCCTGCCTGGCTGAGTGTTTCATACCTGCGCAGGACATGAGCGCGCAGCGGCGTGCCGTGAGTTTTTATGTAATGCTGCATATGCTCAATTTTAAAACGCGTCATGTCGACATTGGCCGGGCATTCGGAACGGCAGCCCTTGCAGCTTAAACACCATTTCAACACTTCCCTGATGTTGTTGTCGGCAATGCCTTCTTCAAAACCTTTGCTCTGCAGCGTTTGACGTATCACATTGGCGCGTCCCCGCGTCGAGTGTTGTTCTTCCAGTGTCACCATGTAAGAAGGGCACATCACGCCGTTGCCTGCCGGTTTGCGGCAGACGCCAGCGCCGTTACAGTTTTCAATGGCGGCGGCGATGCCGTTGGAACCGGACCAATCCAGATAGGTTGCCGGATTGCCGCCGGATAGCGTGGCGTCGCTGCGCAAGGCGCGGTCGATCGCCTGGGAATCAACGATTTTATGCGGATTAAACAGATTGTCGGGATCAAACTGGTGTTTGGTTTCCTTAATAAGCTGATAAACCGGTTCTCCTAACATCTTTTTTATATAATGACTGCGAATGATGCCATCACCGTGCTTGGCGGACATGGCGCCGCCCATTTCGTGAAGCAGGTCCGCCGTTGCATCGGCGAGCGCAATGAGTTTTTGCTTTTCGCGGTGCAGTTTTAAATCCAGCATAGGGCGCAAATGAATCAGTCCCATCGAGACCGAACCATAAAACACCGACTCGGTTTCATGACTTTTCAGGATAGCTTTGAATTCTTCCACGAACCGCGGCAGTTTGTTAACCGCCACAGCGCTGTCTTCGATAAAAGTGACCGGCTTTTTGGCTTGGCTGGTTCCCATCAGCAGGCCCAGTCCGGCGCGGCGGATCGCCCAGGCTTTGCCGGTTTGCTCATTAATAAGTTGCGGGTAATGATAGCCAAGCTCGCTGCCCCTGAGTTGCTGGATAAGCGTGCCGGCCTGGTCCGCCAGCCGGCCGGCATTATCACCGCAAAACTCGACCAGCAATACCGCGGCCGGTTCGCCTTCAATCCACTGGCGGTTGCGCTGCTGTTCAAGGTTGGATTTGGTCAACGACAGTATGTAGTGATCCAAAAGTTCCGCAGCGCTGGCTTTGAGTTTCACGGCAATTTCCACCGCCAGCAGCGCCTGTTCCAGCGAGTGGAAATGACAACAAACCATATGGCGGTGTCTGGCGAGGGGAACCAGTTTGAGTTTGGCTTCAGTGATCAGCGACAAGGTGCCTTCGGTGCCGCACAGAAACCTGGCGATATTAAAGGGCGGACCTTGCGGATTCCATGGCTGGGAGTTGGCAAGCACATGGAATGGATAACCCATATTGCAGGGTATCACCCCGCCGGACGGATAAGCATTCAGTATGACGTCTCTTTCCCTGTCGATGGCATCTTTGACATACTTGCATAGCCTGGCATGCGCAGTCGTTTGCCCATGCAACTCATTCAGCTCCTGCCGGTTCATAGCGCCAAAGTGAACATTGCTGCCGTCACTCAGGATATTATCCAGCGACAGGACGTGCTCGCGTGTCGTGCCATACATCGGGCAGTGGGCGCCCCAGGCGTTATTGCCGATCATGCCGCTGATGGTGCAGCGGCTGGCTGTGGACGGGTCGGGTGCAAACTGCAAATCAAATTTACGGATTTGCCGGTTGAGTATGTCCAGCACCACGCCGGATTGCACGCGCGCTGACTGTTCATCAACATTGATCTCAACAATGTTATTCAAGTAACGGGATGTGTCCACCACGATGGCTTCACCCACGACCTGGCCGGCCAAACTGGTGCCGGCGGCGCGGGGTATGAGCGGGATTCCGTGCTCCCGGGCAAACTTCACCAGCCGGATACAGTCGTCCCGGTGTTTGGGTTTGACCACGGCGAGGGGTTGCCGCTGGTAAATGGAGGCATCCGTGGAATACAGCATGCGGTTGAGCTCGTCATAGCGGACATCACCATCGATCAGTCTTGCCAGTGATTGAAACAGGTGGGTGTTTTGCTGTTTACTCATAGAATCAACAATTCAAAACGGCTTATTCGATGGTAGAAGTTTTTCAGGCGGGTGACAACAGTAAACACGCAACGTTGCGCCCCGCACGGGAGGCCGCTGTGGCGGATTTTGCCGGTATATAAGAAAAGCCATTTGCTAACCATCGTGTATGAATTGGCGGGATAATTTTAATGGCGTTGTCTGCGGGAAATTTTCCTTACTGCAAATGAAAAATCGTCATCTCATAGTCTGGCGGTTAAAATTCCGATAATCAAGGTGCAAATTCCAAACTAAAACGCAATTGCACCGCCGCAACGGGTTTGTGGAATCCGATGTTCTAAAAGGTTTGGCGGACGCTGAAACCAGGTTTGTAAAAACTGTCTCTAAAAGATTATGGAACCAGGACGACAATAATTCTTCAGGAAAAGACGGCAAACGGGTGGCCGGACTAATGCCTTCCGGGAATCCCGCTTCTGATGTCAGATATCGTGGTGGCTGGAGTGTGGAATAAATGGAAT
>JAKEGK010000040.1 GCA_022627515.1 Gammaproteobacteria bacterium
AGTCAGTAATTTATCCCCTCCATGTATCAAACTCGCGCCCGCGTATATGCGTAATGTACGCGGGCGCTATGTTGCTCTGTGGTATTAGAACCCATCTCAAAATGGCAACAAAAGAAGCCGCGGTAACCAACTTATCAATTTTGAGATAGGTTCTAAAAATATTGTGGGAGTCCCAAATACCGTTTACGTGCTTCTTGATGATGCCGCCGTATCGCGGCGCCTCGCGCAAGGCGCGCGGTTGTTGTTTTTAAGCTATCATTAAACTTCGAGTTGTATTGGAGCAGTCAGGCTGTTTATGAAACCCGCTTTAATGTTATCGATTCTCATTATTCCATTTCTGCTGTGGCCGGTTGCTTATAGCGGCGCCGCCCAGGAGTGCGATAATTCAAGAAAAAGCACTGCGGATTCCAGCCGGTTTGATATAAACGCAGACGGTACTATAACGGATATTGAAACTGGCCTGACCTGGCAACGTTGCGCCATGGGTCAGCAGTGGAATGGAACGACCTGCACCGGTGAGGCAGCGTTGTTTACCTGGGAAGATGCCGTTCATGCGGCCGGCTCGAACGATCATAAGCCTGATAACGGTAAGAATTGGCGGTTACCCAGGATCAATGAGCTGGCGGCAATTGTTGATATCCGTTGCAGGTCGCCCCGGATCAATCTGAGCCTGTTTCCCAAAACCGCGGCTAAACCATTCTGGACTACCAACAATGTGCCGGGCGCGCAGAACGCGGCCTACACCTTGAGTTTTGGCGCGGAGGGTGTGGCGCGCACGCCAAAAACCGAAAAACATTGTGTTCGATTGGTTTACGGGCGGGATTAAATCAGCCGTTTATTGAATTCGTATTCCGTTATCGCACAAAGTATCGTAACTGGATAGTAGATTGAACTGTTCCAAGCGGTCATCCGAGAAAATGCGGACTAGCCATGCCGGAATTTATTCCGGCGATCTTCCCTGAAAAGACCTAATATATGCCTTAGGCGCCAAAGTTGTGCCGCTCATCGCTCTCATGTATCCGATCCGGATGGCAATCAGTTAATCCTCTTGAGTTACAAACACCGTTAAAACCAGGGGGCATGTTGATTTACGGATGTAAGGCGCAAAAAATACACTGCAAAAACATCCTTGTATGCCCGATGGCGGCGCTTTTGCCGCCAATGATTTTTTCATTACGTCTTACATCCGCTATTAGGAACTGGATTTTTAATGGTCTGGTTCGCTTAATTGAGCGCCATTCGTATCTGATCCATATCAAGGCGTTCATAACAAATTTTAGTTATATTGATTTTTATATATCGAAGCGTTCGCCCGATTCCGCTTGCCGATAGTTAATGGCAATCAACCGGATAGTAATAAACGATTATCGCTATTATTTATTTTTTCCTAGAGTAAACCCATGCCCGGCAACAACGGGCAGACACTGCGTCGAACAGGTTAACGAACCAGGAGACTGAGATGAGCGACAAACCCAAATTAACCATGACTAATGGCGCGCCGGTGCCGGACAACCAGAATGTCCTGACCGCGGGACCGCGCGGCCCGATGCTGCTGCAGGATGTGTGGTTCCTGGAAAAACTGGCCCACTTCGACCGAGAGGTAATTCCCGAACGGCGCATGCATGCCAAGGGCTCAGGCGCCTACGGAACGTTTACGGTAACACACGACATTACTAAATATACCAAGGCCAAGCTGTTTTCCAGGGTGGGTAAAAAGACTGATGTGTTCATCCGTTTTTCCACCGTGGCGGGTGAACGCGGCGCAGCCGACGCGGAACGTGACATCCGTGGTGTGGCGATGAAATTCTACACGGAAGAAGGCAATTGGGATATGGTCGGCAACAACACGCCGGTGTTTTTTCTGCGCGATCCATTGAAATTCCCTGACCTGAATCATGCCGTAAAACGCGATCCGCGCACCAATATGCGCAGCGCGCAAAGCAACTGGGATTTCTGGACTCTGCTGCCCGAAGCGCTGCACCAGATCACCATCGTGATGAGCGACCGCGGGATTCCGCGCAGCTACCGCCACATGCACGCATTCGGCAGTCATACGTTCAGTTTCATTAACGACAAAAGCGAGCGTTACTGGGTCAAGTTCCATTTCAAGAGTCAGCAGGGCATTGAAAACCTGACCGACCAGGAAGCGGAGGAACTGGTTGGCAAGGACCGCGAGAGTCACCAGAAAGATCTGTATGAAGCTATCGAACGCGGTGACTTCCCGCGCTGGAATTTCAAAGTGCAGATCATGCCGGAAAAAGATGCGGCAAACTACCGCTTCCATCCCTTTGATCTATCCAAGATCTGGCCGCACAAGGATTATCCGCTTATCGATGTGGGTGTGCTGGAGTTAAACCGCAACCCGGAAAACTACCATGCCGAGGTGGAGCAGGCGGCATTTAATCCGGGGAATGTGGTGCCCGGCATTGGTTTTTCGCCCGACAAGATGCTGCAGGGCCGTTTGTTCTCTTACGGTGACGCGCAACGCTACCGCCTGGGTGTAAACCACAGCCAGATCCCGGTTAATGCGCCGCGTTGCCCTGTGCACAGCTACCACCGCGATGGCCTGATGCGCGTGGATGGCAATTTCGGCGGCGCCAAAGGATATGAACCTAACAGTCTTGGTGAGTGGCAAGAACAGCCAAATGCCAAGGAGCCGCCATTGGCTATCAGTGGCGCGGCCGATCACTGGAACGCCCGCGAAGACGATGAAGATTACTACACCCAGCCCGGCGATCTGTTCCGCCTGATGAGTCCGAAACAACAACAGGTGTTGTTCGAGAACACCGCGCGCGCGATGGTTGGTGTCGATATGGAGGTCAGGAAACGCCATGCCAGCAACTGCTACAAGGCCGATCCGGCTTATGGGCAGGGTGTGGCGGATGCGCTGGGGGTATCAATGGCTGATATAGACTGAAAGTATTTTGAAACGCACTTGTGTGCTCCGGCCCGCCGCATGCCGGGCTGGAGCGCGGCAGTTAATGATAATAGTTAATATTAATTTTACGGCTATATAGAGGAGAAATTGAGATGGGCGCCATAGATATTGGCATCAAAGAACAGGATCGAATCAAGATCGCCGAAGGATTGAAACGTTTGCTGGCGGATTCCTACACGCTATACCTGCAAACGCACAACTTTCACTGGAATGTGACCGGGCCGCAGTTTCGCGAGCTGCACCTGATGTTCGAGGAACATTATAATGAACTGGCGGTCGCCGTGGATGACGTTGCCGAGCGTATCCGCACCCTGGATGTCGCGGCGCCGGGCACTTACAAGGCATTTGCGCAATTGAGTTCCATTAAAGAAGTCGAGGGTGTGCCCGCTGCGAAAGACATGGTCGGCATTCTCACCCGCGGCCACGAGCAGGTGGTAAAAACCTGCCGTGAAGTTCTGGCGCTAGCGCAGGACGCCGGCGATGAATCCACCGCGGCGCTGGTTTCCGACCGTATGCGGGTCCACGAAAAAACCGCGTGGATGCTGCGGGCGCTGCAATAGCTGCAATAAAAAGCCTTGCTGCAGAGTTGTATAAACATGCTAGAAGAAGAGAGCGGATTACCGCCGCTCTCTTTTGATAATCATGTTTTTACCCTGACATTGCTTCAAATTCCATCATTTTGAATTAGTAATAACAATGTCGAGATTGGTGTCAATGACGCAAGACAGAATGCTATTGAGATCGCAATCTTGTATCGTCAAACAACCGGACTAACGCATTGTCACCCCACAGTTGACCAATGGTACTTTTATTTATAGTGATTTGCTGTATGGCTTTATGTTAGAGGAGCAGAGTTTTGCAATTGCAGTGCCGGTTTTTTTATGGCAAAAATATTCGGCTGAGCAAAGGGTGAAGAATCTGTAATGCGTTAAAAATTACAATCAACTTAAAGATAGTGTTCATTATTTTTTCAAAATGGTTATTAATGGATAAAACCGCCTCTAATAAATATGCTTGACATATAACCAAGATGAATTCCGGGATACCAGTTGGTTATAACACAGGCTGTTAAAGAACCAATTGTTTCAATTCCGTCTGTTTCAGGCAGTGTGTTGCGATGGCCCGTATGCTTGCTTCAATGAATCAACCAGGCTGCACTATAATCTGAATACTCACAAACAAAACCTGTGTTTTGCAGCGTCTGAGTGAAGCTGATTTCAAGTATACTTTATCGTGAGGGGGATAACGGCGGATGTGCACACGTGTTGTTGATGTGTTGCGTAATGCAAAAGCACTGCTCAGTTACTTCAGTCTTTGCAAATGTGTTTTGCTTTTAAGTTTGAATGCACTGCCTGAACGAATGGAGGCTGCCAATGCCGCAGCTCATTCCGATCCCTATACCTATCACAATATTGCGGCGAAAGACTATCGCTGAGCGCGGTTAATAAGGAACTGGAAGCGTTTTCCTATTCAGTATCGCATGATTTACGCGCGCCCTTGCGTTCCATTGATGGCTTTAGCCTGGCTTTATATGAAGATTATTACCAGCAGCTGGATGATACCGGCAGGGATTTTTTAAAACGGGTGCGCAGCAGTGTGCAAAGAATGGGAATACTGATTGATGAGTTATTGGAATTGTCACGGGTAACGCGTGGTGAGTTTATCAACGAGCAGGTTAACTTAAGCGCCATTGCCCAGGACATTATGCGTGAATTACAGGAAGGAGAGCCTGATCGATCCGTTAAAGTTAGTATCGCCCCGGATTTACTGGCGGACGGAGATCAGCAGTTGCTGCGGGTGATGCTCGCAAATCTGCTGGGCAATGCCTGGAAATATTCCAGTAAGCAGACTCAGGCAAGCATTGAATTTGGCGCCATAACCGGGAACAACGGGACAATTTATTTTGTGCGGGACAACGGCATAGGATTTGATATTCAATACGTTGACAAGGTATTCGGTTTATTTCACCGCCTGCATGGTGTGGATGAATTCCCGGGCGCAGGCATCGGATTGGCAACGGTCAACCGCATCATTCACCGGCATGGCGGTAAGATATGGGCGGAAAGTAAGCCCGGCAAAGGCGCAACATTTTATTTTACGCTTCGTTAAACCATCCAATGCCCGTTCCAAAAATAGTTAGCGCTCACCAGTGTGCCGCACTGTTTCATAGCGCGTTTTAATTCCACTTTGTTACATACGTTTGGCGTTGGACTCTGCTTATACTTTGTTACATTATATAGCCGGGTGCACAGCACGGGAAGCGGAGGCGTCTGGCAAGACCGTTGGCGGCAGGGATTTATAACCTAAAGGTCACAAGTGCCCTTCGGGTATGCCGCCATCGAGCATTCTTTTCGAAACAAGAACGGAGGTATTTACGGCGTGTCTTGCCAGACGCCTCCGCTTCCCGTGCGGGATTGTTCATTAACATAAATTAAAGTAACAAAGTAGAACTACTCAACCAGCTGTAAACCCTAGAGTTGCATAAAATATAACATTCGGTACAACAACAGTAGTGGAGGAAGTACGGTCATTTGGGGCGGTCGAGCGTACAGGGATGTATTTACAGCGTGTCTCAAATGACCGTACTCTCTCCACTATCCTGACTATTTGCAGTGCAACTGATAGAAATCGCGCTGTTTCTAAATCTCACGCGGTGTGAATTTTAGCGGTAACTTTAGATATTGTTAGATACCCTATTTTTTAAGGGAATGCGCTCGATTGAAACCAAATTTTATGCAACTGTAAGGTAAAGTAACAAGGCAGAATTAATATTGCGCGGCAACCATCTCTCCACAGCAGGTAAAAGGTTTGATGTGCGCGGGTGTCGTTATAAAGGGTGAACAAACTGCAAATTAAAAGGCGTGCTCTTCAAATGAAAAGCACGCCTGTTTTTAAGAAAGAAAACTAACACAATAGGGCGGGCAGTACCCGCCAAGAGTCCTGCAATAAATCAGCAGAACTCTAGTTAAAGAATACCCCGTCTTTGCTAACGAGAACCGGAGTGCCATCAAATTTGTTAAAGGTGAAACCGGCAAAGTCCTCATTGTAGGTTTTCACTAACTCCCTCAATACTGAGATTGCATACTCTTCACCTAATGCCGTTCCCAGGTCACCGTCAGTCCGATAATGCACGCCTGCGACATCCCGGCCCAGGGAAATGTTGCTGCCCAGCTTGTTAAGCTCGCCTTCGATAGTAAGGTCAGGGCCCGTATAGGGAACAAGCGCAGTGCCATCTTCGTTAGGTTGAACCGGGTTTGGTATAACAAAATCACCATTAAAAAAGGCCTTTAACATGGTGACCGCGGCGCCCGCCATGACAGCATGTCCGGCGGGGTAGCTGGGATGCAGCGGGCTGCCGGCCGGTGTTGCCGTTGGCAGCAGGTAAGTGCCATACATATCATGCACAATATCCAGAGCCGGCGAGTCCAGTACATCCGCGTGAATGGGGTAAGAAATCGTGTCTTTCGTCAAATGATTATGAACCCGGCCAAAAAATACTTCCGGTCTGGCGCGGCGGTGCACCAGCCACTTTTGAAACCAGGCGACATTTTGCGAGCCCATGGAAACACGGCCGATAAAGTCAAGCGCATGGTTATTGCCAAACAGGGGGCTGCGTGCTTCGGCGGTTTTACCCTTATACGGATCGTTGGGATCATAGGAGTTAGATCCATAACCGCGAATGATGCGTGTGGCGCCAAGATAAGCCTGATAGACAAAGTCCTGCAAAACATATTGCGCTAACGCCCTGCCATTGTATAAATAACGCGGTTCAGCCTGGAATTGAACGGTGGTGATGCCGCTTGGATTGCCGCCACGTTGAATGAGTAACCATTCATTGTAGTTCGTCATATGATCGTTACCCGCAACCGGGACTTTATATTTTTGCTCAATTGTTGTGGCTCCATAGGGAATGGGCTGCAACAAAAACTGTGAAATATAAGGTCCAACCGTTTCGCCGGGTCCGATCCCGCGGAACAGGGTTTGTGATGATACCTTGCCGTTATTTTCTTTGGGGCCGCGAAAATCCCTCATTTTCGACATATCTATCACGGCTTCTTTAATGAGAGAGTCATGGTCATAGTTGCTGAACGGCACATCACGGGTTATTGCCTGCCATAACACTTCAATGGCTTCCGACGCCTGCCAGGCGCTGTTAAACGCCGGTGCAGCCGGCATGGTGTATGAATGCGCGTCTTTGCCTTCCATGAAATAACTGTAGGCGGCTTGCGGATTGCGTAATCCCAATGCGCCTTCGTCCGCCATGATTATGGCGTCAAAGTCAGCGGGTTCACCTGAATTTAATGCATTGATGAGGCTTAGGTACGCGTCAGGATGCACAATGCCATTCTCATCATGGGGAAGTCCTTTGCTGTAACTGTTTATCTTATCTGCAAGAGCCGTTTCATCGTCATTATGAGGATGATCTGGCAGTGGTTCGTTGAGATTTCTCATTGTGGCATCAACGCGCAGTTGATAGGCTTTTTCCGCGCGTTCAGGACCAGTGAGCGGCCCGATTGCATCAGCATTAACCGCTACTGATATACTGCTCATCAGCAAAGCCGTTGCTGCGGCCGTAACGAGGCCGGGACGATTGTGGCGGCCATTTGAAACGGTTAAATGTTTTTTTAATGCACCGGAAAGTTTCGCGATTACCGTAGTATGTTTTTTAGTCTTAATAATAATCTGTAATGTTTCTGCCGTTTTATGTTGCATGCTTAATTCTCCGTAAAAAGAATTTTTAATATATATATGCGTCAGCAGGACATCGAGTGGAGATTGATAGTGAGAAAAATTAAAAAGTATTTACCCCCTGCTAACGCGCCAACGTAACTTATATGGATTGTTAGTGCAAGGGAGGATGGGGGAGTTTATATCATTCCGGGTGCAGATTTTTTAATTTTACTGTATAGCGGCTAAACACCGCCGCTCATTCTATAGGCGAAAGCTTATGGCGTTGACTGAGTTGACCAAAGAATCGCAGGACATTCTTCGTTATGATATCAATGCATTGTGACCGGCTTTACATGGTTCATTCAATATTGTTAAGCGTGGAGAAGATCAAACGACAATAGTTTCGCTTTGTTGTTCTTCCAGGTAACGCCAGTGCAGGGGTTCGGCATTGCGGTTAAAGGTGTAGACAATGGATTTGCCGGTGGGAATTTCAAAACTTTCCACTTGCTTGATGCTGAGGTTTGCCAGTCCCATGATCAGCGCACGGAAGGTATTACCATGGCCGCTGATCACTACGCGCTCTCCCAGGCGGATACAGGGCGCAATACGTTCCTGCCAGAATTGCATGACGCGCGCACGCGTCTCGGCCAGGTTTTCAACATCCGGCAATAGTGCCGGATCGACATCGCGGTACAGCGGGTCGTTGACGGGATGCGCTGGATCATTACGCGATAATGGCGCCGCCTTGTCTTCATAACCGCGCCGCCAGCGCCAGACCTGCTGTTCGCCCACCTGTTTTGCCTCTTCGGCTTTGTTAATGCCTTGCAACTGACCGTAGTGACGTTCATTCAGCCGCCAGTCCTGAAACCGCGGCAGATTCATCTGTCCCAGCGTTTCCAGTAGCACATCCAGTGTTTGTTGCGCCCTTAACAACCGTGAGCTGAACGCTGCATCGAACTCATAGCCGTGCGCGCGCAGCAATTGCGCGGCGCGCCTCGCTTCAGCGAAGCCCGCCGCAGTCAGGGGAGGATTGGCCCAGCCGGTAAACCGGTTTTCCAGGTTCCATTGGCTCTGCGCGTGGCGGATCAAAACCACATCAATGGTTTTTTCCGCTACATTGGATTTGTTTGTATTGTTATCGTTATCCATGTCCATCATTATATGACCTCAATGCTTTAACAATTTCCAGTAGCGGTGTTTGTAATCCCGCCGTGTGTCCCCCACTTCCAGAGGCTGCATGCCGTTGGCCTTGAAAAAACCTGCGGCGCTGGCTTGTGCTTTAACCAACAGGCCGGAGAAACCTTTGTCAATGGCCGCTTGTTCCGCTGCCCGCAATAACTGCGTGCCAATGCCCTGATGGTGATGATCCGGCATCACATACAGGCCATGCAATAACATTGCGCTGTATCCTTCCAGGGCGTCGATGGAGCCAACCGGTTCCCAGGCCGCAATTCCCACCACATGGTGCGCGCTGTCCTCCTCTACCACTAATTTGATCGTTTCCAGATCATGAGATTTATAATGGTAACTGGGACGTGACAGACGTTTCACGCGCTCCGGCAGGTCCCAGGTCATAATCGCCGCGTCGATTAACCGGTTGACCGCAACAAGATCCGCTGCGCCGGCTTCACGAAGCGTTATGGTCGTGGTATTGGAACTGGTTAACATACCTGTCTCCATTCGTTACCACCATCGATTTCGTGAGGTTCGCTTTTCTTTTTACATCCCGGTTCCGGCGTTTTCATTGTTACCAGTTCTTCAGCGCTGGAAGGATGAATGGCAATGGTATTGTCAAAATCCTCCTTGGTGGCGCCCATTTTTACGGCAACCGCGAAACCCTGTAATATCTCATCCGCATTATCCCCGATTAAGTGTATACCGACCACTTTTTCCCTGGGGCCGGCGCACACCAGTTTCATTGCCGTGGTTGGCCCATGCGGCGACAACGCGTACCGCATGGGGGTAAACCGGCTTTTATAGATCGTGACATTATCGCCAAAACGTTGCACTGCCTGCGCTTCGGTCAGGCCAACGGTTGCAACTGGCGGATGGGAAAATACCACGCTGGGCACGTTTTCATAATCCACTTTGCTGTCCTGTTTGCCCTTAAACAAGCGGTCGGCCAGTTTGCGTCCGGCAGCGATAGCCACCGGGGTTAAGGGTATTTTACCCGTTATATCACCGATCGCGTAAATCCCCGGAACATTGGTGTTCTCATATTGGTCCACCGGAATTACGCCATTCGGCAACACATTGATTCCCGCGGCATGCAGGTTCAGGTTTTGCGTATTGGGTAAACGGCCCACCGCCCAGATGACGCATTCAAATGCGCCGACGGCTTTGCCTTCGGTAGAACAAACAATAATGCCTTCCGCGCTGTTGGACAATGTGGCAACCTGAAAACCGGTTTCCAGCCGGATGCCTTGCCGTTTTATTTCGGAACTCAGCACTTCACTGATCATGGTATCGAAACTTTGCAGAACAAAATTGTCCTTGACGATTAACGTTACGCTTGATCCCAATGCATTTAAAACGCCGCTAAGTTCCACGCCAATGTACCCGCCGCCTATCACGGCAACGCTCTGGGGTTGCTCTCTAAGCTGGAAGAAACCATCGGATGTTATGCCCAGTTCCGCTCCCGGTATGGGAGGTACAATGGGTTTACCGCCGGTGGCGATAACAATATGATCGGCGGTATAGGTTTTGCCATTCACCGCCACGCTGTTGCGGCCTGTAAACCGGCCATAACCCCGGATATGCGCAATGCCGCTCTCTGTCACGTAACGGTCCCAGTATTGGTTGATGTTGCGAATATACGCATCACGGCCCTGTACCAATCGGTTCCAGTTGGTGACGTTGCGGTTTACCGGGATACCAAAATCCACTGCATCATCCACGGCGTGAGACAGATTGGCTGCGTACCACATGACTTTCTTGGGTACACAACCGTTGTTGACGCACGTGCCGCCCATTTTGTTTGCTTCAATGATTGCCACCTTCCTGCCATATTGAGCGGCTTTTTCAGCAACGGCCAGGCCGCCACTGCCACCGCCAATCGCGATAAGGTCAAAATGCTTTTCCATGGTGCGTTACCTAAATGTTTGTCTTTTTCGTTAAAGGGTGGGCGTTACGCCCACCCCGGTTTACTACCGATGCCCGTCAGGTTCAAGCCGCTGCCTTCGCAGTGTCCGATAAATATTTTTCCAGAGCTTCGGAACCGCCGATATGTTCACCATTGATAAACACCTGCGGATAGGTATCCCTGCCGGTTACCGCGCGCAAGCTGTGTTCGGTAATGGTCTTGCCGGCTTCAATTTCCTCGAACACAATGCCTTTGTCGTGCAATAAAGCTTTGGCTTTCGCGCAGTAAGGACATCCTTTCTTGGTAAATACCGTGACATCGGCCGGTTTTTCCGCGCGCGGATTGATATAAGCCAGCATGGTGTCAGCGTCAGACACTTCAAAAGGATCGCCCGGCACGTTGGGTTCGATGAACATCTTTTCGATGACGCCACCTTTTACCAGCATGGAGTAACGCCAGGAGCGTTTGCCGAAGCCAAGGTCATTCTTGTTGACCAGCATGCCCATTTTTTCTGTAAATTCGCCATTTCCATCCGGAATAAAGAAGATGTTATTGGCGTCCTGGTCCTTCTTCCATTCGTTCATGACAAAAGTATCATTCACCGATATGCAGACGATGGAATCCACGCCATTGGCGAAAAACGCCGGCGCCAGCTGGTTAAAGCGCGGCACATGGGATGATGAACAGGTCGGCGTGAATGCGCCGGGCAATGAAAACACAATCACGGTTTTGCCGCTGAAGATTTCGTCACGGGTGACATCTTTCCACTCGTTGTTTTGCCGTGTTTTAAACGTGACTTGAGGTACGCGTTGTCCTTCCTTATTTTTAAACATCGTTATGTTCTCCTGTATGAAAAGTTTGTTGTTCAATTACTGTTTGTTAATCTGTTGTCATTTCGTGCCGGTTTACGCCGCCACCGTGTTTTGAGTTGCCACTTGGTTTTTTTCCCGCCGCTTCCATATCAATTCATGTATATGGTAAGCAACGGTGTTGACCATGGGTTCAACCAGAGCAATGGCGCCGCCCACCATGACACTTCCGGTCATTGCATAGCCCACGGTAAATGCGACTGTGAAGTGCACGACTGCGAAAGAAATTGTCTTGTTCATACTGGGTTACTCCGTTGCTCTTTTGTTAAGTACAATATAGGGGAGCCCTGCCGATATAGGAAATCGAATGTAATTATGTTTATGATAGGCAATAGCTATCATTAAAACGGGATATTTTTCAGAGGCCTGGAAAGCCGGGAATGGCGAAAAAATGCGGGAAAAACTGGCGGAGTTTTAGCTAATGTAAACGCCGTTCGAGTCCGGTCAGATGCAGGATAGTCGTGGTAATTTCCTCGATGGAGATGTTGCTGGTGTCCAGATACGGGATGTTTTCGGCCTGGAAAATGTGTTCCGCGGCGCGTATTTCCGACTGGCATTGCTTGAGAGACGCGTATTTACTCTCAGCAAGCCGTTCCTCCCGGATGTTGTGCAGGCGAAGCGGGTCAATGGTCAGGCCAAACAGCCTGGTTCTGAACGGATTTACCGCGTCCGGCAACCGGGTGCCGTCAAAATCGTCGGAGGTGAGGGGGTAGTTGGCCGCCATGATGCCGTATTGCAGGGCGAGATACAGGCAAGTGGGGGTTTTGCCGCTGCGCGACACGCCCAGCAAAATGATATCCGCATCGGAATAACCGGCGGTGTTGGCGCCGTCATCATTTTTCAAGGCAAAGTTAATGGCGTCAATGCGCGTTTTGTAAGTATGGTCTTCCCCTACGCCGTGCGCGCGGCCGATCACAGTGGCGGCCGCCGTGTGCAGCTCCTGTTCCAGCCGGCCGAGGAAAGTTTCAAACAGATCGATGAACAAACCGTTGCACCGCGCAACAATGTTGCGTTCTTTCACATTGACCATGGTGCTGAACACCAGCGGGCGGCATTCCGATTGATCAGCGGCGAGATTGATTTTCCGCAGCGCCTGTTCGGCTTTTTCCGGGGTGTCCACGAAGGGAATCATGGTGTGCTCGAAATTCTGGCCGTCAAACTGGGTCAACAATCCATGTCCCAGCACTTCAGCGGTAATTCCCGTGCGATCCGATACATAAAATACAGGCCGTTTCATCGTGGGCTTATTCGGTTATGAATAGTTTTTCGCTGTCCTTGAGAAACTCATCCGGCGTTTTGCTGGCGGCAAGTTTGGCAAAGGGCGCTTTTAATTCCGTGGGATATTCTGGACTGGCCGAGAATTCAGGCTGGTTAACATACTGCAGAAACAGCGCGACCAGCAACATGGACCAGGCAACTGAATAACTGCTAATGATTATCGAGCGCCGGGATATATTGGTGCTGTTGCTCAGGTTCACAAAAAACAAACCCGCCAGGGCGACGCCGACTATTATAAATTCAATGATGGTTGCCACCCACTCACCGTTCAGATTATAAGTGAGGTATTCGCTCAGGGTTGCGGTCAGCATGGAAATCATAAGCAATATCAGCGCCGCGATGAAATGCGGCAGGAACGACGCGCGGTGCGTGATTACCCTGCCAACGAATGTCCAGACGCCGGCCCATGCCAATGCGAACAGAAAAGTTGGCAAAGTGCTGGCCAGTAATTTGTCGATACCGGTGTTTTTTCCCGCTGTTAATTGCTCGTCGAGTAAAAGTATGGCCAGCGCCAGGATAACTGCTGTTGCCGCAACGGCGGGCCGGGCAATAATCTGCGGCAAGGTTGCCTTGGTGGGCAATATCAGTGTCTTCACTACAGGATGCGCGGGCGAATACAACCGCAAGCGGGTCCGGCCAAGAATAATATCGTCGCCCGAAGTGAGGCGGTCAGGCCGGGATGCGGGTGAATGCAATTTGAATTTCACTCCATTCTCGCTGCCGTGGTCTTCCACCAGCCAGCCATCTTCCGTGTCGCGGATGATGATATGTTCAGGTGATACAAAAGGGTCGCTGAGTATCAGGTCATTTTGATAGCCACGGCCGATCGCCACCGGCAATTGATCAAATGCGTGACGGCTGACAACATGCCCAAGCCGGTTGATTTCCTCGATAATTATTTTTGCCATGTGATGTGTTGCACGAATTTTCTGGTTAAGGCCATCGCGGTGTCCCTGCTTACTCCTGAAGCGGTCAGCTGAATCACCAGTCCGATATCACTTTCGCTGACCAATGCGATCGACACGGTTGTATCATATAGCGAGGGATAATTTTTATATTGCCGTGAACAAAATGACATTTTCCAGTTTTTGCCGGAGAATTCCACAAAGTCAATATGACACTGATAGTTGTCCACTTCATCCTTGCTGGCGCTGTTTACACGTATTGGCCGGCTGAACTCGTTGCTGTAAAGATTATAAAAGTGGACGCTGCTCAGCTGTTTGCTGCGGTAATAATCGTAGGTATACGCCACGCCGCCGGTGGTAAAACGTTGCGCCAGGAAAATCTGATCTTCGCTAAAGCAATTGCTGTAGGCGTGCTCCATGAGCGCGTCACGGTCATCATCCGAATCACCCCAGCATTTAAAAATTTCATCGATGCTTCCTGGCAGTTTGAACGGTCCCAGGCCGGTGGTTTTCCATTCGGATTTGACAAGTTTATTGATGAATTTTTCCTGATGTGAAAACAGTTGTTGCTCGATGCGGGATTTGAGATCCGGCTTTTGCGTTTTGTTCTGTTGTACGCCGGATAATAAATCTTTCAGGTAGTTAACCGGCACCAGAAAGCTGACCTGGTTGCCGGCGGTGGAGACATTGATGCCGATCACCTGTCCGGCATGATTGAGGGTGGGGCCTCCGCTCATACCCGGATTCAACGAGCCGGAAAAAAAGATTTTATCGAACAGTGATTTTTCGAGTAATCCATTATAGGTGCCTTCGACGACACTTAAACCCAGGTCATGCGGATTGCCCAGCGAGAATATCCGGGTTCCCTTGGACAGTTTGCTATGTCCAAGGCGGACAGATCTGGTGGCGCCCGTGTCACCTTTGGTAATCGCCAGATCGTGCACCACATCGATGTCGACAAGTTCCAGGTCTCCGGTATGCCCGTCGAGTGTGGCGTATTCCAACCGGTAGCGCGCGGGCTGGTGGACAAAACTGGACACCACGTGAAAATTGGTCGCGATATGCCCCTGCTTATCAATCAAAAATCCGGATCCGATGGCGGCTTTGTTCCCGGTGGCCAGCTCGATAACGCGAATCTGGTAAATGCTTTGACTATGTGACGCGAATAATTTCTCTGCTTCGTCTTTGGACTCAAACTCCTGCTGGCCGGAAACGGAGAAAGGAACGCACGCCAGCAGTGAAGTCAGCAGGAGTGAAAAGAATAATTGGCTGTTGTTCACTAATGGATGTTCGCTATTGTTGAATAATTTGTAATTGATTGTAAGAGTAAAATACTGTCTGCTGCTTTGTTGCTTTTGTTTGACGCTACGCAGTGCCCGGTAAGCGCTTGCAAGGCTCGCTGTGAACAGGTTCGTTTTTGTCGTAAAGAATGCTCGGCCGCCGCGCTGCTGTAATGGACGGCCATGCAATCCCCTTCCGGGCGCTGAAAGCTGAAATGCAAACTAACAAAGCAGTACTAGTATAGTGCAGACAGTGTTTAGCGATCCAGAAGTTGAATAATTGTTTCCCGCAGTTTGTTGAGTTGCTCCGCACTTTCGATCGGCCGGTTGTTTTCATCAGTAATATAAAAAATATCTTCGGCGCGTTCACCAAAGGTGGCGATTTTTGCATTCAGCACCTGTGCCTTGCACTCAACCAGGGCCATTGCAATCCTGGCCAGGACTCCCGGCTGGTCGCGGGTGACAACTTCCATGATGGTAATCAAGCTGCGCGTGTCGCTGTGAAAATTGATTTCCGTCGCGATTGGGAAATGCTTCAGGCGGCGTGACATCAAAATGCCGGGCTGGTTAGCCAGCAGGTTTTCATAAGTCGGCTTATCAAGCAGGGAGTGCAGTTTCTGCTTGATATCCTCGATACGCTGCTTGTCAGTGATGACATCGCCGTTGCTCTCGAGCAGGATAAATGTATCCACGGCAAAGTCATCTTTGGACGTAATAATGCGCGCGTCAATAATGGTTAAACCCAGGCGCGCAATACCCGCGGTAATCAGCGCAAAAATATACTTTGCATTGGGCATGCAGACGAATAACTCGGTTCCACCCCGGTGGGTTTGTTCGCGGACCAGTATCAATGGAAAATCTTCAGGCCTGCTGCTGATGAATGCCTTGGTATGCCAGACAATTTCGTTTTGCGAGTGACGCATGAAATAGTCGTCTTCGAAACTGCTCCAGAATCTGTCGATTGCTTGCCTGTCAATCCCCTGGTTTTGCAGTTCCGCCAGAGCGGACGATTTGATTTCCGCAATTTTCTCGGATACATCGATAGGATTTTGCAGGCCGCGGCGGAACGCCCGCACGGTGGCGAAATACAGTTCCTGCAACAGGGAATCCTTCCAGGTGTTCCACAGTCCCGGACTGGTGGCCCGGATATCCGCCACGGTCAGCAAATAAAGGTAGTTGAGTTTTTCGACGTTGCCCACGAATTCGGCAAATTCATTGATGACTTGCGGATCGCTGATATCCTTGCGTTGCGAGGTGGTGGACATTACCAGATGGTGACGCACCAGCCAGGCGACGAGGTTGGTATCATACTGGCTCAAACCATGAAGTTTGCAGAAGCTGACGGCTTCCTGCGCGCCAAGATCGGAATGATCTCCCCCGCGCCCCTTGGCGATATCATGGAAGAATCCGGCCAGATAGAGCAGTTCCTGCTTGGGAATTTCCTTGATGATTTTGCTGCACACGGGAAATTCATGCGCATGTTCCGCAACGGTAAACCGCCTCAGATTGCGCACCAGGAACATGGTGTGTTCGTCCACGGTGTAAACATGAAACAGGTCATGCTGCATCTGGCCGACTATTCTGCCAAACGCAGGGACATATGCCGCGAGCACGCCATAGCGATTCATGCGGCGCAATTCATGTGTAAGTCCCACAGGCTGCTTGAAGATCTCGAGAAACAGGCTTTGACAGCGGACGTCATTACGGAATCTGTCATCGATACGCCAGCAATTATCCCGCACCAGCCGGATCGTTCCGGCGCGCACACCGCGCAAATCCTGATGCTGCGCCATGATCAGGAACAGCTCCAGCAGGGCAAACGGATATTGTTCAAATACCTGTGTGGAAGTGGCTTCCAGGAATCCATTGCGGTTATGAAAACGTTTGTTAATGGTTTTGATCTTCACCCGTTCACGCTTGGTGAGTAATTCCTCGTCGAACAACTGCAGCAGCATTTCATTCAGGCGATTGAGTTCCAGCACCGTCCGGTAATAATCTTTCATGAATTTTTCCACCGCGAGCCGCTGTTTGTCATCCTGATAGCCGAATTGCCTGGCCAATGTGCGTTGATGATCAAACAGGAGTCGGTCTTCCCTCCGGCCCGTCAGCAGGTGCAGTCCGATGCGAATGCGCCAGAGAAAATTCTGGCACTCGACGAGAGTTTTCAGTTCGTTTTCACTGAGGAAATTATGGGATACCAGGTCGTGCAGGGTAGTGGCGCCAAAATGCCGTTTGGCAACCCAGCCGATAACCTGGATGTCACGCAGGCCGCCGGGATTTTCCTTTATATTGGGTTCCAGGTTATAGGCGGTATCACCGAACCGGTGGTGACGCTGAATCTGTTCCGCCAGTTTGGCTTGAAAAAATTTGCGGCTGGGCCAGATCTTTTTCGGTCCGGTTTTTTTTTGCAGCTTGAGAAATTGCTTTTGCACTCCGCAAAGCAGCCGTGCTTCCATGAGATTGGTCGCGACCGTGATATCCCTTTTGGCTTCGGTTATGCACTCCCTGATCGAACGCACGCTTTGTCCGACCTGCAGGCCGATATCCCATAAAAATGTCAGAAACCCCTGGATACGCGCAGCGAATTGTTCGTGGTGATTGCCTTTTAAAAGGATCAGTAAATCAATATCCGATGCCGGATGCAGTTCACCGCGGCCGTAACCACCAACCGCTACGAGAGAAATACTGTTTTCGTCTTTCACGATAAAGTGATGCCATGCGCGTATCAAGAGGTTATCAACCGTTTTGGCATGCTGGTAAACAAGCCGGTCGGACGGGTAATTTTGTTCAAATTGGTTTTTTAACAGTTGCTGCGCCTGCTTCAATGTGTCCCGGAACAGTGACACGGGGTGCTTGCTGTTCTTGAAGCGTTCGTCGAACGCATTCCAGTCGATTTCTTCGGGCAATTCGTTGCTGTTAATGTCAGGATTTAGCACGTGAGGGTAGATTCAATCCGGATTAGGAAAACGCTGCTGGCCGTTATATTTCATCACTGGGAAGCCTGGTCAGCACCTCAAAGCCATTATCGGTGACGAGTATCGTATGTTCCCATTGGGCTGACAGGCTGCGGTCCTTGGTGATCACAGTCCAGCCATCGGGCAGCAGTTTAACGTGACGTTTACCCACATTGATCATGGGTTCGATCGTGAAAGTCATTCCCGGTTCCAGTATCTCCTTGGTGCCGGGCGTGCCGTAATGCAATACCTGTGGTTCTTCATGAAACAGCCGGCCGATGCCGTGGCCACAGTACTCTCGCACCACGGAGCAATTGTTGGATTCCGCGTGCTTCTGGATGGCGTGTCCAATATCGCCCAGGCGAATACCGGGTTTTACCATCTCGATGCCGATCTTCATGCATTCATGGCTGACACGGCAAACGCGCTGGGCAAGTATGGAAGGCTCGCCGACGTAAAACATCTTGCTGGTGTCGCCATGGAATTCATCTTTAATCACCGTCACATCAATATTTACGATGTCGCCGTTTTTCAGTTTTTTGTCGCCGGGAATACCATGGCATACCTGATGGTTCACAGAGGTGCAGATGGACTTGGGAAATCCGTGGTAATTGAGTGGTGCGGGAATTGCATTTTGTTCGTACACAATGTAATCGTGACAGATTTTATCGAGTTCATTGGTGGTGACGCCCGGTTTTACATGTTCGCGTATCATGCGCAAGACATCGGCGGCCAGCAGGCCCGCGACGCGCATTTTTCCGATTTCTTCCGGTGTTTTGATATGTATACCCATCTTTATGAATTTAAAAGGTTATTTAAAAGTTACGTCCATTAGTTCAGACACCGGAAATCGCAAAACTTCACGGCTTACATTGTTGAAAAGGGCTATTTATGGTATAAAGCCCGCGCCGCTATGGCAATCAAAAAACGCGGCAAACAAATTTATATTGTGGCACTGATAGAATGTTGATTGTGACATAGATCGGTGCACCACAATATTTTTATCAACCCACACATGAGTCGGCACATAGCGCCAGGGTGCCCTGACCGGGTCAGACCGGCAGGGTTGGACTATGGGATTCATGGAGGCTTAACCCTACAATTGGAGTAATTATTATGGCAGCAGTCACCATGCGTGAAATGTTGGCGGCCGGTGTGCATTTTGGCCACCAGGCGCGTTTCTGGAACCCGAAAATGGCGCCGTTTATCTTCGGGGAACGCGACAAAATTCATATTATCAATCTCGAGAAGACTCTCCCCCGTTACAATGACGCAATAAATTTCATCGGCAAAACAGCCGCTAAAAAAGGCGCTATTTTGTTTGTCGGCACCAAACGGGCCGCGCGTGACATCATTAAGGAAGAAGCTGAACGTTGCGGCATGCCCTACGTAAACCATCGCTGGTTAGGCGGCATGCTTACCAACTTCCACACTGTCAAACAGTCCATCAAGCGTTTGAAAGAACTTGAAACCATGGCAACCGACGGCAGCTTTGCCAAGCTCAATAAAAAAGAAGCTTTAATGCTGACTCGGGAATTGGAAAAACTGGACCGCAGCCTGGGTGGCATCAAAGACATGGCAAGATTACCTGACGCCTTGTTCGTCATCGATGTCGGCCATGAAAAAATCGCTATCCGCGAAGCGGTTAAACTGGGTATTCCGGTGATTGGTGTGGTGGATACCAATAACAACCCCGAAGGCGTGGATTACGTTATTCCCGGCAACGATGACGCCATGCGTGCTATCCAGCTGTATGTCAGCGGTGTGGCCGACGCCATCAATGACGCCACGCCCGCTCTGCATCTCGGTGGCGCAGCTGACGAACTGGTTGAGTTGACTGAAAGCGGTGATGTGGTCGCCGAAACCGGAAAACCGGCGCCGAAGAAAAAGAAAACCGCAAAAGTCACATCGAAGAAGCGGGTAGGCGGCAGACAGGCTAAAGCCGGCGAAAAAGACACGGCGGCAGCGGCAACATCTGGCGACGCCGAATCGGAATAACAGCAATGATCGCGCAACCCGCATCAAGAAATTGCCTCGTTGCGGGTTGTGTATATTTAAGGGGGCATAGCCCCCTTTTTTGAAACGAAATAATTACCGGTTCACGGTATCGTTTCCCGTTTTCGATTTCCTGTTAGCACTGTCTGACGGTGCTGTTAACAA
>JAKEGK010000041.1 GCA_022627515.1 Gammaproteobacteria bacterium
AATAAAGTTTCAACGCAGAGGCGCAAAGATGCAGAGAAATAATGATTAGAACCCGCCTCTTAATTGAGAGGATACCGACCCCGGGAGTGAATTTCAAAACACGCTATAAATACGTCCCTGTAAGCTCGACGGCGGCATCCCTGCCGCCGACGGTTTTGAAATTCACTCCCGGCGCCGGTATTCTGGTTGCTGCGCTTTCTTTTGCGGAATTATAGTTTTGAAACAGGTGCTAACAATAGGATTTATAGAAGTGAGTAAACGCCATAGTCAGCGTCATGTTTTACAGGCTCTGCCCCTTCGCACCTTTGCGCTAAAGTTTTTGATCGCTTGTGTGGGCTGTTAGTGCTTAATCGGAATGCTGAACCAGAACGTGGCGCCCGATTCCGGATTGTTGCGCACACCGATACGCCCTTTATGCAGCTCAATGAATTGTTTCGACATGGCTAGACCTATGCCGCTGCTCGATTCACCGCCGGTTGGCCGGTTGCTCAACCTGGCGTAACGGGTGAAGAGTATCTTCATATCGTCTTCCGTTATTCCGGGGCCGCCGTCACAGACTTCAGCATAGACATATTTGTCGTCCGCCCGGGTGCGCACAATGGTGGTGGTTTCCCGCGGGCTGAATTTCAAGGCATTGCCAACAAGATTATCCAGTACCTGGGACAAACGGAATTCATCAGCTTCAATAACGGGTAAATCACTGGCCAGTTCCTTTTTAAGCCTAACGCCTTTTTTCCGCGCGTAACTTTCATTGGCCTGCAACGATTTATCCACGATGTCATTGAGAAATATTTTTTTGTACTTTGGTTCGGGTGTGGCAATGGCGGACGATCCGGTATTGAGGAACCCGCCGATGACCTGTTGCATGTTCTCGCCGGTCCGGGTGATCAGTTCAACGAGTTCCGGAATATCCGCGGTAATGGTTGCACCCGGCGTCAAACTCTTTTTGAGTTCCGAAGCGATGTCCATCATGACAATCAAAGGCTTTTTCAGGTCATGGCTGGCAAAGCGCACGAACTCATCCTTGAGCACCGCCAGGTCTTTCAGCGTCAACTGGGTTTTGATGCGCGCCAGGGCAACCGGCACATTCAGCGGTTTGGTTAAATAATCATTGGCGCCTAACTGCAGGGCCTTGAGGATGCTTTGTTCCAGGTCGTCGGCGGTCACCATAATAACCGGCAGGCTGATCAGCGTGTGCTGTTTGCGGATTTCCTCGAGGGTTTCCAGTCCGCTGATGCCGGGCATCATGATATCCAGCAGCACCAGATCAAACGAAGTGGCCTCTATTAACTCCAGGGCGTCATAGCCGTTTTCCGCGAGCACCACACTGTACCCGGCGCGTTTGAACTGGAGCGCCATCAGCTGGCGGTTCATTTCATTGTCGTCGACGATCAGCAGCGTATATTGGCTGTTTTCCGGTGAGATTACCGTGTCCATGTTTTAAAATGCCGCGCAGTATCCGGATCAATATCCTAACTTACTGAAAAATATCAGTTAATAAGCTTGCCTGACTAGTGTGCCCGTTCATTAAAGGGAGGCAAAATTTCGGGTTTCACGGGAGACTTAACGGCAAATAAGTGTTTTTTCTTGAGTTATTCGGCAGATAATGCACTACAAAATATGAATAAGCCGCTATCGCGTGCCCGGGCCGCGGCGGTGCCGGTTGCTTTTGTGGCGCAGCTCGGTGTATCGGCTGCGTATTTTGGGAATTCATTGGTACACTAGCCTCTTTCATTTGATTACTGGAATCAGCCGTAAAGGATCCGCCATGCAACTTACGTTACACATTGATGATGTCACGAGGACGCTCGACCTGCCCGATAATCTTATGGAGGAAGGCGAGGATTTTTTTCAGAAAATGGATCGTGATATGGATAAGGGCTGGCAAATGAGCCGCATATGGATCGACAATCCCAATACGGATGAACGTTGCCAGATCGCCGCGAATAAAATTCTGGACGCCATCAGCGCGGAAAATGAAACCCTGCTGCTGTTGATGGCAGGTTATATCAAATCGCGGCGCCCCGATGTAGTCGGCGTTCGCATTGATACTTCGGGTGACATGACGGAAACTGAATTGCTAACCCGCCCCTGATGCGAAGTCTGATTCGACGATGTTTTTAAGGCAGTCATCCATTTCCATTGCCGATAGCGGAAACAGCAGTACCGAACATCGCGGATTGCGCGTTCTGACTTTTTCCAGATGCGCGAGATCGCCGCGGTGGGTGAGCGCGATGAAGTGCGCTTGTGGCGCAAAGTTCTGAGCGGCGGCGAATAACGATTCGAAATTACTTAACTGCGAACCATAAGTGGGAGCATAAACAAATTCCGCGACAATAATGTTAATGCCGGGCGCATGTTGTTTTATCAGCGTCAGGGCATTGCGCAGGGTTTTGGCGTTGATAACCTTAAATCCGTATTGTTCATACAGTGCCGTAAAATCCGTGTAACCGCCCAGTCCAGTAACATTCAACAGGGTTTTTTGTTTTTCCACGCGGCGGATTTATCTGTAAATTGTTATGCCGCTTTCCCGCAACATTTCTTGTATTTTTTACCGCTGCCGCAGGGACAGGGTTCATTGCGGCCTACTTTCAGGTGCGCGCTTTTTTGCGGTTTGATAGTGGCGCCATCGACGTAATACCAGCGGCCATTTTCCTTGATAAATTCGCTGGACTCGTCCAAACCTCCCGCGTTGTCTTTGACGCGGCAGCGCGCCCGGAACTCCACCACGCCCCGGTCATCAGCGGGTCCTCCGGCTTCAGTGCTGAGAATCTTCAGCCCGATCCATTCAACATTGCGGTCTTCCGCCGGTGTGGGATCATCCGGCCTGGTGGAGGAATGCCAGGTATCGAGAATGTACTGGTTATTTTGCTGGGTGTAGGCAACGTAACGCGAACGCATCAGCGCTTCGGCCGTCGGCGGAATTTCAGCGCCGGAAATAAACGGTTCGCAACATTTTTTATAAGCTTTTCCTGAGCCGCATGGGCATAAGTTACTGGCAGTCATGGGTTTCTCTTATTGGCAGTAGAATTGGTGTGGTATTCTAGCGCAAATTCACCGCTGGATTGAACTAGACTGTAGGCTAAAATGTCACGTTTTTAGTGGTCAAGTTTCGGAGTTCATTTTCATGGAATCACGGCGGAGCACGGTAAGGGGGCCTCTTTTGAGAGACTCGCTATATATACATCCTTGTAGGCTCGGCGGCGGCGTCCCTGCCGCCGACGGTCTCTCAAAAGAGGCCCCCTTACCGCGCCCTTGGTAAAACTACGAACTCCAAAACTTGAGTCAGTGTTATTCAATCAGTAGTTATTGCAAATTTCGTTCACAAATCACGGGAAACGCAGCATGGCCAAAGATCCGCAAGCACCACGTCCGATTTATCTCTCCGAATACAAGCCGGCCGATTATGTAATTGATACGGTTGATTTGTATTTTGACCTGCACGAAACGGCAACCCGGGTGAAAGCCCGGCTGGGAGTGCGCAAGCGCGCCGGTGTGCTTGGGCCGCAACCCCTGGTGCTGCATGGCGAGGATCTTAAACTTCTTTCGATCGCTATCGATGGCGTGCCGCTCGACAAGAGCGGCTATCAGATCAATGGCGAGCAGCTGACGATTCATAGAGTGCCGGATGTGTTTACGCTGACTGTGGAAAATGAAATCAATCCGCAAGCCAACACCAGCCTGAATGGCCTGTATATTTCCAGCGGAAATTTCTGCACCCAGTGCGAGGCGGAAGGATTCCGGCGCATTACCTATATGTACGACCGGCCGGACATCATGGCGAAATACACCACCACGATCGTGGCTGATAAAAATAAATTTCCCGTGCTGCTTTCCAACGGCAACCTGGTGGACAAGGGCGATGTGGAGTCCGATCCGGATAAACACTGGGCTAAATGGGAAGATCCCTTTCCAAAACCCACGTATCTTTTCGCGCTGGTCGCGGGCAATCTGGAACGCATTGAAGATACTTTTACTACCCGCTCAGGCCGCGAAGTCGCGCTGCACATATATGTGCAGTCCCATAACATCGACAAATGCGATCACGCCATGCGCTCTCTGAAAAAGGCGATGAAATGGGATGAAGAAGTCTATGGCCGGGAATATGACCTCGATATCTACATGATCGTTGCCGTGGATGATTTCAATATGGGCGCGATGGAAAACAAGGGGCTTAACGTTTTCAATTCCAAGTATGTATTGGCCAAACCGGAAACCGCGACGGACCATGATTATGACGGTATCGAAGGGGTGATCGGGCATGAATATTTTCATAACTGGTCCGGCAACCGCGTGACCTGCCGCGACTGGTTCCAGTTGAGCCTCAAGGAAGGTTTTACTGTGTTCCGCGATCAGGAGTTCAGCGCGGATATGACTTCCCGCGGCGTGAAACGCATCAGTGATGTGAATATTCTGCGCACCAACCAGTTCCGCGAAGACGCCAGTCCCATGGCGCATCCGGTGCGGCCGGATTCCTATGTGGAGATTAACAACTTCTACACGGTGACGGTCTACAACAAAGGCGCCGAAGTTGTGCGCGTGCTGCATCATCTGCTGGGGCCGGAAAAATTCCGCAAGGGCACGGATCTGTATTTCGATCGCCATGACGGGCAGGCGGTTACCTGTGATGATTTCGTCAAAGCCATGGAAGACGCCAACCAGGCGGATCTGACCCAGTTCCGCCGCTGGTACAGCCAGGCCGGCACGCCGGAACTGCACGTCAGCCGCCATTACGATGCCGCCCATAAAACCTATACCCTGACGATCAGGCAAACCTGTCCGCCGACGCCGGGACAGGAAAAGAAGGAGCCGTTTCTTATTCCGCTGGCGGTCGGTTTGCTGGATGAAAGCGGTAAGGATATGCCGATGCAGTTACGCAATGAAGCCGCCGCGGTTCAGGGCACGCGTGTGCTGGAAATCCGGCAGGTGGAGGAAAGTTACACCTTTATACATGTCAATAGCGAACCGGCGCCGTCCCTGCTGCGCGGTTTTTCGGCGCCGGTAAAAGTCAATCTGGATTTGAAAGACCAGGAACGGTATTTCCTAATGGCCAACGACAGCGATGATTTCAACCGCTGGGACGCCGGACAGCAACTGGCTGTCAAGATCATCAAGCAACTGGTGGAAGATTTTCAGCAGCACCGGCCGCTCTATGTTCCGGAACCTTTCATTGATGCCTACCGGTCAATACTTGAGGATGTAAAGCTCGATCGATCACTGGCCGCGCAAGCGATCAGCCTGCCGGCGGAAAGTTACATCGCGGAGTTTGTTTCTCCCATCGATCCGGTGGCGATACACAAGGTATGCCGTTTTATTCGTGAAACCCTGGCAACCCATTTAAAGGATCTCTTGCGTCAGGTGTATGACGATAACCGGATTGCCGGCGCATACAGTTTCGAGCAGGAGCATGTAAAAAAGCGCGCCTTGAAAAACACCTGTCTGGGTTATTTGATGGAAACCGGCGACGCATCCATCCATGAAATGTGCTACGCGCAATTCCGGCAGGGCAACAACATGACCGATGTAATGGCGGCGCTGGTATCACTGGCTAACAATAATTGTCCGCAGCGTGAAGACGCATTGGCGGCGTTCTACGCGAAATGGAAAAACGAATTGCTGGTGGTGGACAAGTGGCTGGCTATCCAGGCGACCTCGCGTTTGCCCGGGACGCTGGAGCGCGTCAAAGAGCTCACATCCCACGAGTCGTTTACGCTGAAAAATCCGAACAAGATCCGTGCTCTGATTGGTTCGTTTGGTCATGGCAATCCGGCGCAGTTTCATGATTTGAGCGGCGAAGGCTACAAGTTTTTTACCGGCAGGATTCTGGAAATCGACAAGCTAAATCCGCAAATCGCCGCGCGGCTGGCGACGGTTTATACTTTATGGAAAAAATACGACGAACCGCGCCAGCAACTGATGAAACAGCAACTGGATGGCATTATTGCTGAACCGGGTTTGTCCAAGGACGTGTACGAAATCGCGTCCAAAAGCCTGGGCTAGCAACGGGCATACCTGGCGGTGGCGGGTAGTCAAAAACTATTGGCGATTGTCGAGCAGGGCGGTTATCCCAACTTCAAGCCGCTGTATCAGGCCTGCGGCTACACGGTATTGATGGAGCATGTAATGCGCAAGGCCATGGCGGTGGTGCGCAGGGAAAAGCCGGATGTTATTGTGGCGGAATTCAACTACCAATCGGATTTTCGTGACCGCACCAGCACCCTGGAATCTCTGCTGGCCACGGTTGAACGCATGCAGCATGCTAGTGCCGGGGCTAACGCCGCACCCATTGCCAAAAAAATCAAAGTGATTGTATTCTATGAAAAGGAATACCTTCACCAATTGCAGAAACTGCAAGCCATGTTCAAAAATTTTGAAGCGCTCGCTTATCCGATCGATGAGAACGTATTAAAGCACCATATCACCCAAATGCAATAATTCTCCTAATATGCTGGAATCATGCAGAGTTAGTTGTCCGTACTGTGGCGAATCCTTTGAGGCCACGCTTGACCTTTCGGCCGGCAGTCAACACTACATTGAAGACTGTTATATCTGTTGCCGGCCGATTCTGTTTTTCATCGAGGTGGACCACACGGGTGAATTGATTTCCATCCATGCCCGGCGTGATGATGAGTAGAACCGGTTTCAAAATTGAAAAGTTATCGGCTCCAGGGATGCATTTCAAAATCCACTGTAAATACGTCCGTTCTTGTTTCCGCGAGAATGCTCAACGGCGGCATCCATGCCGCCGATGGTTTTGAAATACATCTTTGGGATCGATAATCAGGTTGCCGCCGCTTTTTTGCTGTATAGTAATTTTGAGACAGATGCTAATCAGAGCGCAATCCGCCGAATCCAGGTTTAAATTTGCATGACCCGTCACAAACAACGATACAACGGCAAAATCGGCCTGGCGCTGGGCAGCGGGTCCGCGCGGGGCTGGAGCCATCTTGGCGTGATCAAGGCGCTGCAAAAGCTTGGCGTTGAGCCGGACATCGTTGTTGGCTGCTCAATTGGCGCGTTGGTTGGCGCTTCGTATTGCGCCGGGAATCTTCACAGGCTCGAGGCGTGGTTATTGAACCTCGCCAAGCTGGAAGTCGCCCGGTTTTTCGAACTTAACTGGTCGTTTAATGGGTTTGTAGATGCGGATCATATGGAAAAATTTTTGATCCAGTATGTTTGCGGCAACGAAGTCTGTATCGAAGACCTGGACACGTCCTTCGCTGCGGTTTCCACTAATCTGGAAACAGGCCGGGAAGTCTGGTTTACCTCGGGTTCCGTGCTGCAGGCGGTCTGGGCTTCCATGTCGCTGCCGGGATTATTTCCACCCATTCAGCACGACGGCCGGTGGCTTATCGACGGTGGCCTGGTTAATCCGGTGCCGGTATCCGTTTGCCGCGCACTCGGCGCGGACCTGGTGATCGCGGTGAATTTGAACGGCGATATTGTCGGTAAACACCTGGCGCGCAGACCCGAGGTTGCGACCAATTACGGCATTGCCGACCGCTTCATTAAAAATATCAAGGAATACTCCGCGGCGATCATTCCTGATTTTGGCAGCGAGAATAAAGCGCCGGGATTGTTTGACGCCATTGTCAGTTCCATCAATATCATGCAGGACCGTGTTACCCGCAGCCGCATGGCGGGCGATCCGCCCGATATTCTGCTCGCGCCCAAGTTATCAAAAATCGGGCTGCTGGAATTTCACCGGGCGAGTGAAGCGATCGCGGAAGGCGAGAAGTGCGTGGAACGCCTGTCATCGGAAATCCAGTATGCGCTGGATATGTAGCTTTCATCAGTAGCGGATAACTGGCATGCCGGTGCGATTATATTCCCTGCGTCATGTGCCCGATGATGAAGCCCAAGAGATGCGGGAACTGCTCGACAAAAATCACATTGACTACTACGAAAGTGAGCCCGGCAATTGGGGCATCTCCGCAGGCGCGTTCTGGCTGCGCACCGACGACCAGCTTGAATCAGCCAAACGACTGATCGATGAATATCAGCAACAACGCGCCGAACTGGCCCGGCGGGAATACCAGCGCCTGCAACAGGAAGGCAAACTGCCCACCTTTGCCGACAACCTCAAACAACGCCCCGTGCAACTGCTGTTAGCCATCGCCGCTATTTTGTTTATTCTCTATGTTTCGTTAAAGCCATTTTTGAGTATCGGACATCAGTGATTAAATCCCCGTAGGGTGCCGCTGAGGCACAAAGCGCACCATAGAGAGCAACGCCACCGCTTGATTGTTGCGGTTCGCGGAACTCACCAACCTACGGGTTAAGGTATTTTGGTGTATTGCAGAATACTTTCATAATCTTTCCGCGTGGGAATGCCTATTCCGTCCACATCCCAAAAATTTCAGGCGGCGTAACTGAATCCGAAATCTCGCCAATTTATTCCCAATGAGTTCAGTGTCTTGGAAAAAAACCAATTTCCCCGAGCGCGCTTTTATTGTAAATTCCCGGTTTCATCACCGGCAAACCAATCGTTTACAGGAAGCGGCACACATGAGCGCTCGCAGCGACACCGACAAAGCCATCCGCAACATCATGCAGTATTCTGAGCGGGAGGAATGGCTGTACGATCAGCAGGCAGTATTCGCCTCTCACCTCGATCCGGTATGCCAGCGCCTGGGCTGCAGCCAGGAAGAGCTGTTCGGCGAGCTAGCGGAACGCGGTTACCACGGCATGCAGTTCGCCATGATGTTTGAGGATTTTCTCAGCCGCCGTATTCCACCGGATAACCGTAACATCATCGATGACTATCTCAAGCGCCGGGGCTGGCGCGAGACCGTTCGCGGGCGGCGCTATTTACAACTGCTGCGCGATTCCGTGCTCAGCCTGTACGAAGTGGTTGAAGTCTCGCCCGGCTCGCATTGCGACGTGCGCGATGTCATCCGCGGCGGCGCGGCGGTGCGTGTTTATGAAAAGATGGGCACTCAAAACCTCGCCAGGTGGGACAAGCTTGCCGCGCGGGTGCTGAACATGGACGGCAAGCACCTGTTTGCCGGCGGCCTTCTGCTGTTTCCCGCCGAACCGGCGCAAAGTCTGCTAAAGGTGTTAACAGAATCGCGCAAGCAATTCGATAAGGAACTCGTGCGGCAGGTAGGGAAGGAAGCGGCGGCCAGCATCACGGCGGAGACTGACCAGACGACCCTGTTTTTGCATGAAGCCGTTACCGCATTTACGTCACTTTGGCTGGCGCATGTAATCAACAAGCTGCGCGCGCCCTTGCCCGAGATCGTCAACCGCGATGGCGAAGCGGTGGTCTTCACTGAAACCCGCTTTGCCTTTCTGGCGGAACACCTCGATACCATCAGCGCGCGCATGGACGCCGCGCCCGGCTGGGAACGCGAACAGCCCGGCGAGCCGGCCTGGGTCTGGTTTGCGGAACAGAACTCCGGTAAACGTAAACCGCAACATGAGCTAAAATTCGAAACCTGGCAGGATGGACAACGCTCTATCAGCGGCACCCTTAGAGCGCAGCCTGGGGTGCTGACACTTTCAACCAACTCCGTGGAACGCTCCCGTCGCGGCCAGGCGGAGCTGGAAAAGCGCCTGCACGGCCTCATCGGCCCAGCGCTCAGCAAACTGCAAACCCCGCAACAACTGATGGACGAACGCGGCCCTTCCGGAACGCGGCAAAAAAGGGAGGGAGCGGACGATGCGCTCGATCCGGAACTCGCCGCTGAGATCTTCCGGAATTTTATGGACCAGCACTACCGCCAGACGCTGGACGAACCCCTGCCTATGCTGGACAACAAAACCCCGCGCCAATGCGCCCGCAGCAAAAAAGGCCGGACCAAAGTCATCGAATGGCTGAAATACCTTGAAAACAGCGAACAGCACCGGGTGGGCGGACAGCAACAGGCAGCCTATGATTTCAGTTGGATGTGGGAAGAGCTGAACCTGACAGAATACCGCGACAATCCGCCCGAGACTTGATGCAGTTTTCATTTTTTGCGCAAACAAGACGACTGGAAGTCCGATTCCAAAGAACCGCTAATTAAAATCGCACAGATTTTCAGGTGGGGACTTAACGGATTTGGTTTTCAGTATCTTCCCAGTGTCGATATCAATTACCTTGACCACGGGATTCTGAAAATTGTTTTCGAATGCGTGTATTTGCTTCCCGCAAATTTGTGGCACACGATCAATCCAGTTCACGGTAACGTTCCAATTCTTCGTCACCGAATAGCACACGCCAGTATCCTTGACGGCTTTAAACTTGGAGGAGGGGTAGCAGGCGACTATATCGCTGTTAGTAGTGATGATACTAGAGTTCGGTTTAAGGCTTATGTTAGCAGATTCCCAGTTAGAATTATTCAATGTAAAGACTTTCCCGCTTGAATCGTTCACGTGTACCTTGGAGTCGAACAAGAAAAAATCCTGCGGCATCGTATCAAAATTCCAATAAGCGGTGTCATTCAGGTCAGCCGCAATTCTTGCCACCACCGGGTGATTGATACCCTCTTTATCTATCCGAAAGCCTGCTAGGTAAAGGGCATCGTTAAGTGTTTTGCCCGTGTAGATATTCTGAACGTTTAATTTAATACTACGACCGGAAGTGTTAAAGACTGTGCCATCAGGTTTCCAGGTTAACTGAACTTTACCTGCGGCATAGCAGGAAAATGTGAGGAGCACCAAAACGCAAACCAAAGCTGATTTAATGGCGTTCACTATTTAACTGGACCCAAAGCTGTTACCAGTGTTAATAATTCTTTGGTTATCTGAATTAACTCGAGCAATAACTGCGGCGTAATTTCCAAAGACACTTCGTACTCTGCCAAATTCCGCTGCTTATGACATTTATCGAGCACACGCCATTTTGTATTGTCCAAACCAACTGTATGCTGCAAACATTGGAATACCAGGTAGCGATTGTCAGAACGATAGCCATGCCAGCGCAACGCTGCCACAGCCAGAGCATGCGCTGCCCCGTAGGCCAAAAAGAATTTCCCCTCCTCAGACAACCCGTCAACCTGAGAATCCTTTAGCCGGCGCTTTGCGGAATTCAGCAAACCCTCAAATTCATGCTGGTCCGGTGATTCGACTTTTAATAGTTTAACTTTGACTAAATTGTCTAATTTTTCTAATGTCATCATCGCCTCCCTTCACCCACACCTTGGGTTGTTCCATCACCCTGGTTAAAAACGCATTTTTTTGTCTCAGCTTGTCTTTGATTTGGGTCATCGTATAAATCGACGGATTAATCGGCCGGCCCAGCAACTGTTCGGCGTCCCCTAGTGCTGACATCAAATCGGCATACGCCAGAGAATCGGTTATCACTAGTAAGTCGATATCGCTACCGGAGGTATCTTCTCCCTTGGCAATTGATCCATAGATAAAGGCCAAACTTATGTGTTCATCCACTGGCGCCAGTCCTGCTCTAATCACATCCGCGATACCAAAGGTTTTTCTGACAATGCCTAACAACTCGCGGTAAACCGGCGTTTCAGAATTGGCCCGATAGTGATGCTGGTTCCCTTCACGGGTAACCACAAGCAAGCCGGCTGCAACCAGGCGATCCAGTTCACGGCGAACCGTACCTCGGCCCATCGCCGCCCAGCGCACAATTTCATTGGTGTAAAAACTCTGCTCAGGTTTGCCATAAAGCAATCCCAGCACCCGCTGTTGCGTTTTCGTGAATAAGGCATCACCGATGGCTGTTGCTGTCATAAATATCCGAAATAGGACCCAATTTGGGTACTATAGTCCCCAAATTGGGTCTTTTCAAGGATGGGTTGTAGCTATTACTGGCGAAAAAGACCGCCGTCAGCATTGATGCAGAAGGAAAGCTCTATGTTGGCACTAATCCGTTGGAAAATTCGCAAGCCACTACAGTTGCCAAAGCGATTCAACTGACCGCCAAAACAGAAAAACTCAAGATAGTGCTACGGGCCGATGCGCGGCGCCCGGCACGCGAACAACACCGGGCGGGCCAGCAACAACAGGAGTCCTACAACTTTCGCTGGATGTGAGAAGAGCTGAACCTGCAAGAATACCGGGACAATTCGCCCGAGCCTTGATGCTGCCCCTGAATCCGCACGCACACGCTGCGCAATTGTATGCTGTCAATGAATCAGGGCAGTGGTATCGCGATCGCTCGTGGGATAACCGTGCTGGGATCAACTGGGCGGTTGTTCCGGTCGTGAATGCGAACGTGCACATGATCCGTCATTACACCGGCATTTCGCGATGGCGTTGGACGGGGAGGATAACGGATTTGCAGAGTCCGCGCCGTACCAATTTTGTCGCCGGCATGCACGAGCGTCCCCACAAGATTGGTGTTGGGTGAGATATACCAGATCTGGCAGCTGCTGCCGTCGCTAGCGTGAATTTCCAGGCCCGATAAAACATTTGCATCGATACCAGTGGGGTAAGGTCGGGTGATTCTGACCACTTTGCCGGACATGGGAGCGGCTACTGCCTGATTCGGTGTGGCGATATAGTCTACACCATCATGGCGGCGTCCTCCTCTGGGGGCATTGAAGTGACCGGCGCCAAAGGCATCTGCGCCGCGAATTGCCCGTCCGGTGGGATTGGCGTAGCGGACCGGCCACAAGCGCTGCACTGAGGTGCCGCGTGGATCGATTCTTCCATCAGGCTGGTTCATAAACGTAGCCTGAAAATCACGAATTCTATCGAAAAGTGACTGATCGGCGACGCCATTAACCGGCAACAGGCGCATAGGAGGACGAGTGTAGTAGTTAAGTGCGGTTTGAATGATGTTAACATCCGCTGCGGGATTGGCTCCGCGCTCACCGACTGAATGACTGATAAAAGCCATGTTATTCCTCCCAGTGCTTTATTTAGATTATTGAATAAGTTCTTGCCCCGATTTTAGCCCGCATCGAAAGACACCATAAGGTTTAAACTTACACAATTGTTATACTCAGAAGGCTTTTATAATAGATACGGTGAGCATTAAGTCCATAGCCGTCTAGCCATTTGTTGCCATTTCCGGCAAAACTCGGATAGTATTACGGCGGTAATAAGAAGCCATTGCAGAAGTCACCGGCTTTAAAAGTGTAAATGCAAGCAACAAAGTTAATCGTTATTTATATGAATGGCATATCCATGAGGATCGACATCGTGAACAAAAAAGTACACCTGTTCAAACTGCCGCTCATTATTGGCTTTCTGCTTGCGCCTGGTATAGTCCACTGCGCCGGGATAGATGATACCGTTGTTCGCTTTAGCTCCATGTCTTATGAACAAAGCCTGCAGTTTTCCAAAAACAGGCAATTCAAGGATCTTGGAACTGTAGTCAGCTGCATGCAACGCGCAAGCGCAGAAGGACCTTGCGCTTATGTTTATTCCAGCCCTTCCAGGTCGGAAATTATTGTCGAGTTATGCCAGGATGTGGAGGGCAGAAAAAAAGGTTTGTACTACATCGGCGCAAAAGGCGCTGTTAAGCGCTACGCCTGGTTTGATGCGCAGTTTATGGAGTGGGCCTGCGCCGAAAAAGTCAGTACCGGTAATAGTAGTGAATATTGGGGTATCCGCTCCGGGCCGGGAGAATTCAATGCATTGCTGTTTAATTTTCACATTAACCAAAACGCCGGATACTACTATTTTAAATTGTTGCCTGATGAGCAGACCCAGGTATTGGATAAACAAGTGGAGGATTTAACGTAAATCCGTGGCGCGTTCTACACATCCATGTTATGAAAATCAGAGTAATTGTTGGTATTTGACTATTGTGCATGTCGATTCTAATCAGGCGCCGAAAGACTTTGCGAGGAGAATAGTAATAATTCCATCCACAAGATCATCGCGTGTATATAGGCAGTAACACGCAACATCTGTCTCCTCAGGATTAATTCGCCAATGGGAGTTTTAAGCTACATTCGTTTATTTGTTAGAGTCAAAATTAGCCAACAAATGGCCTGCGAAGGATGATCAGTGACATTGATTTTTCGGTCAGTAATTATCTTTAAAAGGCTATAGCTATTATGCTGTTCTCTCGACTAATCGCCATCTCGGCCTGCCTATTGATACCTCTGTCGGCTTGCGCGGATATCGAAACACATAAAAAGGAAGCAGCTGCGTTTTGCGAAATCTATAATCCGCAAAACTGGAAGGAGTATCCCAAGAATACTTCGCTGGAAGAGTTCAACGCTGAACTGGCAAAAAGAATCAGCGCCATTGTTGTGACCGAAGAATTTCGAAGTATATTTATAAAATTTAATGCAGAACGGCACCCGGATTTCTATAATTCTGTAAAACAA
>JAKEGK010000042.1 GCA_022627515.1 Gammaproteobacteria bacterium
CGTATCCTGCGCCGAAGGTGAAACCGGTTTCATCTATGACGGAAAACAGGAATTCATACTGAATGAGATCCAGGTGGACGCCATGCCGAAGCTGCCGTTCAAAATCATGATGAACGTGGCGACACCGGACCGGGCTTTCAGTTTCCGTTCGCTGCCCAATGAAGGCGTGGGACTGGCGCGGCTGGAATTTATCATCAACAGCACCATCGGCGTGCATCCCAAGGCGTTGCTTAAGTTCGACAGCCAGCCGGAAGATATCAAACAGCAGATCCGCAAAAAAATGGTGGGGTATTCTGACCCCGTGAGTTTTTATATCGAAAAACTCGCCGAAGGTGTGGCAACCATTGCGGCGGCCTTCCATCCGAAACCGGTGATCGTGCGCATGTCGGATTTCAAATCCAATGAGTACGCCAACCTGATTGGTGGCAAGGCGTTTGAACCCGAGGAAGAAAATCCCATGATTGGTTTCCGCGGCGCGTCACGTTACGTGAGCCAGGCATTTAAAGACTGTTTTGAACTGGAATGTTTTGCCATTAAAAAGGTGCGCGAAGAAATGGGCCTGACCAATGTCGCCATTATGATTCCATTTTGCCGCACCGTGAGTGAAGCCGAAGCCGTGGCTGACTTGCTTTACGATAACGATATGCAGCGTGGTGAAAACGGGCTGGAAGTGATCATGATGTGCGAAATTCCTTCCAACGCCCTGTTGGCTGAACAATTCCTGCAGTTTTTCGACGGATTTTCCATCGGCTCCAATGATCTCACCCAATTGACCCTGGGCCTGGACCGGGATTCCGCGCTGGTCGCCGAATTATTCGACGAACGCAACGACGCGGTAAAAGCGCTGCTCAGCATGGCGATTAAAGCCTGCCGGCGGAAATTGAAATACGTGGGCATTTGTGGCCAGGGCCCGTCGGATCATCCGGACTTCGCTTTCTGGCTCATGGAGCAAGGCATCAGCAGTGTGTCATTAAATCCGGATTCCGTTATTGAAACCTGGCTTTATCTTGCCGAGCACATGCAACAGGCCGCGGCAAATAAACCAGAAGCAGAAAAACTTTAACGCAGAGGCAATCGCGCATGCCCAACTGGCGCGGGAGAGGCAACGTCTGCCGCTCTTTTCTATCTCATTCCTCAACGTCACGGGAAAGTCCCGCCAGTTCATGCGCATGTTGTTCCCAGTTTTTGCCGTCAAATAATTCGATCTGCATCGAACTGATAGTGGCTTCATCCAGGCAGCGCGCATTAACACTGATACCATCCGGATTGGATCGCGGAATATAGAAAGACTTGATACCACAGATCCTGCAGAATTTGTGCTTGGCTTCGCGGGTGCCGAAACTATACGTTGTCAAATACTCTTCACCCCGCAATAAACGAAAACGGGTTTTGGGAACAATCAAGTGCAAATAACCCGAGCGGGAGCAGATGGAGCAATTACATTCCTGCAGCCGCAGACCGGCAGGCGCTGCAACTTCATATTGCACGGCCCCGCAGTGACAACTGCCCTTATGCAAAACGAATTCAGTCATGTTTTATGATCCTGCAAAGAAAGCTGGACTTCCTGGCGGGTTTTCAAATAAATTTGAAAAACAGCGTGTTATGTCTGCACAGCAAACAGCCAGAATGCAAACATTTACTGACATTGCTCAATATCCCATAATTTAATGGACGCTAATATAATTTATAGAGAAAAAACATCAAATCGGAGGAGCAAACTATGGCCACATTGGTAATGGTAGCTGACGCGAGCCGCGCCAGATTTTTCAGCGCAACAACCGCGAGGGGTGGATTAACGGAAATCGACAGTATGGTGCATCCCGAATCAAAATTGCATGCCAATGAAATGGCCTCGGACAAACCCGGCCGAACTTCCAATCGCAATGGCCAGGGCGTCAATTCCCTGGATACCGAAGTTGATCCGAAACGGCAGGAAGCGATCCGCTTTGCCAAGGAAGTCAGCAACCGGCTTGATTTGGTCCGGCAACAGGGAAAGTACAACAGGCTCTATGTGGTCGCGGCGCCCACCTTTCTGGGAATGCTGCGCAGTAACCTGCACACTGAAACAAGGAAATGGATAGCCAACGAAATCAATAAGGATCTTACGGCGCTGAGTGTCAACGATATCCGCGCCCATTTGCCGGAGCGTTTATAAACGAAACACCAACCAACCACAAAAACGATTTACCAGCTAAACCGTTTTAAGGAGTTTAGTTATTCAATGAGTATCAATCCGCTAAAGGCTAATGATCTTTACCACGCCTGCAATCGTGACGAGCTGACATTTTCCACAACGGCTGAACTGGAAGATCTGACTGATACCCTTGGCCAGAATCGCGCGCTGGAAGCGATCGATTTCGGGGTCGGTATCAGGCATGATGGTTATAATCTTTTTGTCCTTGGGTCCACGGGTATCGGCAAGCACTTTATTGTCACCAAGGAACTCGAAAAGCGCGCCGTAAAAAGCCCCATACCTTCCGATTGGTGTTACGTCAATAATTTCAATGAACATCACAAACCCAAAGCGCTGAAACTGCCGGCGGGCATGGGTAAAACATTACGGGATGACATGACCCAGTTGGTGGATGACTTGCAAAATGCCATTCCTGCGTCGTTTCGCAGCGACGAATACCGTACCAGGATGCAGGAGATCAATGAAGAATTTGATGAACGCCAGCAAAGCGCATTTGACAAGTTGAATGAAGATGCAAAAAAGCGCGGCATCGCGATCCTGCGCACACCGACCGGATATACGCTGGCTCCGATGCGCGATGACGAAACTATTTCGCCGGAAGATTTCGATTCCCTGCCCAAAGCTGAACAGGAGCGAATCGAAACCGCCATTCGTGAGTTGCGCGATGAATTAAAGGAAACCATTCGCCGGATACCCGGCTGGCAAAAGGAATACCGGCAAAGAGTCAAGCTGCTCAATCAGGAGGTATCGGAACTGACGGTGGACCAGTTAACCAACCCCCTGCTTGAAAAATATAAAATCCAGGAAAATGTTGTTAACTACGTTAAGGAAGTCAAGGACGACGTCGTTAAAAATGTTGAAGAATTCCGGACGGCTGAGGAAGAAGAATCCGCAACCATACTTGGCGTTAAACCCAAAAAAACCAAAAGCCCGGAGTATTCGCCGTACAGCGTCAACGTGCTCGTCGACAACTCGGAAACCAAAGGCGCACCGGTGGTCTACGAGAATAATCCCACCTACCTGAATCTGGTGGGCCGCATCGAGCATCTGTCGCAGTTTGGCACACTATCAACGGATTTTACCCTGATCAAACCCGGCGCATTGCACAAAGCCAATGGCGGTTATCTGGTGCTGGACGCACACAAGGTGCTGATGAGAGGATTTGCCTGGGAAGGTTTGAAACGCGCCTTGAGTTCCCATGAAATCCGGATCGAATCCCTGGAGCAAATGTTGAGCCTGGTCAGCACAATCACGCTCGAACCGGAGCCCATTCCGATCAATGTCAAACTGATATTGACCGGTGACCGGCTGCTGTATTATTTGCTCAATGAATATGATCATGAATTCGGCCGCTTATTCAAGGTCGCCGCGGATTTCTCGGAGGACATCGAACGCAGTCCCGGCAATACGATGCTCTATGCGCGGTTGATTGCGTCACTGCAACGCCGGGAAAAAATCCGTGACTTTGACGCCGGCGGTGTTGCCCGGGTCATCGAGCAGTGCGCGCGGCGCGCGGAAGACGGAAAAAAAATCTCCCTGCATATGGGAAACCTGGTGGATCTGCTGCACGAGTCGGATTACTGGGCGGAACAGGACAACAGTAAGATTGTCATGGCTCACCACGTGCAGCGCGCCATCGATAAACAAATCTACCGCCGCGATCAGATCCGATCGCGCATTCAGGAATCCATTCAGCGCGGTATCCGCATGATTGATTCCGATGGCGAGCAAGTTGCCCAGGTCAACGGATTATCTGTGATGCAACTGGGCGATTACAGTTTTGGCAGCCCATCCCGCATTACCGCAACCGCGCGCCTCGGCGAAGGCGAGGTCATCGATATTGAACGGGAAGTGGAATTAGGAGGCCCCATCCATTCCAAGGCGGTAATGATTTTATCCGCCTATCTGGCCGATCATTATGCGCGCAACTGTCCACTATCCCTTTCCGCCACTGTTGTGTTTGAGCAATCCTACGGCATGATCGAAGGCGACAGCGCGTCTATCGCTGAGTTATGCGCATTGCTGTCGGCAATCTCCGGCGTGCCGGTCCGGCAATCCCTGGCGGTAACCGGTTCCATAAACCAATTAGGTCAGGTGCAGGCGATCGGCGGTGTTAATGAAAAAATTGAAGGTTTTTTTGACGTCTGCGATGCGCGCGGCCTTACCGGCAGCCAGGGCGTGATCATTCCCAAAGCCAATGTCAACCATTTAATGCTGCGCTATGACGTGGTTGATGCCGCGCAAAAAGGCAAGTTTCATATCTATCCGGTCGAAACCGTCGAGCAGGCTCTGGAATTGTTAACCGGCCTGCAGTCCGGTGAACCCGATGCGGAAGGCAACTATCCGGAAGACTCACTCAACGGGATAGTACAACAACGCCTGGAGGAACTTAACAGTTTGCGCCAGGAATTTGCTGCGAAAGCCAAAGGTGAACATCTCCTTGAAACCACCTGAACGTGAAGCCAAGGTTTTGCAGGTATTGCTGGCGCTCGATGCCGCCAGCCACGACATTAACGCGCTGGAAACAGCAGTTTTACTGGCAAGCCAGCTGCGGGCCGAATTGATCGGCCTGTTTATTGAAGATATGGATCTGCTGCGTTCCGCCAATTTGCCTTTTGCCCGCGAGATCGTGTCAGGCAGCGGTGAAGAACGTTCCATCACGAGTGATCATATTGAGCGCGCATTGCGAGCCTGGGCCAGCCAGGTTCAGGCGCAACTTGTCAAGGAAGCGCAAAAAGCCAATATCAAATGCACGTTTCGCACTGTCCGCAGCCGCCGTATCGAAACACTGTTGTCTGAAACGGGTGTTTCCAAGCTGTTGATTATTTCCCACACCCGGCAACAATTGGTTGCGCCGCTCTCCAAATCCGATGTCGTTTATTTGTTGTTTGATGGTTCCCCGGAAGCGCATCATGGCGTTGCCATCGTCAGTGAAATGGCTCTCAAAGGCCTGAAACATATTGTGCTTATCGATGCCTGCGAAGAAAATGTTGAATACAGCGCAAAAAAAGCCGCTGACTGGTTAACCCGGCACGGTGTTCATGTATTGGTCCAGAAGTTACAGGAAGACCCTAACAAATCCCTGCCGCCACTATTAAAAAAATATCCCGCCGCGTTGTTGCTGGTGCCCGCTCATTTTCCCGAACACCACACTCCGGACACTTTTGCCAAACTGCAAAACAAGCTGAATTGTCCGGTCGTGATCGTCAGCTAGCAGGCTTTATTCACTGCATTTACCTCGCTCCGGGCAACGAAAATATTTAGCCCTGAACTCCCAATACTAGCGATGCAGTTCCCATACGCTTTTTGACACCAGCAGTCCGTTGCTATAGGAAAGATATTCCACGCTCAGGGAATTATGCGTCAGCAGATATGAACGCACAATTTCCTGCGTCACCACGCCACCGGATGGATTGCGCACATTGGTTTTTTTATAGAAGGCAAGGAAATGCTTGGCAACCTTCATGATTTGCACTTCGCCAGCGGGAATATTCCTGTCGAGCCGCAGCCGCTGTCGGGTAAGAAAAAACTGAAAATCTTCCGGTTTGCCGGTCTTCCGGGTCCTGGCTTCCCATGCCGCCTGGAAATTCAACACCAGCGTATCTTCAACGGGTAAATAATCCGCGGTGGCATGGGCGTCAACCTTGTATTCGTGCTTTTCCTCAATTGGCGCTCCCACATCGCCTTTGCAGACTGTTTCCGTGGCCACGCCTTCCCAGAATCCTTGCGCTGTATTGATTAACCGGGACAACGCATCGTAGTCCCCGCTGGCGATACCTTTAGGTTCGAATGCGGCTGTTAACGGCAGACCGCTATTTTTTCCCGGTGAGTGCGCAAAACATACCGCAGCCTGGACAGTGGGCAATATTACCAGCAACATCATGAACACGATTACCGTTTGCGTGTTTATTGGCATAACTTGACTCTGCTAACCAGGTTATACTGACATTGACCCTGTTCTTTTTTCACTGATTTTTGTTACATAACTTCGGGCGGCCGGCGCTGCCCTTCAATAGTGACTGTGCATCACGGCTTCAATGATATGGCCTTTCTCATCCAGAGTCGCCGTCACACCTCCGATATACAAATTAGGCATGGCCGGATGTGGCAAGGGTTTATTGAGAAAAGAATACACTTTTATTGTCGGCTTTGTCTCGCCGATAAGATATATATATTCTACTTGTTGCGGATTGAGCGCAGACAATGCAATCTGCTTTTCAAAAAGTTTCAGTTCGCCACGGTCAACGGCGGCTTTGAATATCCGCATAATTTTTTCTGTGTCTACTACGGGATAGTGTATTTCAGCCTGTTTGGACTCCAGTTGTGGATCGCCAGGCTGATCTGTTTTAACCGATAAACGATTACTATTCAGTGTGTCAGCCTGGGCTGCCGGACCGATCAGGATAAATATGGTAAGCAGATAATATTTTGATACAAAACATATGCGCATGGTATTTCTTCTCTTTTAAAAAAAAATAATAAAACTATTACCCATACATTCTGTTAATATAGATTAGTTTTTAACGGATTTTTTGGGTTTGTGTGCGGTAAAAATCGCCCGTTTCGGTGCAGGATATCCTTCCACGGTTCTGTTGTGATCTTCGGGGTCAAGGAAATCAGCGAGCGATTCGAAATGCATCCAATTTGTGGCGCGTTGCTCATCCGTTGTGGTCTGGTTGATATCAACGCAACGAATCGCTTCAAAATTGCAGCGCCGCAACCATAGCGAAAGGGTATCGCATGACGGAATAAACCAGACATTACGCATTTTTGCGTAACGCGCTTCCGGCATAAGTATCCGGCCTTGTTCGCCGTCGATGACCAGCGTTTCCAGCACGAGTTCCCCTCCCTCTTTCAGCAGTTCCCATAACTGTGTCAAATGATCAATGGGGGAACGCCGGTGGTACAGCACGCCCATGGAAAAGACCGTATCAAACGCCTGTGGCGCCGCGGGTATATTGTCGTCACTGAATGGCAACACGAATACTTGCTGCGACCGGATGTAATGCTGCAAGGCATGATACTGCATGACATACACGAGGGTGGGATCGATACCGATGACCAGGTGCGCGCCCTCGCCCGCTATGCGCCAGCAATGATAACCACTGCCACAGCCAACATCGAGCACGGTTTTGTCCTGCAAAGATGAGATATGCGGCATTACACGCGCCCATTTCATATCGGAACGCCATTCCGTATCGATCTCAATGCCGAATATATTGTAGGGGCCTTTGCGCCAGGGCAACAACACCCGCAATTGTTGTTCCACCAGTTGCCTGTCAGTTGTGGAACAGTCGTTCCTGTCACCGATCGTGATGCTCGCGCTGTTCAGATCGATGCAGGACGGTGTAATGGAAGGCAGGCGTTCCAGCGCCGCGAGCCATTTTTGTAACTCACCGTGGCCACGGCCTTCAATCTGCTGCCGGATTTTGTCCGGCAGGATAGCTCCCCATGCCTCAAGGGCCGTTCCCGGCAGCTGTTGATACATGACATCGTAGTCGATCATCTGGCGTTGATTGTCTGTCGCTGATTGTTTGCTGTTGACTATTTAATCGCGACAACGGAGATAAAATTAAAACACTGGAACCAGACATAGACCTGTTCAAACCCCGCGTGCTTCAGCCGTTCCAGATGGGTTTTTCTGGTATCGGGAATCAGCACATTTTCCAGCGCCGTGCGTTTCTGACTGATTTCAAGATCACTGTAGCCATGGAGCTTTTTGAACTCATGATGCATATCGATCTGAAAGCCGTTTTCACTGTTATCGGGAAACGCAATCTTTTCCGATAACACAAAAATGGAACCGGGCAGCAATCCGTCATAGATTGTTTGTATTATCCTGGCTCGTTCATCGAGCGGAATAAATTGCAGGGTAAAGTTCATCACCACCACCGACGCATTGCTCACCAGCGTATCCCGGATATCCTCCAGCCTCACCTCCACGGATTCCAATCGGCCGTTATCAGTGATTATTTTTTGCAGGCGCTGCACCATGGCTGCCGAGTTATCGACGGCAATGATTTTGCAATGGCGGTCCTTGAGATTTTTTTCCATTTCCAGTGTCACGGCGCCCAGTGACGAACCAAGATCATAACACTGTGTTCCCGGTTTGGCGTAGCGTTCGGCCAGCACACCGATCATCGCGATAATCGCCTCATAACCGGGAATCGACCGATGAAGCATGTCGTCGAACACGTCCGCGACGCTATCATCAAACACAAACTTGTCAATTTCAGTCTTGAAACTGGCGTAGAGGGAATCGCGTTTGTTCTGGTCGGACATGGTGACTACACGTGATTTTTATCAACAGATCATTATAGGGCAGAGCTTACATGGATTGGTCAGGCAGTAAGTCAAGGTCAGGATTGGTCAATTGCATATGCAACAGAGTTTTATTCTGGTTATCAGGATCAAGGCGTTGTTCCCGCGAATAGGTGCTGAACCCGAATTGCTGATACAAGGCGAGAGCAGGCTGGTTGTCCGCAAACACTGATAACCGCGCTTCTTGTAAATCGTATTTTTCAAACACTGCTTTGATCATGTAGGTGAGTAAAAGTCTGCCCATGCCTTGCCTGCGGTAACCCGGCGTAATAAACACATTGCCAATAAACGCATATTTATCCTGCATACGGTCATAGAGATTCGCGAATCCCGCTATTGTATCCCCATCACGGATAACCGTAAATTCGAAACGTTCACGATATAGCTGCTGAGCCTGCTGGAAGGTAAAGGGAAAACGGCCCTTGGGATAGACCAGAAACAGTTCTTCACGGCTGGCGAGTAACCGGGTAATGGCCGGCAGGTCGTTCTGGGTAGCTGCGCGTATTTCTATCATGACACACCACTATAATACGTACTGCTATATATTGTATATCGTGATTTATATGATGCGCCAATGTGTGGAAAACAGTTCCTAGATCAGGTTTAACCTTCTGACCCGATTTTCGGCGTCCAATATCCAGCGCTTGATACGGCTGGTATCACCGTACTTGCTCAGTTTACCCCAGGAATTGAGCAGCACCACAATGAGCGGCCGGTTTCCCAGCGTTAGTTTCATTACCAGGCAATTTCCGGCATCGGAAGTGAATCCGGTTTTACTCAAACTGATTTCCCAGTCCTCGTTTTTAACCAGCCGGTTCGTGTTCGAGAAGCGGATTACTTTGCCGGTATATTCGTCGATTACCACATCCTTGACGATGGTAGTGAACTCCCTGATGAGGCGGTACTGGCTTGCAACACGCACCAGCTTAACCAATTCCCCGGCTGTGGAGGTATTTTCATTTCTTATACCGGCCGCATCCTCAAACCGGGTATGGCGCAATCCCAAAAAGGCGGCTTTTTCGTTCATTGCTTTGACAAATGCTTCGCTCCCGCCGGGATAGGTCCTGGACAACGCGAACGCCGCGCGGTTTTCCGAGGCAACCAATGCCATTATCAACAGGTCGCGGCGCGACAGCGTGGTTCCGACAGGAAGACGCGTTTTCGAATAGCGCAGTGTATCCTTGTCCGCCTTATGAATGGTAATCAACTCGTCCATGGGCAGATTCGCGTCAATAATGATCATTGCGGTCATGAGTTTGGTGATGGACGCAATGGGCATTTCCCGGTCCGCGCTACGTTCAAGAATAACCTCGTCATCCCTTTCATCGTAAACCAAAGCGACATGAGATTTCAAAACCAGGTTGGTGGGATTCGCAACACGTTTGATAAGTTCCGCCGGGATATAATCCCGTTTATCTTCGGGCAGAGTCCGGTAGGAAGGTTCGTCCAACGGCGCTGCGGGCGCTGACTCTCCTGGCGCGGCTGCCAGAAATACAACAAGAATGGCCAATAATATATGTTTCATCGGAAACGCTTGCCGCATAAGCAGCGGCTCCATGACGCTTCCAGCAAGTCTTTTCAATGATTCATGAAAAACACAACTCAACACTGACTTAATTTCCACTAAAACCATGAATATTTTTACATGAATTATTACGTTATAACGATGAGCAACAATAGTCAAACGCGGATCAGCCCACGCTCGACGCGCCCATTATAGCAGCGGCGCTGTGCGCTGAGTAGTGCAGAATCCTCAACAGGCGCCCGGCCCGCCATGGATTCCGCACGGCAATCCCACGTTCATAAAACGCTTGCCTTGCGGGCAAAAGCATATGCCCGGTTAATATTTTTTGTGCTTTACAACGGCGCCGGAAGTTGGAATGCCGGGTTTTTCTGTACTTCCCGCCACGCCTGTATGTAACTTTCCCCGCACGGCATTCGCCGTGGTTTTAAAATATTTTTTCACACGCAATGACAAATGCTTCGCTCCTATAATAAGAAGCAAAGCATTGCAGGCGGCGCCTGTGATATCAAATTTGTCAGCTGCCGATATTCGTCACATTACGGCCGCGATTGTCTCTTTAAATTCTTTTGCAATAACAAGCATTCTTCAATCAAACAGTTGCATTCCACAATTCATTTACCATTTTATACACTCAGTCATTTTCCGCTAACGCTTTTCTTCAGAACTGTGACGCAGTTGCACTGAAACTGACAATAATGGTAACTAATTCTCAGATAAACCGTGATGCAACCGCGCTATGAACGCTATTTTTTCGGGTTTCTTCCGAAAGAATTGCAATGCCATTTTTAAAAAATATTGCAAATCACCACGTTGCCGCAAAGCGTGCGTATCTGGCATGCAACTTGTGATAGCGTTCTCATCAAAATCAACAATGGCATCACGTTGAGGGATTAATTATGAGAATGTTGCATTTCCACAATTCAATTTCTGTTAAGCAAGTCCTGTTCTTCTGGCTGTCCATCTGTTTGTTGCCTGGCATGGCGCTGGCTACCGGCAACCATAGTGATAAACATAACAGCGGCAATCATAAAGAATGCAAGCATGACGACAAACCCTGCGATAATTCGCTTACCGTTCCTTTATTGATTGACGAAAAAATTCAGGCGGGTGTGGTTAAAGTCTCTTATGACGAACACAACCTGACGATCAAGTACGTTGCCAATGATGGCTGGCTGATCGAAACAACACGGCTTGCGGTTGCAGACAGTTTCGAAGGCCTGCCCCAGGACCGCTATGGCAATCCAAAGCTGCGCCACTTTCCTTACCAGACGCACCATCAAAAACCTGTTGACGCTATTACGCACTCGTTGTCAACAAAGAATTGGCCAATCGGTACGGAGTTATATATCGCGGCACAAGCGGATGTGGTTGCCGTAAAATCCAGGCATGGCAAAATGCGCTTTAAGGCGGATTCCTGGTTCGGCAAATTGGGCAAAAACCTGAAAACCTCCGGCAAGCAATCCGGTCATGACAATGACCATAAAAATCCAGGCGCTAAAGCGCAATCCGCCTGGGCGAAGGGATACAGGTTTCCAGGCAGTAAGGAAGGTTTTTACTTCACGTACCTCCTGCAACCTTGCGAGCCCGGCGTTAACAGCACTATACAGTTCAAAGCAGCTGTCTTCTACAGCAGCGAAGATGAAGTATCCGCAAAGGTATCAGTAGTTCGCTCCGGCGACCTGTCGCAACCCGCCACGGTGCAATTCTCCACCTCCGATGGCACAGCATCGGCGGGAGTTGACTACGCAGCCATGGAAACTGAACTGACGTTCAATCCCAATGTGACTAAACTTGTAGTGTACATTCCTGTTATCGATGATAGCGTAGTCGAAGAAGTGGAAACCGTTAATCTGCAACTGACTGACGCGCAAGGCGCCACACTTGGTGAGCAGGACACCGCGGTTCTGGAAATAGCGGACAATGATGTAGTAGTCCCGCAACTGGATACATTTATCTTTGAACCGGCGGCATACGAGATCCGCGAATCAGGCGACTTCGTGGTGGTTACTGTCAAGCGCCTTGGCAATCTCGCTGGTGAAGCTTCGGTTGACTATGCAGCGACTGGCGGCACGGCAATAAGTCCCCGGGATTTCGAATTAATGCCTGGTACACTGGTTTTTCCGGATGGCATTGACACCGCCACCTTCACCATAAACATTAACGAGGACCGGATCGCCGATGGCAATGTGACTGTGGAACTGTCACTGGCAAATCCGGTAAACGCAGAACTGGGATCGCCTTCACAAGCACTGCTTACCATTGAGGATAACGAGACACCTAACTGATCCGGCATGCAGCGTTAACATTCAAGGGAGCCCGACGGCTCCCTTGCCTTTTGCGGTCATACCGGGAGCCGCTTAATGAATTCGATACACATTGATAATACATTCCCCTGCTCCGTCGTGCATGCAGCAGGTTTCTTCAATGTGAAACGATTCACCATAGCGTTCGCCAAGGCCGCGAATAACGCCCTTTACCACATCGCACATTTTGCGGTGCGACTGATAGCGGAGCACCAGCAAATCGTCAGTCTCGCGATGCGCGCTGATTTTCGGAGGCTTACGCATGGAATTATGCTTGTGAATGGCGTTGTGAATACAACCACCCGCATTTTCGATAACATCAAACGTTTTCCACTGTTCATCTTTGGTGTACATGTGATAAAACGTCATGAGTTTATTGCCCACATAGGCGCCAAAATCTTCCAGCACCGCCGACAAAGGTGTATGCAAAGCCTCAGCTGCTGTCCTAGCCAGTGCAACCAATTCTTCATCGCGGTATTCGGTTACCGGGAAAAATATCTTGTAGCCATAACCATTGGCTTTTAACATGGCTTTCCAGGTTTCCTCACCGCCATGACGTTCAATAACATAATCCCGCAAAAAATCGAAGATCACTCCATACATAGAATTTTCCTGTTCGTTGAAAGTTTGACATGATCCTGTATTCCGCAATTGCTTATTGTTATTGGTAACTAATATTCAGTATTGCCAAGGATAACTGCTTTTGGTAACTGCCAGAGATAACTGCATTGAAAAATTAATACACGCACTGCACGCACTACACCCCCACACCGTCCCGCATTGCGCAATGCCGGGTTACCAGGATTAAAACATCGTAATTCCCGCGGCCACTGCGAATGAAATCAGCCTCAAAGCGTTTTATTGATTATGGGTAAAGAAGTTGGTGAGATTGCCATCGGCATTATAACGGATAAGGGCTGTATCCATACATCCCAACCATAGAAGTTTAGCTGATGCATTTCAACAAATGAACTACGTATCCGGAAAATGCACAATTGCCACACATTGTTGGCGGCGTTTTGATTAAACTGCTCATTTATTGATAACTGACAGGCTGATTTTTTTGGAAAACCGGCTGTGGCGCCGAAGCGCCTGTAAAACATTTTCCAACCTGAACATCCGCAATATTAATAAGCTGCAATACTAGACAAGAATAACGGCAACCCCGGTTACCATCAGCGCGCCGGCAATAAAATGCTGCGCCAGCCCCTTTTCCGAAAACATCAGCGCTCCAAGTATAATGCCAATTAACAGACTGGTCCGTTTCACAGTGATCATGTAGGCCACCTCCACCTCGGCAATAGCCAGAAAATGGGTAATGACCATCACGCACATAAAAGCCGCAACAACAAGTGTTCTGGCGGGTTGCCGGTAAATTGCCGTAATGCTTTTTGGTTGCGCAAAAGGACTGAACAATAAACTAATGCCGCCGATCACCGAAAAATAGAACGCGCCAAAATATTCCGGCTCCACATATTGCATGGCTCCCTTACCCAGCACCGAGGTAAAACTGTAGATTATGGCAGCGATCAACATCAGGCGCGAACCTTTTTCCGAAACAATGGATAGCAGAGGCAACAAAAGATGCTTGGGATGAGTCATAGCGTGTTTTTTACTGTTCAACAGGTACGCGCCAATCACCACCATAAAAATGCCCAGCAATTTATCCGGCGCCACCGATTCTCCGAGAATAATCTTGCCGGTAATAACATTGACAACAGGTGTGAATGCCAGGTATGGCAAGGTCAGGTATAACGGGCTGTCCCTGATTGCCAGGGAATAAAGTATCATGGCCAGCAATTCCAGGGGAACCAGCGCGGCTATCCACCACCAAAACTGGCTATCAAATGCCGGATAGCTGCCTGACAGGGTAATGGGCAGCAACAACAATCCGGGCACAGTGAAACGAATCAACAACATTTCCCAGCCGGAACCGGACTGAAAATACTTTTTCGAAAAGGCATCGGCAAACGCCAGGGAAACCGCGCTAATCAGCGCCAAATAAAACCATTCCATATTCTTTCAATGCTATAATGACGCGTTGTCAGGGCAGCTGGACAATGCAAACAAGTGTCTGTAACAATCACCTGAACAAAACCGGAATCCAATTCAAAATTGCCCATCTATCAGGTAACGCACCGCAATGATACCACTACATGATAATAATCCCACTTCGATAATACCCGTCGTTACCATAGCGTTCATTATCGCGTGTGGGTGGGTGTTCTTTTGGGAACTTTCGCTGGGCGCCGCAACGGAACAGGCGTTTTATTCCTACGGCGCAATACCGGCGGTGGTGGTTGGCGGAAAGCTCCTGCCGCCCCAGGTCGATGTCATACCTTCATGGCTGACTGTGTTTACATCCATGTTTATGCATGGCGGCTGGATGCATCTCATTGGCAACATGTTATACCTGTGGATTTTCGGCAATAATGTGGAAGACGCAATGGGGCACGTGCGGTTTATCGTGTTTTATCTGGTATGCGGCGTCGCCGCGTTTATGGCTCATGCCCTGGGTGATGTCAATTCACAAATACCGACGGTGGGCGCGAGCGGCGCTATTTCCGGGGTACTGGGCGCATACCTGCTGCTGCATCCACGCGCCAAAGTGCTGGTGGCGATTCCATTGGGCTTTATTATTCATACGACCCGGTTGCCCGCCGGCATCGTGCTGGCATTCTGGTTTGTATTGCAATTGATAAATTCGGTAATTGCAGCCGCGGGACACAGCGGCGGCGTTGCGTGGGGCGCGCACATTGGCGGTTTTGTCGCGGGCATGGCGCTGATCCCGTTTTTCAAATACCGGCGCGTCAGGCTGTTGTCCCAGGCCTGATACATCGCCCTTTGGCCCTGCGCTACCCGCTTCAACATACTTTAATAATATAGACATAAATCAATGTTCCAATCGATGCCTTCATTATATGATTACTGCAAATTTCACTTGGCGTATAAATACCTTACAATTAACCAGCCATGATCAACAATAAGTCCCATTCTGAATGCTGACAATTGCGAGCCTATGAAATCAATTATTGCCTTCTTGTTACTGTTAACGCTGGCGCTGCAGGCGTGTGACCGTGAAAAAGAAATCCCCGGCAAAGAAGCCGAAGACAAAGCCGCCCAACAACAACAGCCGGTGGCGGATGCCGCGCGCGGGGAACAAATTGCCCGGGCCTGTTTCCAATGCCATCCTGCCGATGGCCGTATCGTAAAAGCAGAGTACCCGCAAATTATCGGATCACAGCTGAACTATCTGAATAAAAGCCTGCTCGACTACTTGTCCGGCGCGCGCAAGCATGAAGAAATGAGTCAGGCGGTCAAGCAACTGGATGAGCAACAGATTCTGGATGTTGCCGCCTACTACAGTTCACTGACAACTTCGTGGATATCCAGTGTGATGACCACCAGCCGGAAATCCACCGCGCCAGATCCCCAGGATATCGCAGCAGGCAAGGAACTTGCGGGACCGTGTGTTTCATGCCATGGCCAAAACGGCAACAGCGCCACGGAAGGCGTGCCCAGCCTGGCCGGTTTGAGCGGCGTATATATTGCTACGGCACTGGACGGTTACTTTACCGGCAGCCGCAACAACGAAATTATGAAAGTATTCAAGCACGCTTTTGGCGAGGATAAAATCGCCAGGCTGGGCGCCTACTTTTCCGCTCAGCAGCGCATGCCGCCGGGGCTTCCGGTGCAAGGCGATGCCAGAGCCGGCGGAAACCTGGCAACGCAACGCTGCATTGGCTGCCACGGTGAAGGCGGTAACAGCTTACTGGAAGAATTTCCCAGTCTGGCAGGACAAAATTATAAATTTCTCTACGAGGCCACCCTGTCTTATACCAATGGCAAACGCACAAACCAGATCATGCAAACTGCCCTGAAAGGCTTATCAAAAACCGACATCAGGAATATTGCGGCGTACTATGCCACGCAAAAACCGGTTGCGGCGCAACCGGCGCCGGCGAGTGATCTCAACGATCCCGTGCAGGCGGCAGCGAATGCCGCCAAACCTTGTATGGGTTGTCATGGCAAGGATGGCAACAGCCGCATTGCCGGCAATCCCAATTTGAGCGGCTTTAATCCCGCGCACCTGGCGGCGGCAATCAATCAATATCAAACCGGCGCGAGGCAACACGCCTTAATGAAAAGTTTTGTCGACGGCCTGAACGCCCAGGAAGCCGAACTGATCAGTATTTATTTTGCCAGCCAGGAACCAAAACCCACATCCAATACCGGAAAAGGCAAAGCGCAGAACGCCAAGGACATCGTTGGCGGATGTGAAGCTTGTCACGGCGCAAAAGGTGTCGGCACGTCAAAAACACCGAGCCTGGCGGGACAGGACGCAACATACCTCGTGGCGGCGATTACAGCTTATAAAAACAAATTGCGCGGCAACAGTGAAATGCAAAACGCCATCGCGGCATTATCCAGTCAGGACTTTAAAAATCTTGCCGCCTATTTTGCCGCGCAAACTCCGGTAAAATCGGAAGTAACGCCATTACAGACACCGCAACAATTGGCCGAGAAATGTAATCGCTGTCACGGATTGAACCAAAACAAACCGGAAATTGCGGCGCCACGCATCGCCGGGCAATCCGAGGCGTATCTGCGGAAGGCGCTGAACGACTACAAAACCAAGGCGCGTGATAATACCACCATGTTTGCCATGCTGGATGTATTAAGCAATTGGGAGATTTCGCGGCTGGCCGCTTATTACGCCCGATTGAATTCCGGCGGGAAATAGCTTTGAATTTACCCCATGACACCGATTATTCTTAGCACGCTCAATGCGCGTTTCATCCATTGCGCGCTGGGACTGCGCTATCTCTACGCCAATCTTCAGGAATTGCAGGCGCAAGCGTCGATTGTCGAATTCACCATCGACAACCGCCCCATCGATATCGTTGAAAAGCTGTTAAAGCTGCAACCCAGAATCATCGGCTTGGGTGTTTATATCTGGAATGCCGAACAAACGACGTATGTTGTGGCATTGTTGAAAAAACTCAGTCCGCAAACCATCGTTGTGCTCGGTGGGCCGGAAGTCAGCTTTGAGCACGGACAACAGCCGATCATTGCGCTGGCGGACTATGTCATTAACGGCGCCGCGGACCTGGAATTTTACCGCTTATGCGCGGATATTCTCGGTGGTGAAGACGCGAGTGTATGCGGCCCCCGCGAAAAAATTATCCAGCCGCGCGAATTTCAGTTATCGGAAATATCCCTTCCCTACACCTATTATTCTAAACTGGATATCGCCAATCGCGTTATCTATGTGGAAGCATCCCGCGGTTGTCCGTTTAAATGTGAATTCTGCCTGTCCGCGCTGGACAAAACCGCGTGGCCGTTTGACCTGGAGTTGTTTCTCGGAGAAATGCAGAAACTTTATGACCGTGGCGTTCGGCAATTCAAGTTTGTTGACCGTACGTTTAATCTGAAAACCGCCACCACCACCCGGATACTGGAATTTTTTCTGCAAAGGCTGGACAAGGATCTGTTCCTGCACTTTGAACTGATACCCGATCATCTGCCGCAAGCGCTGAAAGAATTAATCCGCCGCTTTCCGGAACATAGCCTGCAATTTGAAATCGGCATTCAAACCTTCAATCCCGAAGTTCAGCGGATTATCAGCCGCAAGCAGGATAATGATAAAGCCATGGATAATATCCGCTGGCTGAGAGAGAAAACCCATGCCCATTTGCATACGGATTTGATTGCCGGATTGCCGGGAGAGGATATCAACAGTTTCGCCAAAGGCTTCAATCAACTGATTGCGCTCCAGCCGCATGAAATACAGGTGGGTATATTAAAACGCCTGCGCGGCGCGCCCATCATCCGCCATACGGACGCCTATCACATGGTTTACAATCCTAATCCGCCCTATAACGTACTCAGCACCAAAGACATTGATTTCGCCACCATGCAGTCCTTGTCCCGCTTCGCGCGTTATTGGGACTTGATAGCCAATTCGGGACGATTCAACGAAACCCTGCCATTAATTCTGGGTGATGATGCGTTTAACCGGTTTATGAAATTGAGTAACTGGCTCTATGCCGTCACGGAGCAAACGCACGCTATCGCGCTGTCCCGGCTTTTTCAACTGATCCATGACGCACTGACCACGGAATTTGCGCTGGGTCGTGATATCGTTGTGGATGCGCTGACCAAAGACTTGAACCGTTCCAACATGAAAGGCGCGCCCGGATTTTTAAACAATCCGCATCAGCCACAGGAAGCTGGTAAAGATCCGCTTCGCAAGCGAACACAACGGCAAACCCGGCACCGGAACAATCCCGGTTAATTGCCGATTAATCTTGAGACCACCGGATCCTCTTTCACCATCTCACTGTTCATCATTTGCCATGCCGTCTGATAACCCAGTTCCCGGTATGCTTCAAATTGTTTTTCATCGAAGAACTGATCACTGGTGGGTTCATTGGGAAATTCCGGCTGTTTCTGTTTGTAACCATACAGATCAGCGGATAACGCCCTGAAGAAGCTGCTCTTGATATAAATCAATTTCCCGGCCTCTTTCTCGCCGGGGTAAAGAATATCGGCCACGATAAAGCCCGGTGTTTTCGCATAAGCCATTAACTCACATTCGCTTGCCTTGACCGGAACCAGATCCTGCAGGCGTTCCGCGTTAATATTAACGAGCACGCCAAAGTCGGCCCGGATCTTTTCCAGCGCATTAAACAGATCGGTAAACTGGTAATCGGGATCAGCGGCGGCGTCACACGCAATGATCAACTTCACCTTACGCCGGATTAACTCGTACAAGGCAAGGTTTTCAAAATGACCGCCATCAGTAAGCTGCAGGAAGCGGCTATCTTCATTGAGGTTATTACGCAGCACCATTTCCGAAAGGCCTGGCAGAAAAAAATTAGGAATAGTGGTAAAGCGCGGTTCTTTGGCCGGATTCGGATTGGAAACCCAATACCCCAAACGGATATTCAGTAAACCCATCAACATGGATAAAAACGGCTGGCGCGTTACACCTTCCCCGCCCACACCGGTGCTGGGATTAACCGCCGCCCCTGAAATCGCCATCGCCGTCGACAAGGTCATTCTGCCTTTCATAAAAGATGGCGTTGCCGACCAGCCCGTGGCATTGCTGCCGCAATAAGCCGGCGTCAATATAAAATTGTCGCCTCCCCTGCCGCGGAACTTGGCGATTTTGGATGACACCAGCACCACGTTGGTATTGATAATATGGTATGGCATCGGTATCGCTTTGGCATATTCGTTTTCGGACTGCCTGGATTCTGTCTTTGATTGTTCTGATTCCGTCTCTGAATGTTGCATAACGGTCTGATACCAGCACATGTTACATAGCCTGGCTTTATCCGCGTCCGTGGAAGCACTGCTGGGGGACGTTTCCGGCGTCACAATGTTTTGCAGATCCGGCATAAATACTTCCATCAAGCGGTCACGATAATACCGGTGCACCGATATGTAGTTGAGGTTGGCAAACGCGCCGGCTGTAATCGTGGCGGCTACCAGGATCGATAACGCTATGGGTTTGCCGGTCATCCATAACATGCAGTGGTAAGCAAGCAGCAACAAACCGGACCACAACAACAAGGTGGAAACCGCGACCATCACTCCCATCGGTATCCTGCCCGGTTTGCCACTGCTGGTTTTGAGAAAGGTTGAAATACTGGTGATAAATCCCAGCACTGTGGAAATCAAACCTGTCAATCCGGCCGACGCGCTGATTTTTTCGCTGATATCGGCCGCGATCTGCTCATAGACAACGGGAATGATCCCGATTACCAGAAAAAACAGCAGCGCTGTCAAAACCTGCCGGTAAAATTTTTCACTGAAGCGGCGCAATTTATAGGAGAGATTCTCCAGTGCATTTTGCTGTTTGACGGCATTACACTTTGCCTCCATGCGCTGCGAAAGAAAAAAGGAAAAAAAGGAATAAACAAATGCATACAGTACAAATAACGCCAGCAGCAACAGAGCAACAGTTATCGAAAGGTTGGGTATTGACTGCAACAAACCGGCCGGTGGCGCAAAACCAAAATCAGCAAATGACTTAAACAGAAACGTCCTGCCCAGCAGAATGAACAACAGAACCAGTAGTGAAAAATAGACGAACAGGCTCAACAGGCTGCCACGCATCACCACGCCTATAAGCGACATAACATTAATACCCTGGCCCGGCGACAGGTACTTGCCGTGTTGCCGCAGGTAACGCAGCAACGCGCCCCGGTAACGTTGTTCGCTGGACACTATCGTGAGTTTTGCCTCGTTGCCTTCCTTGCTGACATTTTCGCGGCCGGCCTTGCCGGATACTTTCCCGGCCGGGAACTCTTCTTCTTTGTTGCTGAAGGCATGCTGACCGACCATCGGATAGGTGCCATAAGGAAAATTATCGTGATCAACGCCCACTTCGATACCATCCCATTTCCTGGATAACAGCCATGTCAGCGAAGATCCGATATAGCCACCTCCGGACACGGTGGAAAGGTAGTCTATTTTTTTCAGCCAACTCTTATATGACAGCGCCTGCAGCACCCCCAGGCAAAAACTGGCGGAGCGAATGCCGCCTCCCGAAAACGCCAGACCCGTGAGCTGAATATTGAGTGACTCGTTTGGTTTCTCTATTTTGGGGCCGGATAATTCCCGGCGTTTGATGATGTAGTCATGCTCTTTTTCAATCACTTTGGCCGCGCCAAAATGATCCATATCAGAACTGTCATAAGGCAGGAACCCCCCTTCATTGCTATTGGTATTTTTGTTGCCGCTATCCTGATTATCGTGAGCTTTATCACGCGCATTATCCATAACTCTCTATCCCTTCTATA
>JAKEGK010000043.1 GCA_022627515.1 Gammaproteobacteria bacterium
GCCACTGTTTTTCCCGCATTCCGCTGTGTCTTCATACGGGCTACAGGTTGCGCTTTACGCAGCCCAGACGCAGTAACACCGAACATCAATCAAAGCGCTTAAGTAAGTGCCATTCGGGTCAGAGAACAATTGTTTGTAATATAAGCCGGTACGAATATTAGCGTTAATTGTTCTCTGACCCTGAATTTGCTGTGTTATATTTTATCGGATAGCCGGGTAACAACAGGTTGGATAAGTCCGGCCCGGTTTGTGCCTTAAGGGAAATTCCGCAATCGTCTATGAGTGAAATGCCAACTACACCTGCTTCCTGCCCACCGGGGAATGAACAATCAGGCTGGAATCTGCTATTCGCGTGCTGGATTCTCGCCTGTGTTGCCACGCTGGGAAGCCTGTTTCTAAGTGAAGTCATGAGTATGAAGCCCTGTGTGTTGTGTTGGTGGCAACGGATTTTCATGTATCCCCTGGTGGTGATCCTGCTGGTCGGCATGTATCCTCTTGACCGCAATTGTGTGCGCTATGCGTTGCCGTTGGCGGTCATTGGTTGCGCGTTCGCGGTTTACCACTACTTGCTCTATATCGGCATCATCCCCGAGAGTCTGGCGCCTTGCGATCAGGATGCTTCCTGTAAGGCGGTGAATCTGGAACTGTTTGGGTTTATTACTATCCCCATGCTATCCATACTTTCGTATACTGTCATTATTCTTTTGCTGGTGATATTTCGATGCCGGCACAGGCAACAGGGTATTCACCAACAACAAGGTATTAACCAACAATAAATTATTAACCAACAAAAAAGTATTAACCTGTATCAGGAATAAATCATGAATAATAAATTGAAGGCTCCCATTGTCGGCGCACTGTTATTGATCGTTTTCGCTGTCGGTGTGCTTGTTTATAATGAAAAGAAAACGGATGCGGTGCGCGAACTGGCCGCGCGCAATGCGCAATACCTCATGCGTGATTATTCGCCCACGATCGGTGATCCCAATGCAAAAGTGACTATCGTGGAATTTTTTGATCCGGCCTGTGAGACCTGCAAGGCATTTCATCCTCTTGTAAAAGGTATCATGGCTGCCAATCCCGGTCGTATCAAGTTGGTATTACGTTATCTGCCGTTGCATCAGGGGTCAGACTACGTAGCGAAATTTCTGGAGGCGTCACGAAACCAGAACCGATTTTGGGAGACGCTGGAAATCATTTATGACACGCAATCCAGCTGGGCATCCCATCACAATCCACAACCGGAAAAGTTATGGAGCCTGCTCAGGGGCAGCGGCTTAGACCTTTCCAGAAACAGGGAGGACATGGCGCTTCCCGCCGTTACGCAACGTGTTCAGCAGGACCTGGCGGACGCGCGCCAACTTCAAGTTGACAGGACACCGGGCTTTTTCGTCAATGGTAAACCGCTGGTGCAATTTGGATATGAACAATTGCAACAACTGGTGAATAGTGAAATCCGCAATAGTTATTGACCATTCGCAGCTTTTCGATCCCCCATTTTCAATGAGTTGCTCGCTATTGTAAAAAAGACCTTTGGTATTGCAGATGTTATTCGTGACGCATTGGTTCCATTTGATGCAGAAGTAGAACTGGCATTTATCTATGGTTCGGTTGCCAGGGGGGAGGAGACTGCAAGTAGTGATATTGATTTAATGGTTGTGTCGGAGTCGATTGCGTATTCTGAATTAATGGTGGAGCTTGCAAACGCGGAGGAATCACTGGGCAGGATTTTGGCCGGGGAACACGGTCATATCCACGATGTGTTTGATTACCATGTTTGCGATACGCGGATAGCGTGTAATCCCAGGGATTACGTTTCCTATGAACAAAACAATGGATTTAATCCGGACTACGTCATTGAAGTTAAATCGTTAATGGAGTTATATTGTCGATTCCCCAGTTTAAAATTAATCTCCACCATCGCCAGGGTATCCCGCTTGCGGTAATCTTTCACGTATTGACCAAAAAATTCGTCCATTCCCAAGCGACAACTAAACTCCTATTGCTTTTGGTCCGATATGGACTGAATGGAAAGAATCCTCTACCTCGTTATTGCCGCTATTTTGCTTGCCGGTTGTGCTATATCTTCAGAACAACCCCATTTGCAAGATGTTGATAGCCTGCAAAAATCCACAGAGGCCATGCCTCCGGCAAAACCGGACCTTAAGATCATCATCCAGGACGAATTATTGAACGAGCCACCGGAAAACCCGCGATTTGCCATCGCCCAGCCTCCGGCAGTTGATGCTGTTGAACAGACTATTGTTGAATCCATTAAGCGCCAGTTACTGCGCCTGGGATATGTTGAAGCGGAATCCAGGGATGACGTCAATGTGGCGGTCTGGTATAGCTATTATTCCGAGCAAACTGGAACGCGTTACGTTGGGCAGGCCGCGGATGTCTGGGGTGATCAACTGGCGCCGGTGGCGGTTTCTGATCCCATATCAATTAATAAAAGTCTTATTGATATAAGTAGCATTATGCCGGTTTCATTTAAAGTGCAGATCATTTCTCTACAGGAGTCTCGTTTCCCGGGTCAGGTCATCCCGATCTGGCAGGGTGAGTGGTCAAGTTCATTGCCGGGCATGAATATGGTGGAATTTTCCAGGGAGACTCTGGCGCAGGTATTTGAGCAATACCGGTCAGAGCAAACCCGGAATCAGATTGCGGCGTTTCGGCAGGCGCGGGAAAAAAAGTTGCAACACGCGATTAACACGTATATGGCAATGGTCATGTACCGTATTCAAAGAAACTGGCGCAAACCCAAAACCAATGTGAAAGGCAAAAAATGCGAAGTGAAGATTGTCCAATCAATGGTGGGTGAAATCAGATCCCATGCGCTGCTCGCCTGCGATAAAGACAGGCGATTCAGAAAATCCATCGAAAAAGCCATCAAGGAATCTTCGCCTTTACCTATGCCTAAAGAGGAACTGTTTGATAGAAGGGAGTTAATTCTTATCTTTCAGGGTTAAAACCGTAAAACCGGGTCAGAGAGCAATTGTTTCTAATATTCGTCACTGCTAATATATTCGGACACTGTATCAAATAAAGAGAATAAAAATGCCTCGTAAACCACGATTCAACTTAGTCGGCCTACCGCAGCATGTTATACAACGCGGTAACAACCGTAAACCCTGTTTTTTCTCCGAACAAGACTATCGGCGTTACCTTGAGGATTTAGAGGAGGTTGCTGGTAAGTATGATTGCCGGATTCATGCATATGTTTTGATGACGAACCACGTCCATATGTTGATTACACCAATGGTTGATCACGGTATCTCACAGATGATGCAGGCTTTAGGGCGGCGATATGTTTGTTATGTCAACAAAACATATAATAGAACCGGAACGCTTTGGGAAGGGAGATATAAATCATGTCTTATCGATAGTGACCGTTACCTTCTCACCTGCATGCGGTATATCGAATTGAATCCTGTTAGAGCAGATATGGTTAGCCATCCTGGTGAGTATCAATGGTCGAGTTATCGTGCAAATGCCCAGAGAGAAGAAAGTATATTGATAGAGCATCATCCGTTGTATCTTGAACTGGGAACTTCAACAGAAGAACGAAGCATGGCGTATAGAGAGCTGTTTGGAATACATGGCACCCGAAGCGTTGCATGAAATACGCAATGCGTTGAATCACGAATTAGTTTTGGGGCGCTCCCATTTCAAAGACAAGATAGAAGATATGACTAAACGACAAACTCGCTTGGGACAGCCAGGAAGACCGCGAGTTGAGGAAGAGGGCGCTGTTTATTTGATTGGGTATTAGTATATTAGCGATAATTGCCGAATGGCGCTTACTTAATCCGTCCGGTATACAAATATCCTCAAAATCGGATACCGCATCAAGCAACTGCTGCTGGTGATCAAGATTTAACTTGTTTGATTACTTAAGTAAGCGCCATTCGGGTCAGAGCCTGACCTATCCCCACAAATCATGACACTGATCCAACTAACCCTAACGAATCATAGTTGTTTTTCCCGCATTCCGCGGTGGCTTCATGCGGGCTACGTGTTACGCTTTATGCTGCACACACGCTATAACGTAAATCCAGGCGTTTAAGTAATTGTTATTCCTCTCTGAATTATTTTCTGAATTATTCATTCTAATGGCGGTGCGGCGAGTTTCTTGCGAATTTCGGCTAATTTGGCTTTTACAATTGCCGTATTTTCGGGTCCGATGCGTAATAAAATCTTCTGTCCTGCGGATAATCTTTCCAGCGCCGGATCGGCATATTCATAAAATACCTTGGGCCGCACCAGTTGAGCAGGACCGATTACTTCCGGTGCTTCCAGGAGGTGGTCGATAACAAAAATAAAACGGTCATTGAAGTACCGGTCTTTATAACCCAGCGCATCATAAGCTTCCTGAATCAGCGGATAGAAGTGCGTATACCATTTAACAAATTGCTCCGTCTCCAGCATGTTGAGCAGTTGTATATACGTGCTGTAACGCGTGACGTTATCGGGATCGACTGTGATTTTATCGCCGGAATCCTTTTGAACCAGAAATTTCCCCGGAGCAGGCAGGATGAGGCGAAATTTGTTTGACAGCTTTTTATCAGGGAGAGTGTCTATAGTTACAACAAAACGATGAATAAGGCCTGTCTGTGTGAAAATTTGATTCACCAGATTATCGCCGAAAATCTCCGCTAATATTTCCTTTATCTTATTATCACTTTCTTCGAGAGACGGTAAAGGTTCTTCGATCTTCGCCACAGCAGCCATTTCCTCAGCAGATTTATCAGCATCGGAATCAAAAATCATCGGGGATTCAGGGATGGGATGTCGAATATCAGGTGTTGCATCCTCTGGTAGTTGTAGTGGCTCCGTCTTTACGGATTGGGATGCCTGATCTTTTGCTTCTTCGATCTGAAGGTAATAATAAGCACCTACTCCGGTGATTACCAAAATAAAAACAATGATGAGGAATGATTTCATGGTGAATCCGTTGAGCTGATGTTGTGAGCATTCTGCAGAAACAACCGGGATATATTGCATTCAACATACGACTCTGGCTAAGAAAAATCAACAGGCTTGGCCAAAGCCGCCTGGCTCGCCCATTTGGCAGCCTTAGTCAATAGATAAGGCAATAGATCAATAGGGCATTTGTGAAGCGCCAAGACCCCCACACTAATTCTCCCCCTGGCCAGGGGGAGGGGAAAAGAACTGGATTCCGGCTCAGGTGTCGTGGACAGACCACGGTTATGTGGTTCTGCGCATCAAACGCAGCAAGTAGCACGGATGGAGAGAAGTGTAATTGGTGAAATCCTGATGAATGAAATATTCCCGGACTCCGGCCCTTCGGCCTGCATCCGGGCTACGAAACTTGATTTATTGCGCTCCGCTCATCCCGATGCCGTCAATCTTTGCCCCGCAATCAGGGCAACAACTGTTTTTGATGCGGCTAACACGCACGCTGAAACCAAAGCGTTCGATGAGCGGTTTGTTGCACCGGTAGCAATAGGTATTCTCGCCGCCCTCGCCGGGAATGTTGCCTTCATACACGTATCGCAGCCCCGCGGCGAAACCGATTTTGCGCGCGCGCCGCAGGGTGGCGGCGTTGGTTGGCGGATGGTTAAACATTTTATACGCCGGATAATACGCGGTGACATGCCAGGGTATGGTGTCACTGACCGAACAGACAAACTCGGCGATTTGCGTCAGCTCCGCGTCCGAATCGTTAATCCCGGGAATAATCAGCGTGGTGATTTCCAGCCACACACCCAGCTCATGATAAAGCCGGATCGCATCCAGAATGGGCTGCATACGCGCGCGGCTGATGCGGCGGTAGTTGTCTTCCTTGAAAAATTTCAGATCAATGTTGGCCGCGTCCAGGACGGTGGTCAGTTCACGCAGCGGCGCTTTGCTGATAAAGCCGTTACTCACAAAATTATTCTTGATGCCTTTCTGTTTTGCCAGCACCGCCGTGTCAAAAGCCAGTTCATAAAAAATCGTCGGTTCGGTGAACGAGTAGGAAATGGAAATACACCTGATTTTGGCCGCGGCGTTGACGATCATTTCCGGCGTGACTGTCTCACCAATAACCTGCTGTTCCAGCTCCAGCAATTGTGGACAAATCAGCTCGGGCTTGTCTTCCAACCCTGATGCTTCCGCTTCAAGATGTTTGGGCAGGTGGTCTTTGGGCCATTGGGATATTTGCCAGTTCTGGCAAAAACTGCAACGCAGGTTGCAGCCCACGGTAGAGATCGAATAAGCGTAGGAACCAGGATAAAAATGAAAGAGCGGTTTCTTCTCAATGGGGTTCACTTCCCGGGCGACGACTTTGTCATAGACCAGGGTATAAAGCTTGCCGGCATGATTATAACGCACACCGCACGCGCCGCGTGCCCCATCGGGAATGCGGCAATCATGCGGACACAGCGTGCACAGGACCTTTCCTTTGTCCAGCGTTTCATAAAAACGCGCTTCTTTTAATCCGGTCATTACCAAAGTTTAGCAGCCCGTTGAAAAACGTCACGAGCGCAGCCAGGACAAGGCGCAAAAGGGCGAAAAAGCGGAGATTATACGCACGGTAGTATAACTAACATAAATCATAAGCGCAGACGCGGCAGTTTTTCCTGTCAGCCGTAGGCAAATACCAATACTAGCGCCAGAGTTCACGTATTTCCGCGGGCAATTGATCTCTTGCCTGATTTATTTCACCACCCGGCATTTGTTTCGATAACACATCAAACACGGCGCTGATCACTTTTTCAAGATCGGCGTGCTCGATCCCCGGCAACCGTTCCTTCACGTGCGCCAGAAACTCTTCTTTGTGGCGGTACTTCAGCGGTTTATCCGCCGGATGCCACCCTTCGTAGTAAAATCCGCGCACCAGCATGGGCAGTTGCGCGCCCAGATTGACTGCCTCATTCGGTGTCAGGCGGTCGCGCAGCGTATGTAAAACCGCGCGTAATGCACTGAAGGCTTTATTCCGGTCGTCCCACGCCATTGCCTCCATGACGCCATTCAGCTATATTGATGTTTTATGAATGGTGTTATCAAACACTTTCAGTCCTGTCATGCTCATTGCAAACCTCCTTTTGCCAATTTAGTTGAAATTTGATTGCCAAACTATTATTTATAGTGCTTTAATAAATTCATGCCACGGTGTTGCCACTAAGGTCTCGGTTGTTGAGTGGCCGCAAGCGCGGATGATCATTGCCGCTTTTTCCACTTGTATCGGATCATCCGACTGAACGATATCAACCACATCGTATTGTCCCATTGTTGCATAGCTGCTTTTCCACTCTAGACCCGGGCATTCCGTTCTGATTTTTTGCGTTACGGTTGCAGCCAGTTGTTTAAACTCCTTGGGATCCGATATTGCTCCTAAAGACATTTTGCTGAGAATCACATAGGTTGCCATTATTTGTCTCCTTTGCAGAACGCTGATCGATCGCAGCGTCAAATAATAGTTTTTCCAGTGCGCTAATAATAATGAATGCGCGTCAGGTATTATTGATACCTCACCGGACAGTTACCGCTATTAAATATTTTTATTGTGAATGTGGCGGACTATAACTCCTGTTTGCACTCGGGTGTTTGATATGACTCATGAAAAGCGTAATATCCGGTGACTAAAACGGCTGTGCGCTGAATTGATTAGCTGTTAAGCACTCTCACGGCGGGTACAAGAATTATGTGGATGAAAAAACGGGGGCTTATAATCCGGTTTTCATGGTTCTTTGCAGGAACGTATATTTACAGTTTCGCCGGGGAATCCGGCGCAGGAGTATAATCCAGCTTCAGGTTGCACATTTATCCGGATTACGTTGCACTGCATCCTGGCTACCGGCCAACAGGAGTCTGCATGCCACAACGCTTCCATAAAAAAATACAAAAGGAGAATGAAATGTCCATTCGTCAATGCTGGAAACAATCGGGTCTTATACTTTCGCGCCTGATATACATGCAGATAATACAGGCAAATGAAGTGTCGAACATACAACTGAACTCACCGGCAGATGGTTTAAGCGTTACCTGGAATGCATTGGGGGATACCTGGAAAGCGAATGTCACAAAAGATGTGTTTTTCGGTGAATACATTCCCTTGGTGGAAGTATCCATTACAACAGGTGATGAACAGCTTATCTCTTTGCTCCCTAATTGTTATTACCGCGGTATTCTGGTCAGTAAAAATGGCAGCCCCAAAGCGGATTCAACCGTGTATCTGAATTTATGTGACAACACCGCGCCATTTACCGGATTTGTTGCCTGGGGAAATAATATGTATTTGATTGAGAAGGATGCCTCATCGGCAACAGGCATCAGCATGCGTCTTGAGGAAACAGCGGCAAGCATTCCCGGAACAGATGAAGTGGAGAGCGGTGACAATGGATGGAAAGTAGGGGGAAGTGGCGGGGCGTTAACACCAGCCAGCCTGTATCCGCGGGGCAATGATCCGGAAAAATTTCCCAGTGTAGATATCTATGTCAATCCATCATTCCGCGCCCAGGTGGGTGAGCAAAATTATGTGCATCGCATTATGGAAACCTTTGTTGCTGCAAATACAATTTACCTGCAAAGCGCCATGAATCCGCTGCGTCTTTCGGCGATTATCCGTACCGATGAAGATATCAGCATGACCGATAGTCAAAGTAATATTCTTCATGGTTTGGAAAAGCTGCGAAAGTACACCGTATTGCCCGATGGGGCAGATATTGCAGTGATATATACCGGCGGGAATTATAAGACGCCGTATCTGTGGGGTTGGGCAGAAGGCGGATATGGGTGTGGTCTGCAGCAAGCGGTAGCCGAGGGCAACACTATAAACACACACAATGTCGGCAAATCGGCCGCGGCGATTATTGACTTAACATCGCTGCTTCAACGGGCCTGGATATTCGCCCATGAGGTGGGTCATACACTCGGAATGGTCCATATAAATAATGATCCACTGGCCGATGGCTATTTCCAGCCAGGGCTGGAGTTAAAAGATTATGTAACCGGATGCATGGCGAGATCCCGTATGTACGAAACCTGTGCGTATGATCCGCAAACGAAAGCATTTATTGATTTTTATGAATGCAATTAAGGTAACAATTCTGTTAAGCCGGCATTGAAGAGGTGACTTCCGATTCAGAATGCGGTTATAAGCAGCCAGATTCGCCTGATTCCTGTAAAAATGCCGCATTAGAATTTCATCCCGGTGTGAAAGATGCAGGGCGAAGATTTACCCGGGTTTCGTTGCATTCCATCTGAGCTGCTTGCGATAAAAACATGGAAAAACAGATCAACATGAGAAATCTATCACGATTTCACACATTTCTATCCTCAATATGGCGCCAAATTACTGTTACTATCCGAAAATAGATGTTCAGGTTTAAAGAAGTTGAATAGGGATTCCGTGAATATGAAAAAAATACTGTTAATCGTGTTGCTGGTTCTTCCGGCAACGGCTATGGCAAAGAGTATTGATCTGAGTATTAGTGACGATTCATTTCGTTTTGTCTATGCGTTTGGCATTGATAAAAACCTGGTGACCGATCTCGGCTTTTTGTATATGGAAAAAGAGGGCAGGTTCAGCGAGGACGAGCTGGCATTTCACGCCGGAATTAATTTCGTATCCGGAAATGTACGTTTCGGCGGGCGGGCCTTTTTTGTCACCCCCGGTGATACGGAGGCGTTGGCGGTCGGTTTTGGCATGCAGGCACTCTTTCCATTGTCAAAACATATTGGCCTGGGTGGTGAAATTTATTACGCGCCGGAACTTACTTCCTTCATGGATGCTGAAGGGTATCATGAATACAGTATTCGGCTGGACTTCAAGCTGGCAACTGCCACGCATCTTTATTTAGGTTATCGTTATGTTGAGGTAAGCATCGGGGATCAGGATAATGACGTTGAACTTGACGATAACGCGATGCTGGGGATTAAGGTGTTTTTTTGAAAATTCACTAAAACTACAACAACTTTTTACAGTACTAAATACTTTTTTTCAAGGGAGATCAGGGGGGATGGCGCTTACTTAAGCGCCTTGATTTACAAATAACGCTAACACCAGTTACAACACCAAGCAACAGATGTAAGACGCAACAACAAAAAAATACGCTGTGACTACGTCCATTCTTGTTTCCAAGAGAATGCTCGATGGCGGCATACCCGAAGGGCATAAATCCCTGCCGCCAACGATTTTTTCATTGCGTCTTACATCTGCTTCTAAGAACCGCGATTTAACATGGTTTTTGCTTAAGTAAGCGCTATTCAGGTCAGGAAGATTTGTGTTTCTTCTTGTCGCTATTTAATACTATAACCACTTATACAAGAGGAGTGAGGGGGGTGTTTAAATTCACCGCATCGTCCCGGCACTATAAATTAACGCGTCTTGGTGGCGAGCGCCGGAATCAAGATCAAAAATTGCCGGAATCCGGAGTATAGTTCCTTCGGACTGTTGTACTTGGGAGGTTCAGGGATTCCCAGGATAGTCAGTGCATTACAGAAAAACGAACAAATTAAAAAAACCACACTTAGTAAAGTTTTTATGTTTTTCCCGCAGCATTCTCGCTGAGGATTTGCCATAATAACGCCTTCATGATCAAATCAATTGCACACCAACAACATAACAAGCCTGAGGAAATATGTATGATGGCAGTGATTTTGTCTCGTGTTAATACCGGTAAAGCTGCGCTCACCTTATTGATACTGTTACTGGCCAGCGGCCTCACCGGATGCGGCATTAACAATATCCCCACCTATGATGAAACCGTCAAAGCGAATTGGAGCCAGGTGTTGAATCAATATCAGCGCCGCAGTGATCTGGTGCCGAATCTGGTTAATACGGTGAAAGGTTTTGCCGCGCAGGAAAGGGAAGTGCTGACGGCTGTGGTCGAAGCGCGGTCCCGGGTGGCGCAAACGACATTGCCCAAGGATATTCTGACGAACAAGGAAGCCTTTCAGCAATTCCAGCAGAACCAGGAGGCGTTGAGCAGCGCGTTATCGCGGTTATTAGTGGTTGTTGAACGCTACCCGGATTTGAAATCCAACCAAAACTTTTTAACTTTGCAATCACAGCTGGAAGGCACGGAGAACCGTATCGCGGTGGCGCGCCGGGACTATATCACCGCCGTACAGCAATATAATACGGAGCTGAAAACATTTCCCGGAAGAATTTGGCGCTTCATCCTCTATTCGGACTATGAGGTGGTGGAGAACTTTACCGTGTCGGAAGCGGCAAAGGAGGTTCCCAAGGTGCAGTTTGACTAACGCCTTATTAACGTTGCCAATAAAATGACAACCAGTAAGAGTTGATGATGCGCCATCGTTGCCTTGCCATCCTGTTATGTTTTTGCGCGGCAGGTTGGTCAACACTGCCGCAGGCGGCGCCTGCGTTTCCCGATCTCAGCGGACGCGTGGTGGATGGCGCGGACTTATTGCCGGCGTCAACCGAGTCGCAACTTATACAAAAGCTGGCGGATCATGAACGCGCGACGACCAACCAGGTCGTGGTTGTCACTGTCGATTCCCTGCAAAGTTACACCATCGAAGAGTATGGCTATCAACTCGGCCGCCATTGGGGTATAGGACAGGAAAAGCGTAATAATGGGGTGTTACTCATCGTGGCGCCGGTGGAAAGAAAAGTGCGCATCGAGGTGGGTTATGGCCTGGAAGGGACGCTTACCGACGCATTGAGCCACGATATTATCCAGACCAAAATCCTGCCGCAATTCCGCAAGAATGACTATGAAGCCGGTATCGTACAGGGTGTATCCGCCATATTGGAGGTATTGGAAGGCACGTATGAACCTGCTAAAGAAAAGGGTACATTGTCCTTGCCCGATAGTTTTAACCAGATGATTGTTATTTTTATTTTTGGCCTCGTGATCGGTGAATTTCTGGCAATGACGCTGCGCCGAAGTGTATCCGCTACCATTGTCTGGGCAGGCATCTTTCTGGCAGCCGGTTTTATCGCGGGCGCATTCGCGATCGGATTTCTTGCCGGCATGGTGGGATTTCTGTTTCACCTGTTCAATGGGGCTTCTGGCCGGGGCGGTGGCGGCTACGGCGGCGGTTATTATTCCGGTGGGGATTATGGTGGCCGTTCGGGTGGTGACTGGTCCAGAGGCGGATTTTCCGGTGGCGGTGGATCTTTTGGCGGCGGTGGCGCGTCAGGAAGTTGGTGACTATGTTTCTTACAGAGCAGGAAAAGCAAACCATCAGTGACGCCATCCGCGCCGCGGAATCGCGTACCTCCGGTGAGATTGTAACAGTGATCGCGCGCGCGGTGGACGACTATCTTTATATCCCTACCTTGTGGGCGGGACTGCTCGCGTTATTTACCCCCAGCGTCTTGTTGCTGATGCCGATCGAACTGGAAGCCCTCATCATGTATACGATTCAGATTTGTATCTTTGTGACTGCAACGATGTTGTTCCGCTGGACGCCGCTGAAGCTCGCGCTGATTCCCAAAGCTGTCAAGTACCGGCGCGCCAGCCGCCTGGCGTATGAACAATTTATCCAGCAGGGATTACACCGCACCGCGGAGCGCAACGGATTGTTGTTGTTTGTTGCCGTCGCGGAGCGTTACGTGGAAATCATCGCGGATCAGGGTATTAATGAGAGGGTGCCAAAAGATACCTGGAGCGGCATCGTGGATCAATTTGTCATTCTGGTCAAACAGCGTAAAATCGCCGCCGGTTTTCTTACCGCCATTGAACGCTGCGGAAATATTCTGCAGGAACATTTCCCCGTAGAACCTCTTGACCAGAATGAGCTTCCCAATCATCTGGTTGAATTATAGAAAAAATCGAAATCCTGAAAACAAGGGTCAGGATATTCCGGATTGAGAATATTTGACCGGATACCAGGAACCAATTGTTATCAAATAAGGGGCACGCTTCCAGGCCTAAGGCACTACAGTAGCCGCCCCGGTTTTTATATCAGAGACATCTCCCGTTCCGATGTATATAACATCTAACACAACGAATAATAGTCGGAGTGAGTTTATGAAGGCATTTACTACCTTACCGGTCTTGCGTTAAACTTCGCGGCGTTACCCATCCAGGCGGGTGTAGTTCAATGGTAGAACTGCAGCTTCCCAAGCTGCTAACGTGGGTTCGATTCCCATCACCCGCTCCACTCGTTTGTAAACCGTCATATATTGTCTTTAACCGGCTTTACCGGCCTGGCGGCGGGTAAAAAAACCAGTGCCGTTGTATTCTGCAATTTATTTATGTTTGTTTCGCGTATTAAGAGCGAAACGGCGCTCTTGTAGTGACACCCGGAATAACTTTATTTTATTTCCGAAGTGAGTCGATTATACTAGTCACGGTTTCGTAACCGTAACTACGCCGGCGATGGCTCTAGCACAGCAAAACAAAAGTTTGGCGATAGATCGATGATAATTACGGCAATCGTTACGAAGTTAGTTACGAAGTTAGTTACAGGGCTTGTTCCAGCAATGGTTCAGTATTTTGTCGCCAAATTTTACAACGCAAATCCGGAGAGGTGCCTGAGTGGCCGAAGGGGCTTGACTCGAAATCAAGTGTGGAGCTTGCTCCACCGAGGGTTCGAATCCCTCCCTCTCCGCCAATAACGAAAGGGCCATTCGCAGGATGGCCTTTTTTATTATCAGTGGTAACTGGATTCGGACCCGGGGAGAGTGTGAGACTCCCAATGTACAGGGATATACAGGCGCCGCGGAGCCTACGGATGGGCGGGAGCGGCCTCCCGCTTCGCCAGATCACCAGCCACTATTACTCTTTTGTCTGGCTTGTTAACGCGCAATACTAAACGCTGAACCTTTTTATGAGTGACTGCATATTGGTGGAGTTGGTTTTAAGGTTTTGCGCACTTTCCTGCAATACGGCAACCTGATTGTTCGCTGTTTGCGAATTATTTTTCAGGCGGTTAATCATATCAGCTATGTGATCAATTTCTTTCGTTTGATTTTCAATGTGCTGAAATACTGAAGTTGTAGCCTGGGAAAATTTTCCGGTTTTTTCAGTGCAAATCAAAGTATCTTCAGATGTTTTTTCCAGTCTGCTGATATTTTCAGTGGAATCGGCCACAATGGTTTGCAGGGCGTCCACGACACCGATGATCCGTGATGAAATGGTATCCGCCAGGCCTGAAATTTCATCGGTGGCTTTTCGGGTATGCTCGGCAAGAGTGCGTACTTCATCGGCAACTACCGCAAAACCCCGCCCGTGTTCGCCGGCGCGGGCAGCTTCAATGGCTGCGTTTAACGCCAGTAAATTTGTTTGAGAGGAAATTTCATTGACAGTTTTGGCGACCTGATTAATTGTGTTTGCGGCTTCGGAAAGTTCCTTTGTATCCGCTGCGGTTACTTCGATGCTGTTCTGAAAA
>JAKEGK010000044.1 GCA_022627515.1 Gammaproteobacteria bacterium
AGCTTTGGCGCTTCGAAACCGTCACCCTTCGACAGCGCTACATGCCACCCCGCGTAATTCCACATGAAATCATCTCTACCGTCACCATTAAAATCTCCTAAAAATTGATATCCCGCATTGTGAGTTAGACCACTCGGAGAACATGTGTTACACAACCACAGCTTTGGCGCTTCGAAACCGTCACCCTTCGACAGCGCTACATGCCACCCCGCGTAATTCCACATGAAATCATCTCTACCGTCACCATTAAAATCACCTATAAATTGATAGTCAAGATTGTAACTTCTGCCACTCGGAGAACACGTATTACACAACCAGAGCTTTGGCGTTTCAAATCCCGATCCGTTTGATAACGCAACATACCAACCATTCAAATTCCACATATAATCAGTCTTACCATCACCGTTAAAATCACCCAGATATTGATAACCAGCATTGTGACCTTGGCCATTGGGAGAACACGTATTGCATAACCATAATTTTGCTGGATCAAAGCTGTTGGTTATCGTTGACCACTCAAAAATACTTGACTGTTTACAATTATTGTTGGTATCGCACTCTTTTAAGTTAATTATCCTTGATTGCCCAGTAGCAATGCTATTGTCATATAGCAATTGATAATCCCTGACTACTGTTTCCCCGACATATGTTTTAACATTCGTCATCCGCTCCGGGATAAACAGCTTAGAGCCGGCCAGGTAGTTATTAATCACATCTGTACGCCCTGCATAACTAAACCGCACTGAAGTACTGACACTGGAAATCCGGGTGTTGTAGTCAATCCGCACGATGGGGTAATAACCCTGGCTGTTAAACGTGGTATTAGAAGAGTATGTAAAGTCAATGGTGTTGTTCGAGCTGTCGGTGATCTGGGCCAGGTTCCAGCTGATGTAACTGCCGTTGCCGCCTTGTTGCTTTACCCCGGAATTGCCAATGCCACCGTATTGGATGGTCTTGCCGTCTTTGGTCTTTACTATAAAATATTCCGGACCGGAGTTGGTGGTGATGGTGTCGTAAGCTGTGATGGTGGATAGACTATCGGCTTCGGTTCGGTATTTGGAGTTGACCGCACCGTAAGTGCCGGTGACCACCACCAGGCGTTGGCCATCCAGGCAGAAGCGATCATTCGCGTTGAAATTAATTCCACCGGCGAAACCATCCTGGTCATGCGTTGCCGGGCAGCGGGAAATCGCCGATAGGCCTGACAAGCCCCAGCCAACACCCAGGGGCCCGTTGCCGCCCTGGCTGTTGTACGTTAGCGAAAGATTCGGTTGCAGGCCATTTACGCCCGGCGGCACCTCGATGGGGATGCTGTAGACCGCGGCCCCTTGCGGACTAACGTCGAGTTGCCCCTGCGTTACGCCGTTGAAGGGAAAGTTGGCAAAAGCGCTTGTGCTAGTAACAACAGAGAATACAATCCATAGTACGCCATACACATATTTACGCGGCATCATCCCTAACTCCCCGAAGTGGTTATAAGTTATTTTTATTAGAGAAGCTCTAAACAATTCTATGTTTGAAATTTCCAGTCATTCCGGCGTCGTTTAAAGCACACCCCGGCTTAGGATAAGCCGGAGCCGGAATCAAATATTTTCAATGTTTTCATGGATACCGGCGAAGTTTATGCCCTTTTGGGTACCGGTATGACGAAACATGAATTATTCAGAGCCTCTTTAAGTTATTAACTCTTGGTGTAAGTAGTTATTGTGTTTGTTTTAGATTCTATCGGTGTTGTTTCGGGAACTTACCACGGTTGTTAATGTTGGGAAATACTTTTTAAAAGAAAAATTCACATTTTTTACGGTCGAATGTTCAAGTTATAGCCTGACTCAACACCTAATCAAAACTTTTTATGAACACGGTATTGATAGCGGTGGGAGGGACCAAATATTTTTCTTAGAGTAATCATTGTGATTCCTGATTTTGTTACAAGTATCGCTATAAAATGGTTCGCTGCGGCAACATTTGACTTTTAAATACCGCCTTGTATTTAAACCATTAATACTATATAAATCCATCGATAGCAGTTTGGCATGTAGTAACGCTTAGCTACGGGTAAATAACGCCGATCCTGATATGCTTTGACTTTTTTCCAATCCTGGAAAACCGTGTAGGATAAATGCCGTGTTCAAACAGTTCTCAATGCTCTTATTTCTGTTGGCTGGAGTTTATGCCGACGCTTTAGTAGCGGAACCAGTCAATGCGCGCGAATTGGATATTGAATGGCGGAATAATAAAATCAGTATCACGGCGAAAGGCGTTACCGTTTGCCAGGTGTTGGAAGAACTCGCGGAAAAAACCAACACGACAATATCCAATAAAAATGAGTGCGGCAATACTATCAATCTTCGTGTTGAGAAACGGTCTTTCGATCATGCAGTGCGCGAGATACTCAGGCACGACAGTTACATACTGGTGGAAGACGCCAAAGAGCGAAAACTTATCGTTTACGAGCGGAACCTCAATCAAAGCGGTAATGACACCGGAGCAATCTACGAAACCGAATCCACGCCAGTCTACACCCCCGCCACCACCGAGCTTGACGCTTCTCAATTAACTGGAGCCGAACAACTACCAGATTCCTACCAGGATCCGAACTACACAGGTGAACCTGTCGCTACAAACATGGTAGAGCTTCGGGAACCATTACCCTATCCAGCGGAGCCACCGTTTAATCCGGAGGTTTTGGAATACAACGCGGGCGCCGGCTCCCCGATACCGGATCCTAGTACGACGTTCCTAAATCCCGCGGGAATACCTTATCCATAGAACTAATGGCAACGGCTTTATAAAGATGAATTGTTAAGTCGTAAACGCACTAACCCCCACGATTCTCCTATGGCAAGCCATACCCTCGGACTCAACCACGCATTACACGCGATATGGTACAAAGCGGCTACGGCCATCGAAAATATAAGGTGCAAATGGTTAGAAAGGCTTTAAAATAGGCCAACTATTTGAATTGCAACCTGATTCGCTCAGACTGTTTAATTCGACTAATCCTGTAGAATTCACCAGTTGCCGTTTGGGAAAAAGCCGCCCTTGGAAAAACCATCGCTCAACCGCCCTGCCAGAATTCTTGTCATCCGCGCCGGCGCGCTGGGGGATACGGCGTATGCGTCCAGTATTATCGAGCCGTTGCGCCACGCTTATGGCAAGGATACCGCTATCGACTGGGTGGCGAAAGCGGGAATCGGTAAATTATTTGCGCAGGATCCGCGCATTCGTCAGGTTTTTGAACTGAAAAGCCGCCGCGCGCCGCTGCCAGCCAACAAAGGCAAACTGCGCATTGTTGCCCAGTCGTGGCAAGAACCTTACGACCTGATTGTAAATCTGGAATTGGATTCGTTTTTCGACACCACGCTGCGCCTGGCGCGGGCGGCGAAAAAAATCGGCTCGCCCTATCGGCATTTCAAGGAGCCCGCCGAGACTCACGCGGTGGAAAACCTGCACATCATTTACCGCAGTTTTTTACCGGCGGACGCGATGCGTTACGCTTATCCAAAATTGTTGGGAACCGATGTCGCGGTTGTTAAGGGAAAATTCTCGCTCAACGGCCGCTACCTGGTGGTGGTGGCCAGTAACAGTCATTTTAAATCCGCACCGGAGCGCAACTACCGGGCCTGGCCCATTTCACACTGGAAAGAATTACTGAATAAACTTTGCAAAAGTGAGTTACAGGTGGTCATGGTTGGTGGACGCAATGAAGCGGATTATTTCGCCCTGCTCGAGCCGCTGCCCGGCAATGTTTGCAACCTGGTGGGGAATACCAATTTCCCCGAACTCATCGGCCTGATTACCGGCGCCGAAGCGGTGATATCAACGGATACTGGTCCGGCGCATATCGCCGGCGCGGTAAATACGCCGGTGTACGCCATTATCGGCCCGACCAATTTCAAACGCACCGGGCCCTATCCGACACCGGAAAATGAAATTCATATCTTGAGCGCCAATTTGCCGTGCAGTCCCTGCTATCACACCCAGCGTTTTAAAGACTGCCCTAAGAACCAGTGCATGTATGATGTGACGCCGGATCATGTCATTGATGCGCTGCGCCAAAATAAGGTTATAACCATCTGATCTTGTCCCCGCATGAACAATCCACCCGAAAAAATACTGGTGATACGCAACGATAAACTCGGCGACTTCATGTTGTCTTATCCGAGCTTTGCGCTGCTAAAACGCGCCATGCCGGAGTGCGAAACGTTTGCCCTGGTGCCGGGCTACACCCGGGAAATGGCGGAAGCCTGTCCCTGGATCGACCATGTGATTATAGATCCCGGTAAAGACAGCGGTCTTACCGGCTTGCGCACGTTGATCAGTAATTTTCGCAGCCACAGTATAGAGGCCGCCATTACCCTGTTTTCCACCACCCGAATTGGCTTTGCCTTAATGGCCGCGGGCATTCCTTACCGGCTGGCGCCCGCCACCAAGGCCGCGCAAATTTTTTATAACCATAAACTGACACAGCGCCGTTCCCGTTCCGAAAAACCGGAATACGAATACAACATGGACTTGATCCGCTATTTCCTGCGAGCACATCAGTGCAATACTGATGAAATAATCCAACCGCCTTATTTGCAATTCGACGAGCGCGAGGTGAAGAACTTAAAACAAGTGTTTTGCAAGGTCTATCAGCTTGATTTTGCACGTCCGATAATATTCATCCATCCTGGAAGCGGTGGTTCGGCGAACAATCTTTCGTTGGAACAGTACCGGCAACTGGCGGTGAGTCTGGCGGAACAAATTCCGGTTAATATTGTGATCTCCGCGGGTCCGGGCGAACTGCCCTACGCGGAGCAACTGGCAACCCGGCTTGGTGATTTGCCACACACGATTTATCACTCCACCGAAGGCCTCAAACGATTTGCGCAACATATTCAGTTTGCTAACGCGTTTATCAGCGGATCGACCGGACCCTTGCATATTGCCGGCGCGCTTAATACACCAACCGCGGCGTTTTATCCGCGGCGCCGCTCGGCCACGGCCTTGCGCTGGCAAACATTAAACTCGGAAGACAAACGCCTGGCGTTTTCACCGCCGCAAAGCGCTAATGAACACGACATGAGTGCCATTGATGTCAAAGCCGCGGTAAATGAAATCTATAATAAGTTTTTACGCCCGTAAAAGGTAACTGCTCACCCCGTTTGAGCGCTCTCGTTCCCACGCTCTGAGACTGTGAAACTAGTCTTTGTAGGGTGCCGCTGAGGCACGAAGCGCACCATAGCGAGTGTCGCCACCGCTGGATTGTTGCGGTTCGCGGAGCTCACCGCATACGGATGAGGGTTTTTTGTTGTATTTCAGAATACTTTCACAGTCTCTCTGCGTGGGAATGCATACGTGAGGTTAATCGTTAGCAGCCGGTATACACTCCCACGCAGAGCTTGGGAGCGAGGAGACCGGGTGAGTAGTTACCGTAAAAGATCAATAGCCCTCTGTAACATACATGCATTGCAGGGTGGGCATGACCCACCAATGCAGGCATTCATTAACAGCTATTATGGTGGGCGGCGCCCACCCTACAAAACTGCTCGCCCACCCAACTGGGCGGCAACTACTCTACATGGCCACGTTAAGGCTGCTTCAGCTGTTCCATAAAATTAATCAACCGATGATAGTGTTGTTCCTGCGCAAACAGCCGGTCGGCTTTTTCCTTGCCCGCTTGCGCCAGCTTCTGGCATAAGTTTCTGTCATTGATTAACAGCAACAATTTCTCCGTGAGTTCTTTGGCATTTTCCGGTTTAAACATCAAACCGGTGATGCCTTCGTCTATGACTTCCGGTACGCCGCCGGCCCGAGTACCGATCACGGCCACGCCGTTGCGCATGGCTTCGATCAGCACCAGGCCAAAGGTTTCCTGTTTTGTGGCAAGCACCACCACATCAAAGGCCGGCATAATCTCAATGGGATTGTGGTGGCTGCCATAAAAACGAATAACGCCGCTTAATTGGCGTTCGCCGACTTGTTTTTTCAGCGCCGTTTCGTATTCCGGATTCATGGCGGGACCGATAATGGTGGCGTGAACATTGGCGCCTTGCGACACCAGTTGACGAATAGCCTCCACCAATAAATGCTGGCCTTTGCCTTCTTCGATGCGCCCTACCATGCCGATTGCATAACTATTGTCAGGTATTTGCAATGATTGCCTTAACGCAGTTCTCTGTTGCGCATTCAATTTTGGCGGGTCTTCTACCCCATAATATAAAGTCCGGATAGCATCGGCCGGCATGGGTAAGTACTGTTGCGCGAGTTCCGATAATTGTTGCGTGATGGTCAGAAACAAATCCACGTGCCGGTACAGGAAACGGTGGTATATATCTTTTTTGGAGCGCGTGATCATCATCTGCCGGGTGTAGATTAGTTTTACAGGTCTTGCCGCAAAGCGTTTGGCCAGCACAGCAAGATTCAAATCCCTGGCCCAATGCATGTGAAGGATATCCACCTGCTGTTCGTCGATAATGCTCGCCAGGCGCCTGGCGGACAATAACGGTAAAAAACGATTCACGGTGTTGAATTCAATGATGGGAATGCCGTGCTGTTGCATGCGTTTAGCGGTCATGGTGTCTTTGCCCACCACTGCGATACTTTCGATTTGACGCGACCGCAATTGAGCGGCCGTGCGCACAGCGTACAACTCGAGGCCGCCTATGCCGGTGGATAAACATAACTCGAGGACTTTCATGTGCGGTTACGTATTCAGTCAGCGTTTATTGTTTTTGCGGCTTTTGTTGTGATTGTTGCCGGTTATGAAAAATGACTTTAGTGTATTTCACAAATACATGCACAAAGGACAGCACCGATGCCACCAGGCCGGCAAACCCGTCGAGAAAACCCAGCCGGAAAACATACATGCGCAAAAACGTCCATATGGCGTGAGTAAACGGACAAATCAGACTGACTCTTTGCCCGCGCTTGATAATTTCCTGCGCGCCGATTTCGGTGAATTTATCCAGGGTTTGCAGATGCGCGGAAATACTGTCAAAGGAAAAATGCAGAATATCGCCATTTAATTCCTTGATCTTGTCCGAATTCACCATCACTTTGTCGTGGGGATTGACCCCACCCCAGTGAGCTTTGTGCTTGTTAAACAAGCGGACCTTCTTGTCCGGATACCAGCAATGATTCAACCAGCGGTACACATAAAAAGTCTTGCGCGGCATTTTATAAGCGTCGAAGTCATCCAGGCGGTTTTTAACATTCAGAATCGATGCTTTCAATTCTTCCGACAAGCGTTCATCGCAATCCAGGCTCAATATCCAGTCATGGCTGGCCTTGCTTACCGCGAGATTTTTTTGTTCCACGTGGCCGAGAAATTTTTGTTCATAGATTTGAGTGGTGTATTTTTTTGCGATGGCACACGTCGCATCGTTACTCAAGGAATCCACCACGATGATTTCATCGGCAATTCCCTGCAGGCTGCGCAGGCAGTCTTCGATTTTTTTCTCTTCGTTGAAGGAAATAATGCAGGCGCTGATTTTAGGCATACTGGCAAAAGATGACTACGTTATTATGGCTTTGGCCGACGACATATCCTGAACCGCTTTGATGACTTTATCAACCGTTATCGAGGTCAGGCATTGCGTGTGGCCTAACGGGCACACCCGTTCAAAACAGGGGCTGCAGGACAAGCCTTGATAAAGCACCGCCGCGCGCTGTGTGAGCGGTGGCGTATACGCGGGCGTCGACGAACCGTAAATGGCGACCAGCGGTACGCCCACCGCTGCGGCAATATGCATCAGGCCCGAATCGTTGGTAACCGCCAGCCGCATGGCCGCCATCAAATCCACCACGTCCTGCAAACTGGTTTTACCACACAGGTTGATTAACGGATGTTTCGATGTCCGTTGGATTGCCTCCGCCGCTGCCCGGTCTTTTTCGGACCCCAACAACCACACCTGATAACCCTGTTCAACCAGGTAATCGGCCACGCCAGCGAAGTGCGCTTCGGGCCAACGTTTTGCGGGGCCGTATTCCGCACCCGGCATTAATCCCACCGCCGGCCGGTCCAAGGTCAATCCCAGTTTTTGCAATACGCGCTGTTGGTTTTCATTGTCGACGGTTAGCTTTGGTTCGGGGATGGCGGGCGGCAAGGGCGCATCTTGCGGTAAGCCCAACGCGACAAACCGCTGCACGGTTTGCGTCAGCACGGACTTGTCCAGCTCTCTCATCTGGTTGATCAAGCCAAACCGCATCTCGCCTTTATAGCCGATGCGCGTGGGAATGCGGGCAAAAAACGGCACCAGGGCTGACTTAAACGAACGTGGTATCACAATCGCCCTATCGTAACACCGCTGACGCAATTGTTTACCCAAGCGATAGCGCGCCAGTAAACCAAACTCGCCATGTCCAACGGGTTGCGTAATGGCGGAGCGTACTTCAGGCATCCGGTTGAGGATCGGTTCCGACCAGGCAGGCGCCAGCACGTCGATAGCAGCATTGGGATAGGTTTGTTGCAAGGTGATAAACAGGCTTTGCGCCATCACCATATCGCCGACCCAGGAAGGACCCACCACCAGGATTTGCTTTACAGGCGTTGGCATCCGGTTGCATTCCCTGGCGCTATCAAGTGTTGGGTCAATTGCGACTCAGCCATTCCAGATAA
>JAKEGK010000045.1 GCA_022627515.1 Gammaproteobacteria bacterium
ACTTTTCTTAATTCCTCATAATGCCTAATAGTTTCTTTAAACGTCCGTTTTACGGTAGATTGTATATGCATGTTAATGTCCTATTACTCCAAGTTGCTATAACAGTTGTTTATACACTTTGTGGTCACATATGGGCAATTGTCCATATGTGACCAAAATTTTAGCTTATTTTGGCCATATATGGCTATTTTCCACATGTGGAAAACAGCCATATATGGAAAATTGTATAGATATGGACAACGGGTCAGCCGTGAAGACCCAGGATTCGGTTGATCAAGCCCAGTTTAACGGCTGTTGAATAGGGCATTCGCCAGGATTTGGTATCCTGCACCCATCGGGCGCCGGCTTCTTTTGCAAGCTGGCGCAGTTCTTTTTCTTCATAGCCAATATGGACGTCAACCGGTGCGCCGTGGTCCTGATTTGAATTGATGTGATATTTCCCTCTGGGTTTGCGGCTCTGCACGATGATTTCGACCGTGGTGTGCAGTTCGTCTTTTTCAGGATCGTGGCGGTGCCTGATGCACACCAGGTTCTTTCCATAGAGTTTTGAATAGAACTTGGTTCCCGGCGTGCCCGCGTTTAGTTTTTTGAGGACTTTCATTACGTTATCTCCTTGTTGTTATAGTTGGGTTTAACAGAAATCCCGTGATTGGGTTGTCAGGCTGCCGAGCCAAGGGCTGAGGTCTTCGAGCCGGTGGGCGATGAGGTGGAGGACGCCGTCTTCCTGTTGAATGGCGCCGCGCACGGCAAGCAGGCGTGAGTGCAGCAGTTCTTTGGCTTGCTTTTCCGCGAGTTTGGGCCAGATGACGACGTTGGTTTGTCCGGTTTCATCTTCCAGCGTAACAAACACCACGTTGCCCGCGGAGCCGGGGCGCTGGCGGCAGATGACCAGCCCTGCCACGGTGGCGCGGGTGTCGTTGGGCAGTTGCCAGAGTTCTTCGGCTGTGCGGATGCGGCGTTTTGTTAGTTTTGTTCTTAACAAGGCGAGCGGATGCCGGCCCAGGGTGAGGCCGGTGGTGGCATAGTCGGCGATGATGTTTTGCCCTTCGCTGGGTTTGGGCAGCATGACGTCGGTTTCGCTGAAGTGCGGTGTGTCAAACAATGGCAGGTTTTTTTCGATGCCGGCGACGTGCCAGTAGGCGCGGTGGCGGTCGCCGCTGAGATTTTGCAGCGCGTTGGCGGCGGCGAGGCATTCGAGGTCCTGGTTGTTGAGTTGGGCGCGGGTGGCGAGGTCTTGCACGCTGGCGAAGGGGCCTTGTTCCCGCGCCTGTGTGATGTTGTTAATGGCGGCGGTGGTGAGGCCGTTGATCATGCGCAGGCCGAGGCGCAGGGAGGGGGTGGTTTGTAAATCCCCCCCAACCCCCCTTTTGCAAAGGGGGGGATTGGTGGACGTTCTTTGAGACGTTGGAAGGTTGTTGACGTTCTCACCCTCACCCCAGCCCTCGGCTTTGGCATCCTGCGTCGCTCTCGACGCTTGTTCCAGACAGCGCTCTATCTCGTCCATCCATGGACTCGTACCTCGTGCATGGCCCAGGCCAGCTTCTCGACCGGTTCCCGGTCTCACCTTCTCCATGCCTCTCGCGACATTTGTACGTCCTTGTACGTCACCCTCTCCTTCAAGTGAATGGGGATTGTTTTTTAGTGGCCACGGGGGATTGCCATTGTTTTCACCCTCACCCCAGCCCTCTCCCTCAAGGGAGAGGAGGTTTATTGATGGACTCTCTCCCTCAAGGGAGAGGGGGTGTTTTGTTGTTTTTTCTTCCCCCTTTTGCAAAGGGGGATTGAGGGGAATTTTTTCGCCGGTTGCATATTCCAGCGCGCAGTCGTTATGGCTGTGGTTGATGTCGATGGGCAGTACGTTGACGCCGTGTTTGCGGGCATCAATGATAAGTTGCGCCGGGGCGTAGAAGCCCATGGGCTGGCTGTTGAGCAAGGCGCAGGTAAATGCGGCGGGGTGATAACGCTTGAGCCAGGATGACGCGTACGCGAGCAAGGCAAAGCTGGCGGAGTGCGACTCGGGAAAGCCGTATTCGCCAAAGCCTTTTATCTGGTTAAAGATTTGCTGCGCGAATTGTTCGGAGTAGCCGCGCGCTTTCATGCCTTGCAGCAGTTTGCCTTCGAACTGGTCGAGGCCGCCTTTGCGTTTCCAGGCGGCCATGCTGCGGCGCAGTTTGTCGGCCTCCCCTGCCGTAAATCCCGCCGCGACCATGGCCAGTTGCATCACCTGTTCCTGAAAGATGGGCACGCCGAGGGTGCGGCTTAATACGTCTTTTACCGCGTCGCTGGGATAGGTGACTGGCTCCTCGCCGTTACGCCGCCGCAGGTAAGGATGCACCATATCGCCCTGGATGGGACCGGGGCGGATGATGGCGATTTCGATGACGAGGTCATAATAGTTGCGCGGCTTTAAGCGCGGCAGCATGGACATTTGCGCGCGCGATTCGATCTGGAACACGCCGATGGTGTCGGCCCGCTGGATCATGCGGTACACCGCGGGGTCTTCCGGCGGGATATCCGCCAGGGTGACAGGGTGTTTGCAGTAGCTACTTATATATGTCAGCGCTTTGCGGATGGCGCTTAACATGCCGAGCGCCAGGATGTCGATCTTTAACAGGCCCAGCGCTTCGAGGTCGTCTTTTTCCCATTGAATAACGGTGCGCTCGGCCATGGCGGCGTTTTCGATGGGCACGAGGTGCGACAGCTTGCCCTGACTAATGACAAAACCACCGACATGTTGCGACAAGTGGCGCGGGAAACCCAGGATGAGATTAACGAGCACCACCAGGCGCTGGATCAGCGGGTTGTTGATGTCAAAGCCGTTTTCCCGCAACTGTTGCTGGAGGGTTTCGAGGTGATGCCACCAGTAGATGGACTTGGCGAGCCGATCCACCTGATCGAGACTCATGCCGATGGCTTTGCCGACATCGCGCACCGCGCTGCGCGGACGGTAGGTGATGACGGTGGCCGCCAGGGCCGCGCGTTCGCGGCCGTACTTTTGATAGATGTACTGGATCACTTCTTCGCGGCGTTCGTGTTCGAAATCGACATCGATATCGGGCGGCTCGTTGCGTTCTTTGGAAATAAAACGTTCGAATAATAACTGCATGCGTCCGGGATCGACTTCGGTTATTCCCAGGCAATAACACACCGCGGAGTTCGCCGCCGATCCCCTGCCTTGGCACAGGATGCCCTGGCTTCTGGCATAACGCACAATGTCGTGCACGGTTAAAAAATACGGCGCATAGGCCATCTCGTCGATCAACTGCAATTCATGTTCAATGGCGGTTTTGACTTTCTCCGGCGCGCCTCGCGGCCAGCGCCCGCACATGCCTTGTTCGGTTAAACAGCGCAGCCAGGATTGCGGGCTCTGACCTTCGGGCACCAGTTCTTTGGGGTATTCGTAACGCAGTTCATCGAGCGAAAACCGGCAGCGATCGGCGATGCGCACGGTTTCTTCCAGCAGTTCGCGCGGGTAGATTTTTTGCAGGCGCTGACGCGAACGCAAGGCGCGTTCGCCATTGGGAAACAAGGCATAACCTAATTCAGCTAACGGTTTTCCCAGGCGGATGGCGGTCAGAGTGTCCTGCAAGGCGCGGCGGCTGCGGTGATGCATGTGCGCGTCGCCCGCGGCGCATAAGGGGATGTTGAATTTTTTTCCCACGGCTTGCAGTGCTTGCAGGTGTTGCGGGTCATTGCCGCTTAACAGTAACTCCACGGCGATCCATGTCTGGTGTGGAAAACATTGAGCCAGCCATTGCAGGGGCTCGTCATTGATAGTTGGCTCTGGATGATTGTTTTGAAAACCGGGCAACCATAAGGCGAGGCAACCCGTTGGGTGATGTTGTTCAAGCATTTGCCGTGTCAGACTGTAGCCGCCTTTTTCGGCGTTGCGGCGTGCGATGGTAATGACGTGGGATAAGCGGCCGTAACTTTCTCTGTCAGTCGCCAATAATACCAAGCGTGTCTGGTCATCGAGGGTGAACTCGCTGCCGATGATTAAATGCAACTGGTGTTCTTTGGCGGCGGTGTGCGCGCGCACCACGCCCGCCAGTGAACATTCATCGGTAATCGCCAGGGCGTGGTAACGTAAATGAACGGCGCGCTCCACCAGCTCTTCCGGAAAGGATGCGCCGCGCAGGAAACTGTAATTGGAAAGGCAGTGGAGTTCTGCGTAGGGAGGGAGTTTCATTTTAACCCCTCACCCTCTCCCCAGAGGAGGGTATCGCAAAAACCGGTTCACTGCAGGGTGGGCACCGCCCACGTTTACAGTCACTGTCAAATGCCGCACTTATGGTGGTCTTTTTCCAAAGGATGCAGCGGAGTTCGGCGTAGGGTGGGAGTTTCATTTTAGCCCATCACCCTAACCCTCTCCCCAAAGGGGAGAGGGGATAAAATACGCCCTCTCCTCTGAATGGGAGCAAAAACAAAATACCCCCTCTCCCATGAATGGGAGATGAGCACAGGGACGACATACACGACGTATTAGTGTCGCGAGACGACTACAGGGAAGTAGGAGGTAGAATTTTGTCTGGAACAAAATCGAGGCCATGGAGAAGGTGAGACCGGGAACCGGTCGAGAGACTGGCCTGGGCCATGGGCGAAGGTACGAGCACAAGGATGTGCGAGGTAGACAACGTCCGGAACAAGTTGTCGAGAACAATGCAGGAGCAATTGTCGAGAATGACGCAGGATGCCAAAATCGAGGGATGGGGTGAGGTTTGAAAGCTAAGTGGTCACAGGAAAATTTATACAACATACTTTTGTACCGCAAACCTATAATGACAGCTCAGGCAAACACGCCGTGCAGATACCACTGCTGATGTTCATTGAATTCCTGGTAAATCCATCGATGGCTGCAGTCTTTCACAAAGCAAAGTCCTTCTCTTGCTTCCCCCTTTGCAAAGAGGGATGACGTATACGGATATACTAATGTCGCGAGAGGCCATGGATGGCCGAAGCGACCTAGGGGGATTTAAAACCTTTTTGGTGCGTTTCGATCGCCAGCGCATTCAACGAACTTTTTAATGCGGTTCGTTCCTCACCGCATATATGGTCTAGGCAAACACGCCGTGCAGGTACCACTGCTGATGTTCATTGAGTTCCTGGTAAATCCACAAATGACTGCCCGCCCTGTCTATGGCGATGTAATAGTCGCGGCGGATGTCCTTGCCCGACCACCAGCCGGCTTCGATACGCTCCGGGCCTTTTAAAAACACGATGGGACCCTGCAGCCAGGGCTGATGATTTTTTTGCGGCAGCAGGCGCGGTTCGGGCAATAACCAGAACGGCCGTTGTTGTTGCGCAAGCGTGCTGTTTTTCGCCGCTTTGTCATTGACGCGATAGGCGTATTCCGGACGATGGTCGTTGACGCTGTGCAAAGTTTTAATGGCGTCCCGCCCCAGCCTCGCTTGCAATTGCTCCAATAATGTTTCGATAGTGCTTTCCTGCACAGTGAGTTGCTGGTTGAAGGCTGGCTCACTAAACAGCGAAAGATCCTGGGGCGAAAAAGGCGCGAAGTCCCTCGCAGTGAGTTGGATACTTTTGACCGGCGCATTCAGCGAGAGGCGGTTCAAATGTTCTTCCAGCAACAACAGCAAATGCGAATGTTCGCGGGTGGCCTGGCGCACGCCGATCATGATATTGGTCGCCGCGTGTTTGTCATGATAAAGCCGGAACCGGCATTCATTGATGCAGGCGTCGCGTTCGCGCAAGAAGGTCGCCAATTGCTGCAACAGTTGACCGGCAACGTTTAATAACAAATCGGTTTTGTGGACTTCCATCGGAAATTCGTACAACGCGGCAAACTCTTGCGGTGAAACAAAGTAATCCAGTGGCTCAGAAATCAAGCCCAGGGTGCGGTCCAGATAGTTCACCAGTTGGGGACCGAAGCGGCGCGCCAGAGCGTCTTTAGGCAGACGCCACAGATCCCTTAATAGCCGGACCCCGGTGTTGCGCAGCTGCTGTTTTTTTTTAAGCCCGAAGGGTAAAGTGTTTACGGACAACCGGCCGAGCACTGAACGCAAATGGTGCTTGTGTTGCACAACATCACTTTGGCCGCTGTAAGCCAATAACAGGCTGGCCATCGGCGTGGGCGTCACGGCGCTGTGAAAGCTGTGCCGCCATTGCCGGGTGAGTTGTTGCTGGATCTGGTTTTGAATCGCTGCCAAACTGCCAAACAATTTCACACTGCCACGCACTTCCAACAGCAATGCGTACGGTGGCTGGATGCTGACTTTGGAAGTGAACTGCTCCGCCCAAATGGCCAGTTGTTGCAAACGGTTTTGTTGGCTTTGTTCATCGGCGTTATACACCTGCAAGCCGGGACATAAAGCATAGGCGGCATTAACGGGCATATCGGCGGTAACGCCCTGCGCTTCCGCCAGCGGCGATGCCGTATGCACCAGCAAACGGCCTTTGTATTCCTTGACGGCAACCGCGGGAAGCTCTCGCTGCTGGTTATTATGATGTTGAGTGTTATGCACTTCGAGCGCCAGCCTGGAAAAGACCAGCGCAAGCCAAAGCGGTTGTGGGGTGGCCGCCTCAGCCTGGCTGGCAGTTTGAGGTACGGCTGAGGGGAGTACTTTTGGCGGTAGTAAACCCGGCAGCGGCAATACGACGGGGGACTTTGTCATTACTGCTCTCCAAAGATATCCCCAGTGGCATTAGTGCAACTGAAGGTTTACGTGCACGCTGCGGTAGTGGTAAGTGCCGCGTGCTTTTAAGATTTCCACATGAACACCTTTTTCCGACGGATGCAACTGCAAACGCAATGCGGCGGGTGAATGCTGGTCGTTATGCTGGCGGAACAAAACACCCAGGCTATGCCCCTCTTCCGCCGCCAGTTGCAAACGGCGAATCACGCCGTTGGGCAGCCAGTTCAGCCACGCGAGCACCAGCGCGCAGACCCGGGTTTGCAGGGCTTTTTCGATACTCCAGAGCGCGTCTTTGCAACTGGTGTCGGGCTGGATCACGATCACGTAATCCATATCGATACCGGCACGTTCCAGCGCCGGCGCGTAAGGAACATAAGGTGGCGAGATCCACAGAATCCAGCGCTTTTGTTGCGTAATGGAGCGCATCAATGGCAGCAATAATTGCAGCTCACCCATGCCCCACTGCGGCGTCACCATTTCCATAATGGCGCTGCCGGGCCAGCCGCCGCCGGGCAACGTCGCATCCAGTTGCGGATGCCCGGTGGGCGTGCCGGTCATCTGGTAACGGCCCGCATCCTTTGCCCGCCATATCTGCGGGTTGTTTTCCAGCAGTGTTTGCAGTTGGGTATTCATTGGTTGAGTGCTCATTGATTAGGTATTCATCGGCTGCTTTTCATCGATCGCCTTAGCCTGCCTGTTGGATCACGGCGTTATTGTCCGCATTTTTGTAAAATGCTTTCAGCAAGGTTTTGATTTTCATTTTCTCCAGATTCTGGCCCGGCTTTTCTTCGGGGAACAGGGTCATCTGGTGCGGCGCGGGGCCGTAAGGGTCGCGGGAAGTTGCTAATGTGTCCTTGAATTTTTTGCTGATCATGATTCTCATCCTCTTGACTAAACTCTTGACACTGCCGACTGATACACTTTCTCAACCACAGCATCAAGTTGATTCAATACTTGCAGGTTATCAAACCGTAATACTTTGACGCCCTGCTGTTTCAAGTAACTGTCTCTATATTTATCCCTTTCTATGGCAAGTTTGTTCATGTGTTGCGAACCATCCACTTCCAAAACCAACTGAGCCTCTGGGCAATAAAAATCCACAATATAATTGCCAATCGGCCGTTGCCGGTAAAATTGCAACCCTAATATTTGCTTGCGGCGGATACGCGACCATAGTTTTCTTTCACTCTCTGTCATATTTTTCCGGAGAGTCCGTGTATTGGCGTTTATTAGTTGCAGTTTGTGTTGATGCATTCTTCACCTGTTCTGGTATTTGCCAAGGGTTGTTAAAATCCCCCCTCACCCTAACCCTCTCCCCCAAGGGGGAGAGGGAACTTAAAGAGAGAGCCTTGAAAATTCACCTTGCCCTACTCCCTCTCCCTTTCAGGGAGAGGGCTGGGGTGAGGGTCAACAAGCTTGCAATAAATCACTTCCAGCACGCTGTTTAATTTCTTTAATACTTCGTCATTCCAAAATCGTATGACATCAAATCCCTGAGTAACTAAAAAATGAGTTCTTTTATCGTCATAGTCTTGCTGTTCGAGATGTTGCCCGCCGTCGAATTCGACGATCAAATGCTTTTCCAGACAAACGAAGTCAACAATATAAGACCCGATAACATGCTGGCGCCGGAACCTGCTGTTAGCCATTTGACGGTTACGTAATCTCTGCCACAGTAACCGTTCTTCCTCTGTTTGCAGGCTTCTTAATTGTTTTGTGCGCGCTGGGTGTAAACTCCTGGCATTTAAAACTACAAGCGCCTCAACACACCTACCGCGATGCCTTCGATATCCAGCGGTTGTTTTTTCATGTTGACTTTGATGACGTCGAAATCGGGATTCTCGGGTTGCAGGTAAGCGATATTGCCTTTTACCTTCAGCCGTTTGACGGTGACTTCATCTTCGATGCGCGCCACAACAATCTGCCCATTATGAGCGCGTGAGGTGCGGCGCACGGCCAGCAAGTCGCCATCATAGATACCGGCATCGCGCATGCTTTCGCCCTTTACGCGTAATAAATAGTCGGCGCTGGGTTTAAAGGTATCGGCATCGACGCGGCAGTAATCCTCGATGTGCTCTTGCGCCAGAATGGGGCTACCGGCGGCAACCCGGCCGATAATGGGCAACCCCTGTTCCTCTTCTGGCATATCAAGCAGGCGTATCCCCCGTGAAGCATTGGGAACCAGTTCGATTGCGCCTTTGCGTTCCAGGGCCTGCAGGTGCCCGCGAATACCATTTGTGGAGCTGACGCCCATCGCTGCGGTAATTTCCGCAACGGTGGGCGGCATTCCACTGGCAGCAACTGTTTCTCTAATGAAATCAAGAATTTCTTTCTGGCGTTCGGTTAGTTGTTCCATCTTTTTTCCAGAGCTTTTTTTACCAAAGTCTTTTTGTCCGCAAATACTGCTTATATGAGCAGTGTGTTTATGGACAGTATAGGCAGGCGCCCAGAGGATATCAAGCCCGAAAATAGATTTTTTTTCGCGGCTGCCTTGTTGATGCTTTTTAGTGTCAGCGCTGATGTATAAAAGTGGCGGGCAATAAAAAAGCCGTCCTACCCTGAAGCAGAACGGCTTTATCATCAAGAAATCAATTTATGCGCGGCGGCGCGCGAATGCAATTCCAGCCAGTCCCAGTCCCAGCAACGCTACTGATGCCGGTTCCGGCACCGAGGCCGTGGTACGAAACACTGCCAGCAACTCAGCCGTATTGGTCAGACGCTCAAAGGTGCTGAATTCAGTTGTAGTCACGCCGTCAACCGAAAAGCCGATCAGGTCCAGCGTATATTCAATACCATCCACAAAGAATGAATCCGATGTCAACAAACTGCTGAAGGAAACAATGTCATTGGCGCAGTCCGGCTGGGGTTCACAGGCATTGGTGGTTTCATTGTGCAGGAACGAAAACGTGAATGGCCCTTCAGTCAGCGTGGACCCAGCAATCATCAGATCGGTGGTGATGTTCAACTGCGCGCTGGTGATGGATTCCCAAACCGGCTGGTTGGTATGGGTAAATAAACCCAGGGTGAATACTTCGCCGGTTTCCACAGTAAATGCGGGCGGCGCCGCGCTGTCGAAACGGTACCCGCTTTGCTCTGTTTCGGCGGGAATACCCCAACGGATCTCTTCGTTACCGGCAATTCCGTCAGTATCAAAATAGCTTACCGTTCCAGCGCCGCCATCGACGTTACTCCAGTCCGCCCCGACACTATTAATCGTGACAGGCAGCGCGTGTAACGAAGTACTGAATAAAAAGATGGCGCCGAAAAAAACCGGCTTTAATCGAACATTCCTTTTGATTGAATTTTGCATATGAATTTTACCCCCAATTAACTAATGCCTGATTTGCATGCGAGATCAGATGATTGTGTTAACTACCCCTTCAGTGGTGACATAAACATCATATTGCAATGACACTTAATCGCGCCAAATAGTTTAGCCGCCACTTTAGACACCATTACCGATTGCGTAACACTCCATTGTCAATATTGTCGATACCCGTACCGATTCTTTTAGAATTTTGCCAGCAATCAGTATCTAAAATTGTAGTATCGAATTTTTCTATTATAACAGCACGCTGTCTAAAAATACTTCCTAAAGAGAAAACCGTAACGCATTTATTCAGCGAATATTCAGTCGCCGATATATAGAATTCTGCCTACATGGAATCGGAAATAGCGTATAAGTAGTAATTAGAATTTATCTATTTCTTCGTTAATACCGAATAACAAAAAATCGGACAGACTTACGGCCCTTCTAGTTAAACTTATTATTCAATAAGTTACATTATTTTAATATTGGTTTTACGCACTAGTCTTGCAACTTAGTTTGTCCGCATTTTTTGATAAGCTCACAGCGCTTTACTTAGAAATATTATTTTGATGTATGTAAGTGTAGTGATAACGTGTTTCAGATATTGGATTAGGCAACTGATACCTGCATTTTACCTACAATCATCAAAGTAATTAATCTGTATTGTTGCCTCACACTTTGTTAATTCCATTTAAACCGGCGGTTACGCCAAAACAATCAACTTAACATTTCCGTTAGGGGGCTAATGTAATGTTATTTCACGACAGGAAACGGAGTAGCCTTGCTACGCCGCGGTCTACTAGTACTATTTCGCTGCGCCGCAAACTGCTCATCATCACTTTATTAATCAGCACTGCATTCTGCGCGGGCGGCGTGGTTGCCGGCGAAAACTACACCTTGTTTGAATCAGACCAGGTTCGCCCTATGGCGATGTCTGCTGATGGCAAAATTCTTTTCGCGGTAAACACACCAGACAATCGCCTTGAAGCATTCGAGATAAAAAATGATGGCTTGAAGGCTCTGGGCTCGGTTCTGGTGGGTATAGAACCGGTTGCGGTAGCTGTTGCGCCAGACGGTAAAGTCTGGGTGGTCAATCATGTATCTGACAGCGTCAGCATCGTTGATGCAACCGATGCCAGCAAGATGATTGTTAGCCGCACTTTGTTGGTGGGTGACGAGCCACGTGATATCGTGTTTGCCGGCTTAAATAAAAGCCGCGCATTTATCACCACGGCGCACCGCGGTCAAAATTCTCCCGTGCCTTTGGAAGATTTCACAACTCCCGGCATCGGCCGTGCCGACATATGGGTATTTGATAACTCGAATCTTGGCAGCGCCATGGGTGGCGAACCGATCAACGTGATCACGCTGTTCATGGACACACCGCGCGCTTTGGCGGTATCTCCGAATGGCGAACAGGTTTATGCCGCCGGTTTTAAAACCGGTAACCAGACCACCACTATTCTGGAAATGATTGTCACTCCCGAAGGCGGTGTCCCCGGAGCAACCAACATGGTTGACATGAATGGTGACGGCGTTCCTGAGCCACACATTGCCGATGCCAACGGCGTAGTTCAGCCGCTTACCAGCTTGATTGTTAAATTCAATGGTCAGCACTGGGTTGATGAAACCGGCAAAATCTGGGATGACAAAGTAAAATTCAATCTGCCCGACAAAGACGTATTCGTTATCGATGCCATGGCCGCAACACCGGTGGAAATCGATCACTACACCGGAGTTGGCACGGTATTGTTTAACATGGCGGTCAATCCGGTGAACGGCAAAATCTATGTCAGTAACACCGAAGCCCTTAACCATGTTCGCTTTGAAGGTCCCGGCGGGCTGGGCAGCACCGTGCGTGGTCATTTCGCGGAAAGCCGCATTACCGTTATTGATGGTGATGTCAAACCGCGTCATTTGAACAAGCACATTGACTATTCGAAATGCTGTAATGACAATCCTGCGGAAAAGGCCGCGGCGCTGGCGCAACCCATGCAAATGGCGGTCAGCGGCGACGGTAAAACACTGTATGTTGCCGCATTCGGTTCCAATAAGGTGGGCATTCTGGACACCGCGAAACTGGAAAACAACAGTTTCGTTCCCAATGGCAGTGATCACGTGGGTATAAGTGGCGGTGGTCCCAGCGGTGTTCTGCTGGATGAAACCAACAACCGCTTGTATGTACTGACCCGTTTTGATGACGGTATTTCCATTATCGATACCAAGACCAAAACCGAAGTTACGCACATTACAATGCACAATCCTGAACCGGAACACATTCGTGAAGGCCGCAAATATCATTACGATACCAACCTGACGTCCAGTCACGGTGACAGTTCCTGCGCCTTATGTCATGTGTTTGGTGATATGGACCAACTGGCATGGGACCTGGGTAATCCCGATGGTTCGCCAATGGGCAACTTCGCTCCGCTGGCGATTGACCACCAGGATTTTGGCTTCCCTGCCGAAATCTCCACGTTCATGAACATGAAAGGTCCCATGACCACCCAAAGCATGAAGGGTATGGCAAACCACGGCGCGCAGCACTGGCGTGGTGACCGCACCGGCGCGGATGGCGTTACTGAATCCGTGCAACCGGACAGCGGTGTGTACGATGAACAGGCGGCTTTCAAGGCTTTCAATCCGGCGTTTGAAGGATTGGTGGGCCGCAGCGCGCAGCTTTCCGCGGAAGCCTTGCAGGATTACACCAATTTTGCTCTGGAATTAAGTTATCCACCCAATCCGATCCGTAATCTGGATAATTCACTGACACCCGAGCAACAGGCAGGCCGTGATTTCTTTATGAATCCGGACATGATTGTGGACACCGTCCATCATTGCAATGGCTGTCACGTGATTGACCGTGATGGCAACAAGGAATTTGGCGTTAACAAACCCGGTTTCTTCGGTACCGATGGCAAGAACACCTTTGCTTTCCAGACCCAGTTCTTCAAGGTGCCGCACTTGCGCAACCTGTATCAGAAAGTGGGAATGTTTGGCCAGGCCAACAGCAATAACTTCCTGGCGGATGATCCTTTCTCAGGTATGACCCCGGACATGACCATGGAAGAAATGCAGTACCATCTGTTCTTCGGTAATGAAAACCTGCACCAGGGTGACCAGGTGCGTGGTTTCGGTATGTTCCATGATGGCAGCGTGGATACTATCTTCCGTTTCCACAACATCATCGGCTTCCTGCCACGTCCCGCCCAGGCGGTAACACCGCTGGATCCGGGTAATCCGGATAATCTGGCGATATCTCCGGATGGCATGGTAGTCCGCCGTAACCTGGAACAGTTCCTGTTGGTGTTCGATACCAATTTATTCCCCATTGTTGGTCAGCAAATTACGCTGAACACTACCAACGCAGAAGCCGTCACATCGCGTATCAATTTACTGATAGCCAGAGCATCTTTGGGCGAATGTGATCTGATGGCTACCGCCAAAACCGATAACTTCCTGTATGTTGGTAACGGCGTATTCCAGACCGATGCTACGGCTGGCAAAGGAAGCGGCACCATTACCGATGCCAAACTGCGTGACAAAGGCGCGAAGGCGGACAGTCCGGTGACCTACACCTGTGTGCCTCCCGGCAACGGCGTGCGCCTGGCCCTGGACCGTGATATGGATGGTGTTTACAACCGTGATGAAATTGCGGCGGGCACTAATCCAGCGGATCCCAACAGTAAGTAACACTACACCGGAACCGCTTGTGTAAAACAGCGGTCCCGACAAAAACAAAGCCCGGAAAGAGAGTCTTTCCGGGCTTTTTTAGTCTTGTGTTTAATACAACCGCAATTAAAAAAACTGCTTATGCAATTCTTCGCCTGTCACCATCCTTATCGGCAGCTTTTAAATACTTTTGCATCACTTTATAAAAGCGGCTTACATCCACCGGTTTTGTCAGGTAATCGTCAGCACCCGCGGCGATACATTTATCCCGGTCTTCCTTCATCGCGTTAGCGGTTATATTGACGATGGGTTTGGTGTATCCCTCGCTGCGCAGTTTCCTGGTGGCCGTTAAGCCATCCATTATTGGCATTTGCACATCCATCAATATCAGGTCATAGGTATCGAGCAGGGCTTTTTGCACGGCCATCAAACCATTATCCACGACTTCGACGGTTGCTCCGGCTTTGATTAAATACTTCGCTATGAGATCCTGATTGTCAGGGCTGTCTTCCACTACCAGCACATGGCCACTGATCGTATTGGGCATAATCCGCACGTTTTCTTCGATGACTTCAACCTGCACATCTTCCAGACAAGTCGCCATCTCCACATTGGTTATGTTACCGATGCTAACGTTAAATTCGAAAACCGTGCCTATGCCTTTCCGGCTGCTCACCGAGACATCGCCGCCCAGTTTTTGCGCCAGCTGGCGCGCAATGCACAACCCCAATCCGGTACCACCATATTTGCGTGTCGTGGAATTATCCGCCTGTGAAAATGGTTTAAATAGACGGCTCAACTCGACTTCAGTCATGCCAATTCCGGTATCAGTAATCTTAAAATGAATTTGTCTCGTGTTTTCGAGGTAACGCACGGAAACGATAATGCTGCCGTCTTCAGTGAACTTGAGGGCGTTACCACATAGATTAAAAAGGATTTGTTTCAAGCGTGTAGGATCAGAACTAATCTTGAGCGGCACCGGAAATTCATATTCCACTTTAAAATCGAGTCTCTTGTCACGGGCGCGCGCGCCG
>JAKEGK010000046.1 GCA_022627515.1 Gammaproteobacteria bacterium
ATATGAAGCACTTGTCCGCTAACTTTTCGTTCTCGGGAGCAATGATAAGTCCGCCATCGGGCGCGCATGCACAAGATTCCCGCTTAACGCAAGCGTACGTGTCAGAAACGATTGGCCAAGCCAGAAAGAACTACCGTCTCCCGGCTGTCGCCGTAACGGTGATGAATTCGGAAAAAATCCTGCTCCGGGAAATACCGGGAGTAAGAGTTAAAGATAGAAAAGATCAAGCCACATTCGACGATTATTTTCACATTGGTTCGGGCTCGAAATCCGTACTTGCGTTGATGGCCGCCAGGCTTGTCGAACAGAATAAGATGTTGTGGCAAACGCGGTTCTTTGATGTTTTTCCGGAACTCAAGGCTAACGCCCGCCATGCTTATCATACAATTTCATTGGAAGACCTGTTTCGGTGTGAGGCCGGCATCAGAGCGTATACAAACGCAGCGATTGACAGGTTATCCATGAGAATTGTTAAACGGCGTTTCAATTGGTGGTGGAATTTCTGGCTATGAAAATACACATTACACACCGTTCCAAACCGGCTCCGCTAATTCAAAACAATAAGCCGCGGTCCGATTTTTGAGAGACGCAAAGGCAATGAATGGTTGGTTTTCAAAGAGCTTTGGCGACGCACTACTGGCCTCGGAGCCACTGGGCCAGGTGGAAGAACTGTTTCGATCCGAGTACGCAAAAGCCGGCAGCCTCAAAGAAATGGCCATATTCATTCGGCATGAATCTGAAGGACGTCTTCATTGTGAGGTTATGGTTTATTTCTCTCCTGCCTCTGTTATTGTGGCAAGAGAGTTTGACGCCGGCCCGTGCGAAACCCCGTCACCGCGCGGTTTGAGCCTGTTTGCGGGCGCCGAGGAATCGTGGCTGGCGCTCTTTCCGGATAGCGGTGATTGAAATGTCTGCAACACTTAACTTCGCGGCCAGCAAGTTGCTTCAACCAGTGGTAACCTCCGGGCCGGGATTCCGCTGCTGTGTCAGTACGTTGTTCTTCAGAAGAACGTGAGGATCACAATGCCGATTCGGGTTAAGCGCATATGTGACGTTCCTCATGGCGATGACGGATTACGCATTCTGGTGGACCGGTTGTGGCCCCGTGGTGTGAAAAAGGAGGATGCCGCTATCGATCAATGGTTGCGGGAATGCGCGCCATCGGGCGAGTTACGCAAGTGGTTCGGACACGATCGGACGAAATGGAACGAATTCAGGAAGCGGTACTTCGCTGAACTCAAAGGCAAAGACGAACTACTTGCACCCATTCGCGCAGCGTCCAGTAAAAAGCGCGTAACTTTGCTGTTCGGCGCCTCCGATACTGAGTTCAATAACGCTGTCGCGCTGATGGAGTATCTCGGGACGAATGCGCGGAGGAAGAAGCGCACGGGAAAGCAGGCGTCCAAAACCATCTCGCACCGGACGCGCCAATAAGCGGTGAGCCGCGAAATATGATCTTTATGTATCTTTATTAAAATTGGATGGATAAACCGCGCCAAACAGGAAGCAACAAAAGCAACAAAAGAAAAAAGACTTGCCCAGGATGCTCTATGAGCTAAAGAAGGGAGGCATATTTAACTCCACGCACTACGTTCACCCGGAAGTCCGGCAGGAGCGCAGATTCGGCGCCGGTTATCAGGCCTTGGCCGCTGTGCGGCTCAGGTGATTAGTAACGTGTAATGCACAATGCGAATTCAGATGGATGCCAGCAAATTCAAAATAATTGAATTGCAAATTGAACGAGGACAACTTGACTACTATTCGGCCCGTAGTCAGGCCGATCGGCATGCAAGATCTATTTTATCCGAACCTATGCTTATTGCATGGTACGATGGCATAAAAAAAGAGGAACACCCGCAAGTTCCCGAATGCCAGCATAAACCCGGATGGATAGCCTATGCTGAAGGTCATGGCGGCACACTTCAGATAAATATAAACGGACAGATGTTTTGTTTCATTTACACGGATGCCGCTGATTCCATATGAACAGATACCTGCCAGTTCCGTTGTGCCGCGAAAAAACATACATATTGACCGGCGTCTATTCGCATAATCAATGCGCGGAGGCGAATAAAGATATCTGTCATTCGCTTGTAAATGCGCAAAAAAGCGCACGATGCCGTGGATTGGCGAGACAAGCTGAGCAGAGGTAAGAAATTGTCTTTTTATCTGATAAAAATTGTGGTGACAACAGCACTGATTGTGCTCATTTCTGAAATTGCCAGACGCAGCTCATTTCTCGGCGCAATTCTGGCGTCCATCCCGTTAGTATCTGTGCTGGCGATGATTTGGCTTTACATAGATACAAAAGACGCCGCAAAAGTAAGCGCCCTGGCAACCAGCGTATTCTGGCTTGTTTTGCCGTCGTTAGTATTGTTTATAGCATTACCGGTGCTGTTGAAACACGGAATCAATTTTTATCTCAGCCTCAGCGTTGCGATAGGCCTTACCATTGGGTGTTATTGGCTTATGATTTCAGTCCTGGGTCATTATGGAGTTAAACTGTAAATCCATGATCGGAGCATGATAGATGCTGATTGTTGACTTCAAAATCCTTCAGCGGCTATGGGATTGGAATATAAAAATCCAGATCCTGCGCAATTATTATCCGTAATTTCCTGACCAAATTGGCCACGAAAGCGCTGGAAAAATCTCAAATTTCAGCTTAACTATATACACTTATCCTTTTATCTTGCGCAGGAGGAATTGTGATGAAAAAGGGAACACCCAACACAACAGTCAACAAAACATTGTTGCTTTTAGCACCATTAATAGTAGTGTTATGCGCGGTTCCTGACTTCTCCCTGGCGCAGCCCGGCTCTATGATGCAGCACATGGATCAGGATACGATGGAACGCATGATGAGTGAGCGTGGATACGGTTATGGCTATGGTTACGGAGGCCGTGGCCCTATGGGATCCATGAGCCCGATGATGGGTCAGATGATGGGCCCCATGGGACATATGATGGGAAACCTCTACGGGCTCGATCTCACCGACAAACAACGCGACCAGATCCGTGATATTCAACGCAATATACGCAAACAGCACTGGGATCTGATGGAAAAAATGATGGAGACGTCAGACAAACTGGAAGACTTATATGACGTGGATAAACCCGACGCGGAAAAGATTGGCAAAGTTTATGATGAGGTTTACAAAATAAAACGCCAAATGATCCAGCAGCACATTGAAATCCGCAACAAGATCTATGACATATTAACGAAGGAACAACAGGAAAAATTCAAAGCCAACGATCCCTTTGCTCATCGCTTCGGGATGATGTTTTAACAATCCGGAAGTGCGTGTATTGCAGGAAAACAGGAGATTTAAACGGCTTGTTTGATGCTTGCCGGAGTGGATTTTTTATAAGGCAATGTGACTGTGAACACCGAGCCTTTATTGATAACGCTCTCCACGGTGATTTCACCACCCATTTTCCGGCATAACAGCCGGCTGATCGAGAGGCCAAGTCCGGTGCCGCCAAATTTTCGGGTGGTGCTGGATTCGGCCTGGCTGAATGCGTCAAAGATTTTCTCCATCTGCCCGGGAGTCATGCCGATTCCTTCGTCTGACACCCGGATGACCAGCCAATCCTGCCAGTTCATCAATTTATGCTCCGCCTCCAGTTTTATGGTTCCTTTCGAAGTGAATTTGCAGGCGTTACTCAGCAGATTAAGCAGTATTTGCCTTAACCGCATGTTGTCTACCCAGATATGTGTAATAGCGCCGCAGTGCTGTATTTCCAGGCGATTATTATTTTTATCCGCCAGCGGCTTCACCGTGGCAAATACCTCATCGAAGAGCGTATCCAGTCTGAAACTGGAATAGCTCAAATCGAGTTTACCCGCTTCGATTTTTGATATGTCCAGCACGTCATTGATTAACCGCAGCAGGTGCATGGCCGAATCTTTGATCTTGTGGATATCACCGGGATCACTGATGGTATGGGATGCCTCGTAATCCTCAATCAGAATTTCACTGTACCCAATAATGGCGTTCAGCGGAGTGCGCAACTCATGGCTCATGTTGGCCAGGAATGCGCTTTTGGTTTCATTCGCCGAAGTCGCCTTCTCGCGTTCGTTGATTTCCTGTTGCAGTTTTCTGCGGGATAATTCCAGCTCAAACAATCGTTCCATCAGGCGTTCCGACATTTCCTGAAACGTGCGCGCCAGCGCGCCTATTTCATCACGGCGTTTCAACACGGTACTGTCCAGCACGAGGTACTTGTCAGGCGACACTCTGGATACAGCGTCAGACAGGTGGTTCAACGGATTGACCAGCCGCCGGGTAATGATAAAACTGCCAAGCGAAAGGGCTATCAAGGCAAATACCACCGCGCTGACAATGATCGGTATGGAATCATCATTGATCATTGACTGCCGATCCGGAAAATACGCGATATGGGAATTGGCGAGATGTTTATGCCCGATAAGAATTGGGTGAATAACCTCTTTGACCACACGGCCCTGATACATCGCCGTGCGGACAACATCGGTTTGACTGCCGGCAACCGTTGTCGTGATGGAACCAATCAAGTCAATATTGGTATGCGTCAGTACTTGCCCGTTCGGGCGAATTAATGCCGCATACGCATAGTCATCGGATGGAATCGCCGCGTTGACCCAGCTATGCAACACTTCAAAGTCTTCGGTCAACAGCGCGTCAAGCACAGCGTCAGCAAAAGTCCGCGCCTGATATTCCGCCTGCAACTGGCGGAACTGTTGCAGCCGCGCATCGGCGTTATAAACAAGCGCGTATCCCATCGCCGCCAGGGTGAACGTGACAAGCGCCAGCAAGCTGACGAGTAGTTTACCGTGCAGGCCGAATTTCATTGACTGGAGAGCCTGAAGTTGGCTGTCCCGGCCGGCGTTATTGTTAAATTCCCGCATCCGCCGTCAGCTTTCGGATCACATCCAGCACCACCGGATCGTACGCAACAAAGCGCTTGATTTTCATCGGCGCCATGCCTTTCAAGACTTCTTGTCCCGGTTTATTGGAATCCAGCGAACGAAATGCTTCCGATATTTTTTGCAGCTTGTCCCTCGCGATGCTTTTGGGCGCGGCGAGCAGGTTTTCCGGATATTCATCTGACAAGGCGATAGTCTGCAAATCGCCCACCTCAATCTTGCGGCTCATTAGTTTAAACTTCAGCGCGCACATGGAACCGGCTGCGACATCCTGCAATAGCGTTTTATGTAACGCGCTTTCGAGATTCCTGGTAAACACTTCCTCAACATCGGTTTTGGTGTTGATGCCATTCTTGTGAAATAACGCGCGTGGCGCAACGTACCCACCCAGACTGGCAGGATCCACAAATGCCACTTTCCTGGTTTTCAGATCCTGCAGAGTTTTCACACCGCTGTCTCTATGCGCAAACACAGCGCTGCGGGTCATGATGCTGCCGAGCAGATTTTCAACCTGCACCACCGGCTCAATTAAATCTTCGCGGCTTAACAAGTAAAAGATATAGGCATCCGCGTAAAAGACATCAATCTCGTTGTTCTGGACAGCGCTTTTGATGCGGTCAAAACCTTTGATAATCTTGATTTCCGCATCCATTCCCGTGGTAGCCTTCAAATAATCCGCAACCGGCTGCCAGACCTGAAACACAAACTTCGGCGGCGCCGGCACCACTACACCGATCGTGAGTTTATTATCCTGGGATGCCATGGAAAAATGCGTGCTTGCAAAACTCGCCAGAAATACGCCCAGTGCAATGAGAACTTTCATGACGCCAGTCATCAGTCAAACCTCTTGAATGAAAATGCAAAAAATCCGTGAAAAATCAGCCGGTAACTACCGATGATATTTCGGTACGCCTGGATTTTTCTTTAGCGCATTGCCGGACTCAATACACAAATAAACAATGACTTATGCAGGCGTTCGATTAAATAGCTTTGCCGGAAAGCGTAAATAACCAGAACCTGTTTCAAAATCGATAAGTTAGTGATTTCGGGGGATACATTTCATAACCGCAGGCACTTGCACGTCCATGCACTTCGTTTTTAAAGCGTGTTTTGAAATGCGCTTCCCGGAAGCCGATAACCTGGTTGCCGCGGCATTCTTTGCTGAATGGTAATTTTGAGATAGATGCCTGCCAGAGCATTCCAATATAACCGCCAATAACCGGCGCTCGCTTAATTCATGGGGGACATGGAAAGCTATTTGACAAATACAATCCACTAAATAATTTATTAATGCGTGCCGTGGCGCTGCCTGTGATAATTCTTGTACTACTGTTGCACAATCCCGGTGATTGTTATGTATTTTCAGCTTTAATCTCACATAAGTAATTCTACTTTGTTACTTTAATTTATCTAAATGAACAATCCCGCACGGGAAGAAGAGACGTCTGGCAAGACCGTTGGCGGCAGGGATGCCGCCATCGAGCATTCTTTTCGAAACAAGAACGGAGGTAATTACGTCGTGTCTTGCCAGACGCCTCTTCTTCCCGTGCTGTGCACTCGGCTATTTACTGTAACAAAGTAGAAGTAATTTAATTGACAAAAGTCAAAGGATAAGAAAGTAACGCTTACTGCATGGACTGAACATTTGTCATCATAACCACTTACTGAATCAGGGAAAGATTGAATGCGCCAAACCATCCGTGATCCGTAAAATTTTTCTGATGGTCCATGGGAATTTATCCCTGACCAAACCGGTGGTTTTGTCCTGACTGTTTTGCCCTGACTATATTATTAGCAGTTCATTGGGTTTTTATACCGGCAAGGCGTTCTTTTTATGTGGTATTCCACCTGGCTTCGCAAGCGCACGCCATAAAACCTTCGGGGAGGTGACTATCGTGGAAACAACAGCAGCAGAACAAAAATACAACTTCGAAGTCGTCAGGTGGTTCACCGTCGCCACGGTGATATATTTCGTTGTCGGCACCTTTATCGGTGTCTATATCGCCGCCGAACTGGCCTGGCCGTTTCTCAATTTTGACAATCCCTACATCACCTTCGGACGGTTGCGGCCCCTGCACACCAACGCGGTGATTTTTGCCTTTGGCGGCTGTGTGTTGCTGGGCACGGCTTACTATAGCGTGCAGCGCACCTGCGGTGTGCGTTTGTGGAGTGACAAGCTGGCGTGGTTCACCTTCTGGGGCTGGAACCTGATTATCGTGCTGGCGGTAATCACTCTGCCGATGGGTTTCACGCAGGCCAAGGAATACGCCGAACTGGAATGGCCCATCGACATTTTGATCGCGGTTGTATGGCTGGCCTTTACCTTTAACTTCGTCATGACCCTGGCAAACCGCAAGACCTCCCACATCTATGTATCCAACTGGTTCTACCTTGGCATGATGGTGATGATCACCTACCTGCATGTTGTTAATAGCCTGGCGATCCCGGTGGAACTCTTCAGGTCCTACTCCATTTTCTCCAGCGTGCAGGACGCGATGATCCAATGGTGGTGGGGACATAACGCGGTGGGATTTTATTTAACGGCGGGATTCCTGGGCATCATGTATTATTTCGTGCCCAAACAGGCGGACCGGCCCATCTTTTCCTACCGTTTGTCGGTATTGCATTTCTGGGCGTTGATGTTTGGTTATGTCTGGCTGGGTTCACACCATCTGCAATACACGGCGCTGCCGGACTGGACGGGCTCGTTGGGCGCGGCGATCTCCTTCGCGATGATCGTGCCCTCCTGGGGCGGCGCGGTGAATGGCATGATGACACTAAGCGGCGCGTGGGACAAACTGCGCACCGATTATGTATTGCGCTTTCTCATCATGTCCCTTGCGTTCTACGCCATGTCCACCTTTGAAGGACCGGTGATGTCGCTCAAGGTGGTGAACGCCCTCTCCCACTACACCGACTGGACCATCGGCCATGTGCACTCCGGCGCGCTGGGCTGGGTGGGATTGATCGGCGCGGGCGCGGTGTATCATTTGCTGACCCGCTTGTGGAACGCCGAGATTTACTCGGTCAAGCTGGTGAACCTGCATTTCTGGCTCGCGACGATCGGCATCGCGATCTATACCATCGCCATGTGGATCTCGGGCATCATGCAAGGCCTCATGTGGCGCGACTATGACGAGTTTGGCACCCTCACTTACACCTTCGCCGAATCCGTGGCCGCCATGCATCCCTATTATGTGCTGCGCGCCGCCGGCGGTTTCATCTACTCGGTGGGCGGGCTGATCATGCTGTACAACGTGGTGATGACCATCCGCCAGGCCAGCGGCGAACCGCGCGCCAGCGTCGCAACAGCGCAAGCGTAAGGAGGGATAAGATCATGGCTGAGAAAATCCACTCCACCAGACTGCAGGACAAAATGGAACGCAACGTCTGGGCGCTGCTGCTGATGTTATTGTTCATCCTGTCCATCGGCGGCATTGTTGAAATTGTTCCCTTGTACTATCTCGATGACACCATGGAACACAACGCCCGCCCGGAAATTGTCTGGCAGGCCCAGGAAGGACAAACCCTCGATGACTGGAAACCCGGTGACGGTATCCGGCCCTATACCGCGCTGGAACTGGCGGGCCGCGACATCTATCTGCGTGAAGGTTGTTATCTCTGTCATTCGCAGATGATCCGGCCGTTCCGCGATGAAAAGGAACGCTACGGACATTACTCGCTGGCTTCCGAGTCCATCTATGATCATCCGTTTCAGTGGGGCTCGAAGCGCACCGGTCCGGACCTGGCGCGGGTGGGCGGGAAATATTCCGATGAATGGCATATCCGCCATCTCATTGCACCCCGCTCCGTGGTGCCGGAATCGGTCATGCCCAATTATCCCTGGCTGCAGGAGCGCATGCTGGATGGCGAAGGCATAATGGCGCGCATGAAAGCCATGAGGACCCTGGGTGTGCCTTACAGCGACAAAGATATCGATGCGGCATCGGCAAAGGTAGCTGGCAAAACGGAAATGGATGCCATGGTCGCTTACATGCAGGTGCTGGGCGCCATGGCCCGGCTCGACTCCGGGGTGGTTTACCGGGAGTAATGTCATGGATAGTATTAAAGAATACTTTCATACCGACTGGGCTGCGATGACCCTGCAGGACTGGCTGGGTTTGGGCATCACCGTCGCCGTGTTCATTGTCATGATCGCGCTCTATGTTTACGTGTTTCATCCTACCCGTAAGGAAAAACTGGAATCACACAAGCATATACCACTGGACGACGATGAATTCACTTTATATAAAAGTGAGAGGGAGAACCGGAAATGAGCGACAGGAAAAATCCAACAGGCGCACCGGACACCGGGCATACGTGGGATGGCAATCTGCGTGAACTGACCAACCAGCCGCCGCGCTGGTGGATGATTACACTTTATCTCAGCGGCATATTCATGCTGGTGTATTTCGTTCTCTACCCGTCGATTCCCACCTTCACCGGTTATACCAAAGGCGTGCTGGGCTGGACCCAGATGAAACGTTATGAAGACAGCACGGCGGAAATAGCGGCGATACGCGCGCCCTACGAAGAGAAAATAAAATCCCTGCCGGCGTCGGAAATCGCCGCCGACAAGGAACTGGTCAATTATACGCAGCGTTCCGTCAAGGTATTGTTTGGCGACCGCTGCGCGGGTTGCCACGGCGCCGGCGGCGCGGGTAATCCGGGTTATCCGGTACTGGCGGATGATGACTGGCTGTTTGGCGGCGGCATTGACACGATCCAGCAAACCATCACCAGCGGCCGCCAGGGCATGATGCCGGGTTTCAAAGCAATGCTGAGTGAACAGGAACTCAATGACCTCACCCTGCATGTGCTGGCCATGAGCAAAGGCGGTGAACATGCGCCGGGCAAGGAACTGTTTGTCAACAAGGGATGTGTGGGTTGCCACGGCATGGATGGCAAAGGCATGCAAATGATAGGCGCCCCCAATCTTGCGGATGCCGTGTGGCGTTTCACGCCTGCCAATGAAGAAAGCGTGAAGTACACCATTGCCCACGGCGTCAATGCGCCGGGCGCGGCGGAAACGCGCAATGCGGTCATGCCGGCGTTCGGCAACCAGCTCAGTGAAACGGAAATCAAGAAACTCGCCGTTTATGTGCATCAACTGGGTGGCGGACAGTAGAAGCAATTGAATTAATGAGAACCGGGAGAATGAACTATGGATGCGGTTGCCATCGCTTCAATTGTGGCTGTTGGGATAACGATTATCATTGTGGCCGTTCTCGCGGTGCGCATTACTTATCTTATCAGGCACACCCATTCAGAAGATAAATAGCCCGGGCGAAAGGATTCGCCCGGTCACAACACCATGTGGCTTGCGTGCATTACATGACGTTACCGGCCGCGCCACGGGTTGGCAGTAAGTGAATAACCAGACCGAGCAACTCGACCTGCAGCACCTGGAAGATCTATACCGGGAGGCCGACTACTGGCATGTCAACACCGGCGGCAGACCCATCCACGCCAAACGCATGCCGGGGCGTTACCGCGCCTACAAATGGATCGCGATGACGACATGGCTGCTGTTTTTCCTGGGGCCTTACCTGCGCTGGGAAGGGCGGCAGGCCGTGTTGTTTGATATACCGAACCGCCAGTTTCATATATTCAGCGTCACCATCCTGCCACAGGATGTGTGGATGCTGGCTATGGTGTTGCTGTTCTTCTCCCTGCTGCTGGCGGCTGTCACATCAGTCGCGGGCCGCGTGTATTGCGGTTACTTTTGTTTTCAGACGGTGTGGACCGATATCTTCACCTGGATCGAGGAAAAACTGGAAGGCCCCGCCAACAAGCGCATGAAGCTCGACCAGGCGCCCTGGGATGCAACGAAGATACGCATCAAGGTTGTCAAACACAGTATCTGGCTGTTGATCGGCGCCGTTACCGGCATCAGTTTTACCTTGTGGTTTGGCGATGCGCTGCAACTCTGGAAAGCGTATCTCACACTGCAGGCGCCGCTGGTTGCATGGCTGTCAGTCGGTATCTTTACCTTTTTCACTTACCTGTTTTCCGGACATTTGCGTGAACAGGTGTGTTTCTGGTTATGCCCATACGCGCGCATTCAGGGCGTCATGGTGGACCGGACCACGGTTCTGCCAACCTATGATTTTTCGCGCGGCGAACCCCGCGGCAAACTCAAAAAAGGCGTCGATACCCGTGCAGGCAAACAAGGCGACTGCATCGACTGCAAGCAATGCGTACAGGTTTGCCCGACCGGCATCGATATCCGGCGCGGCCAGCAGGAAGGCTGCATTACCTGCGCGTTATGTCTTGACGCCTGTGACGCGGTGATGGACAAGATTAACCGGCCACGGGGCCTTATCCGTTATGCATCGCTGGATGAAATCGAAGGCAAACCTTCCGTATCGCTTTTTAAACGGCCGCGCGTTATCGTGTATACGTCGATTATGTTTCTGTCAATCGCGGGCATCATCTATGGCCTGGCGACATTGGGATCACTGGAACTCAAAGTGCTGCACGAACGCCAGCCGTTATTTGTGATGCAAAGTGACGGCTCTGTGCAAAACAAATATGAATTAAAAATTCTGAACAAGACCGGACAGGATATGCGCATTCAGATTCGCGCCAGCGGTCATTCCGGCTTGCAATCGATCGGCATAGAGGAAGCGTTGACTGCGCCGCACGGCAAAGTCAGCGCCCACACGATCTTCCTGCGCATTCCCGGTGACAAATTACTGGCCGAACGTATTCCGGTGACGATCCGGGCGCAGGATATGGATAACCCGGAATTCTTTTCCGAATATGAAAGTATGTTCTTTGGACCGAAACGCTAACTTGGTTTGACCTGCCGGTGCAAACCGGAATCCAGTAAATCAAATACTGAACATGATTTCGCTACGAAGCTGTGAAAACACTGAGAAAATTCCCCTCTCCCTTGAGGGAGAGGGTCAGGGTGAGGGTGATAGCTTTGGACTGCATACCCCTCACCCCTACCCTCTTTCCTACTGCCTAGGGGAGAGGGAATGAAGTCTTTCCCAGCCTGGACGCGTCATCCGGACTATTAATTATTTTATTGAGAGTAACAGGTGGCAAACATGACACTCACACACAAGCTCAATAGTTTTATCAACAACCTCAGTAATAAGTATTCCCAATCCAATACACAGGGCAAACGTAATCCCTGGGTCATTGGCTGGTTTGGGATCATCGCGGTTTTCCTTTGCGCAAACGCAATATTTATCGTGCTGGCCGTGGTGAGCAGTCCAGGCCTCGTGGTCGAGGATTATTACGAGCAGGGCCGGCAATACGAAAAGAACGCCATCAAGCTGCTGGCAATGCGCAACAAACTGCAATGGGACAGCAAACTGGAAATACCCGAGACCATTACCCTGAATACGGAGGATAAGTACCGCTTCAGCGCAACGGATGCGCGCGGCCTGCCCGTCAGGGATGCCGACGTCAGGATCATTGCTTATCGTCCGTCAGACGCCGGCGCCGATTTCAGCACCGCGCTGCATGCAACTGCGCCGGGTCTATATGAGGCTTCGCTCAGTTTTCCACTGCCGGGCATTTGGGATCTCAATGTTAAAGTGCAGCACGGTGAAGACCGCCTGGAACTGGTGCAACGATTGACCGTGCAACCACTCAAACCATAACGCGTGGTTCGCCGTGAGTTCCGCGCAACCACTGACATTGACATCCGTAACCGCTGCAACAGCGCGCGGCGCTTGTTATCATTGCGGCCTGCCCAATCCCGCCAATACCCGTTTTGAAGAAGTGATTGATGGCAAGTTACAGCAATTTTGTTGCCCTGCCTGCCAGATGGTCTGCGGCGCCATTTACGACGCGGGCCTGGAAGGATTTTATGAACGCACACCGCCTGACATCAAACTCACACCACCGTCTGATATTCCGAAAGACCTGGCGCTGTATGACCTGGATGAAGTGCAGGCCGAATTCGTTGGCGAACTCGCGCGGGAACGGGAGATTCACTTATTGGTGGAAGGCATTCATTGCGCGGCATGCGTGTGGCTGATCGAACGCGCTTTGAACCACACGCCCGGCGTGCACGGCGCGCAGGTCAACCTGGCTGACAAACGCCTGAAAGTCCGTTGGGACAATGAGCTGACCAGACTGTCCGGCATTATCAAGCGGCTGGCCCGGATTGGTTACGCCGCCGTTCCCTATGATCCGGCTGCCGCCGAAGGCGCAGTCAAACAACAAAACCGCGCCTTGTTGTTTCGCATGGCGTTTGCCGGTTTCACCATGATGAACCTGCTCTGGATTTCCATCGCGCTCTACAACGGCGCGGACCAAAGCGAGTTCCGGGAGTTATTTCACTGGGTGGGTTTCGCATTGGCGACACCCACCCTGCTCTACTCCGGTTATCCATTCTTCCGCAACGCATGGACCGGATTAAAGCAAGCCCATCTTGCCATGGACCTGCCCATCGCCATCGGCGCGGGCGTGACTTATCTTTATTCCGTTTATGTCACCCTGTGGCAACCCGAGTTGGGCGAAGTCTATTACGACACCGTGGTGAACTTTTTATTTGTGATACTGGTAGGCCGCTATCTGGAAGCCATTTCCAGACGCCAGGCCATTGCATCAACGCAACGTTTGCTGGATTTGCAACCCCGCGGCGCCGCAGTATTGCGTGATAATGAGGAAGTGTTATTGCCGATTCGCGCGATAAAACCCGGTGACATGGTATTGGTAAAACCTGGCGATCGTATTCCGGTGGACGGCGTGATTACAGAAGGGCACAGCTCATTGGATGAATCCATGCTGAGCGGCGAAGCCATTCCCGTCACTAAGACCCGCGGCGATCACGCCGCTGCCGGCACGCTGAACATCGACAGCGCGTTAACGATTATGGTGGTGGGCGTTCTGCGCAACACCTCACTCGGCCGCATCATTCACCTGGTGGAAGAAGCGCAAACCTCTAAAGCGCCTGTTCAGCGAATTGCAGATCGTATCGTTCCATGGTTTGTGGCGATAACGCTGTCGCTGGCCGTGGCCGCCTTTCTTTACTGGCTAAACACCGGCTTTGAAATTGCCTTAATGGCCGCCACGGCCGTACTTATTATTACCTGTCCGTGCGCGTTTGGCATGGCAACACCCATGTCCATTGTCTCCGCAACCGGTCTGGGAGCGCAGCATGGGATTCTGATAAAAAACGGCAGTGTGCTGGAAACCTTTTCGCATATTGACCATGTCGTGTTTGACAAGACGGGCACTCTTACCGAGGGCCGCATGCGCGTGGAAAACATTGCCGCCATGGAAGGGCAACAGGAAAACGCACTGCTTGCCGTTGCCGCCGCTATTGAAAAATATTCGGAACACGGTATCGCCGGTGCTATTGTTAACGCCGCAAAAACGCGCGGCCTGGCACTGGCGGATGCAAGCGATATTGAAAACCGGCCCGGTTATGGCATCAAGGGCAAGGTGGGCAATGATCTTGTGCTGATCGGAACCTATGCCTGGCTCGCGCAGCATGACGTTCCAACGAATCCCGAACTGGGGCAACAAACCACGCAATATGAATCAAAAGGCACAACGTGCGTGCATATCGCGGTGAATGGAAGCGAGACTGGGTTGATTGCCATTGCCGATACCTTACGGCCTGATGCAAAAGCGTTGATAAAAACTCTGCGCGCCAACAATATTCCGGTAACCATGTTAAGTGGCGACCGGCGGCAGGTAGTGGACGCCGTTGCCGGACAGCTGGGGGGCATGCATACCATCGCCGAAGTATTGCCGCAAGACAAGGAGCGCGTGATTCTCGAATTGCAGAAGAATGGCGCCAAAGTCGCCATGGTGGGTGACGGCGTCAATGACGCGCCGGCATTGATGCGCGCCGACGTGGGCATCGCGCTTGGATCGGGCACGGAAGTGTCCGGCGAAAGCGCGGACATTGTGCTGATGACTAACGAACTGGATAAAGTCCGCCTGGCCATGCAACTTTCGAAGCGCACCTTGCGCACCATCCGCCAGAACATTGGCATTTCCATTGCCTACAATATTGTTATGGTGCCGCTCGCCATGGCGGCGTTGGTAACGCCGCTCGTTGCCGCCATCTCGATGCCTGTCAGTTCTTTGCTGGTCATTGGCAACGCCGCGCGCATTCGCACCTTTTTCACAGAGGATAATAAATAGTGGAAGTTATTTATGGGCTGATACCCGCGATGATTATTCTTGGTCTCGTCATGGTCGGCGTGCTGGTGTGGGCTGTCAAAAACGGGCAATATGATGACCTGGAAGGCGACGCCCATCGCATTATCATGGATGACGACGATCCACTGTTACCCGGTAAATCATCCAAAAGGAAAGAATCCGGCAAGAACCGTCCGGAAACGGGTGATGAAAAGTAAACTGTTATAAAGATCCTGAGTGAATTTACTTGTTCATGCCGCCATCCCGGTGAAACCGGGGTCCAGTTACGTCGTCCCGGTGAAAACCGGGATCCAGATTTTGTGATTCTGGATTTCGTCCCCGGCTTACCACGTACCGGGACATGCTTTGAAAGCCGCCGCAATGAAGAAAAAATCCAACACCGATGGAGTTTTTTCAGGAATGTTGTATTCAACTATTTCAATGGTTCAAGTAACTGCGCAAACTTCGATGGCTGCACATACTGCAACACACCGTTACCCTGTTCATCCAGCGCAACATCAAGACTTTTATCCGGATATAACCAATGAGCCGTATCGCTGTCTTTTTCCTTGATTACTTGCGCCGGTTTGCCAAAGCGCTTTTCAAGCAACGCGGTATCCAGTTTTATGCGCGGCAGATAGGTGATGCTGGCGATGGGCGAACCATGCACTTGCTCAATATCTTGCGTGTGCAAGGTCACTTTGCGACTCCCATCACCGAGCGTGCTGATCCGGGTTCCCCGTTCGTACATGGCCCGCAATTGCTCCGGCGTTACGTCCATCACAATAACCACCCTGGCGCTCAAGCC
>JAKEGK010000047.1 GCA_022627515.1 Gammaproteobacteria bacterium
GTCTGGCAAGACCGTTGGCGGCAGGGATTTATAACCTAAAGGTCACAAGTGCCATTCGGGTATGCCGCCATCGAGCATTCTTTTCAAAACAAGAATGGAGGTATTTACGGCGTGTCTTGCCAGACGCCTCCGCTTCCCGTGCTGTGCACGTGGCTATTTAATGTAACAAAGTAGAACTAATTGCAAAACATATTAGCGTGTTGTGACTTGCAAGAACCAGTTAAGGTGCTAGGCAAATTTGCCTCGAAACATGAAAAACACCGCCCCCATCAGGCACAACGCAGCCCAAAGATAGTCCAGCTTTAGCGGCTCTTTCATATAAAAAATGGAGAACGGCACAAAAACACTCAGCGTGATGACTTCCTGCATGATTTTCAGCTGCCCCACACTCAATGCCGTATAACCAATCCGATTGGCCGGGACCTGCAGCAGATATTCGAACAAGGCAATGCCCCAGCTTATCAAGGCGGCAATGATCCAGGGTTTATCGTTGAGTTCCTTCAGATGGGCATACCAAGCGAATGTCATGAAAACGTTGCTGCAAATAAGCAACAAAATCGAAATCATTATTGGATTCACGCATTATATCCTTGTTTTATAATAACGATTAACCCCGGATTGCAGATTATAGCAGTTTCCCGGCGTTTGAATTCAAGCCTGAAACAGCAGCGGAACTAACCGTTAAATGACCATCAAACCGGCTTAATCGCAGAGCTGCACGCGCTGCGATTCCATTAATCCAGCCGGGGTGATTTATTTTCAACAAAGAGACTCTATTTAAGTTTCAACGTGAACGTTTTCAGACCCTGCTGAGTGAGATTGGCGAAATACGCCGTGTTTTCATCCAGGAAAATTCCATCGGCGCCGAGGGGGAACCAGTAATGATCGCCATCCAGGCGATCCTGCAACTCGATACGTGACTCGGTAACGGCTAAGGCGATTACTCCTTTGGGTTTACCCGGATACAATACTTTCACGACTGCATTGTCCTGATCTTCATAAACAGCAGGCTGGCTTTCACGCACAACTAAATAATTTAAATAGGACCGGCAACCTTCACAATCAGGATTTGCATCCCACTGCGCAACGATATTGCCTTGCTCGTCGAGCAAATAGGCAAACATTTTGGGAGATACAATGGAGAATGCTCTGTTGAGCCTGTGCAACAGAGAATCGCCGACATAGTTTCCCACAATCAGAAATCTGTTAATAGCCGGCAGATATTGCACATCGTAATGGTAATAAACCAGGTTGGCCTTTAGTAAGGTAATCTCCTTGATCAGGGTATTTGAGTATGGCGCATAGACAGCGAACATCAAATTCGCGTAACCACTATCATTGACAAAACGCTGCCATACCAGCATAGCATGTTTGTCCGAACCGGCGACCAGGGGCCACCAATCGCGGGGCGACCCTTTGTCGACCGCGATGCCGCGATGATGAATACGCTGGCCTTGCGCATCAATCACATCCACGTAGATATCATTGGCGCTGCCTGAATCTTCGAAACCCCCGCCGTCAATCCAGCCTTCTGCATAAGCTAGAACGAAATGATTGTTTACCGCCGCTATATGTCCCGAATGGGCGCCATTTATTGCAACTTTCTTCATTTTGGATATGGGGCGCAAGGATTTGTCAAACAACTGGTAGCGTTGCTGGATATTGCCCTCGCAGTTTACAATATTGTTCTCGGAACCATCCTCGAATGTAACAGCAACAACGCCATCTCTGGAAATCGCGGCGCTCACCGGCTCTTGCGCTTCCGGCAAAACAATCAAGGGATTTTTGTTAATGACTGGGCTGACGGAATCAATACGCGAGAAATAAATATCGTGGGTGAAATATTCACATTTGCCGCCATCCTTCAAGATAGCCTGTTGATCCCCTTGCGGCGGATCACCCGGCGAACTGGACCACAGCAACCAATAGCCGCCACCAGGTAATGGAATAAATTGAACGCCGTGCTGATATTCACGGCGATCCGAAGCGAACGGCGCCGTGCTAAACCAGATGCACGCCAGCAGTAGTAGAATTTGTTTTAGAACCGTCAATTTCAATCACCATGAGTATGCGCATATAACTTGCATTCATACTTTATCCCATTACTCCAGGTCAATCAGGCCAATTCGCCAAAACCCGTGATCGGCATCAAGATAAAACCAACATGGAATGGCATTCTACTGTCGAACAACAATTGGAACCAGCCATGATTGATATCCACGCACAACTCGGGAATAAAACCAAAGAACGGACATCGTTAAATAGAAACAGGTGGAAATAATTGCGGTTACACGGAGGTGAACTTTGGTAAAACCCATCCCAAAGTTTACGATGGGATTACTAACGATCACCCGATTAACCTGGCGCGTTATCAGGCAGCGCTTCGGATTCTAGTGATTTGCAGCAGGCGATTCGTATAGCAGTTATTAACAAACATGCAGGCATGTCTGGGTTTGATCTCAGACCGCAGGGCATTTCATAAACCCATTGACGAAAGTGTAAAACCGCTGAGTGCGATCCAGGATGTGTAGCTAGCAAACGATATTAACATCGCTTCGCGAAAAACCAAATATGGTTAACCGCGCACATAAGACCAGCCGCCGGTTACGCGTTGAAGTATCCGTTCCATTGCGGCGGGGATATCCTTCGCTTCCGGTATCAGCGCGATTTGCTTTCCTTCCTTGAGTTCTGCGTTATGTTTGGCAATGCCGCACGCCATAAACGACACATTGTCATATCTGGCTGTCATTGACCGGATACGTTCGGCATAACGCGAACCCCTGCGAAGGATATTTAAGCCATCGGAATTGGCCACCACTTCAACCTCAATATCTCTACCCTGCGCCGCGGAGACCTTCAACAGTTCTTCGATTTTTTCCAGCGAGTCACTGATCCTGACGTCATCCAGGGTTGATAGTTGTAAAAGAATTCTATTGGATTGAAGTGTGTCAGGATTCAAGCGGTCGACCGTATAAAAAGACGCACTATCCACCGGTTGCGCACCATTCAACGACCAGCCGATAATGCCACCCACAAACATCAGCACAACAGCCGCTGCTGCCGCATAAAATTTGCTGGCGAACCGGAAATGAGAAAAACCCGGTACACCACTCGCCAGCAAAGGAGGATTATTGTAAGCCAGCGTCACCATTTCTTTAACCTGGCGCAATGTACAATAGCGCGCTGACAATGATTTATCAGTTCTGATCGCTTCGAACAACCGGGCGCGCTCTGCGTCTTCCAGTTCGTTATCCAGCAAGGCGTTTAACTGCTCATCAGAAACAGGATCGTTTGCGTTCATTTAATTCTCCGCAAATTTGCTATAGTCTTGTTCGTCTCTTTGTCCTTCACTTCCAGAATATCCTTTAATTGTCTGCGCGCTCTGCATAAACGGCTCATGACGGTTCCCATGGGAATATCCAGCACTTTGGCTACTTCGCTGTACGACATACCTTCCAGGTCCACGAGGCTGAGCACTTCGCGTTGCTCTTCCGATAGCCTGGCGACCGCCGACCGGACCTGGTTAACCACCATCATGCGGTCGTCATCCGGCGCATCAGTAACGGTGTCAACGATCCGCTGTTCGTCAAAAGGCACCATTTCTTTTTGCCGGCGGCAATGGTCCCGCCAGCAATTCGTCAGAATAGCAAACAACCAGGCATCCAGTGCCTGTTCATTGTTAAGCTGTCCGCCTTTCCTGATTGCTTTTTGCAGAGTGTCCTGAACCAGATCGCTGGACAAATCCGGATCATGGCACCACGAATACGCGACCCGGTATAATCGCCGCCAGCGTTGTTCCAATTGCTTTTGCAGCAAACGGGAAGTGCCAAATATATTCCACATTGTTTTCATAGAGTGAATGTGTATCTTATAAGACGCAACAAGCCTATAAATTATTCCACGTTGGGATTTTTTTCAAATTGACGGAATAAATCGATGCATTACCGCGTCTTTTATATTAACCTTTTGCGACGAATGCACAACTAAAGTGTATTCGCGCGAAGGATTACTATAAATATCATTTACTTATCTATTACGGAGGCAGGTTAACATGAATCATTTTCGTAAATTTTCAGTTATTTCACTATTGGTTAGCTTCGTTATGTTAGCAGGAATGGTGAACAGCGCGTTTGCCGCGGAGGGTGACGCCAAGCATAAACTGGTAATCCAGGTAAGCTCTGACGACGCAGCAATGCAAACAGTCGCGTTAAACAACGCCGTTAACCTGCAAAAAATGTACGGTTTGGATAATGTCACCATAGAAGTTGTTGCGTATGGACCGGGACTGGGCATGCTGACAACCAAAAGCGCTGAAGCGGATCGTGTAAAGAGCCTGGCGATGCAAAACATTACCTTCAGCGCATGCGGCAATACCATGGCTAACATCGAGAAAAAGACCGGCAAGAAACCCCAATTACTTGAAGGTGTAGGCACCGTTCAAGCGGGTGTTGCCCGTATCATGGAATTACAGGAACAAGGTTACGCTTACCTGCGTCCGTAATATCAGCATAATTTAATCTAACCTTTGCGCGCAGGAGAGTTACGTGCTTTCCTGCGCGTAACTTATAAGTTAAGTTAAATATTAAGTTAAATATCTAGTTAAGCGGTTTTAGGGTTTAGTACGTCAAAAGCAACAGCACTTTTAAAATAATCCGAAAATAATACCTGCTTTCCCCCGTTGTTCACCAATGACACATGCCTGTACAACCAATAGGTTGAAGCGTTACGAATTTCTCCGGCGTGAAATCCCTGTAATTGTATACGGCGGAATTTTGTGTTCTGAATCCGGATAATTTAACCAGTAAATATACTGCTATCGGCGCCTTTCAATTAGTTACCGCAAGTTGTCTGCAGATCCGGGTTCATGTATATCTCTGGCGAGTCATAAAATACAATGATCGCGGCATAGCATGGTGGTAAACACCGGGCGCGTTCACAATCAAATGCTATACTAAATGTAACATTCAATGTGTAACAGCAAATTTAATTGTTATAAGCAGTTCACCCGTTAGCCGCAATTCAAATTCACAAGGACATCCGCCAGTCGAGGTAAAGTTATGGAAAACTTTAAATGGCTCAACACCTCTATTCTCATCACCGTTCTCGGCACTATTACACCGCTGTCCGCTATTGCGGAAGACATCGAAAGCGTAAAAGCGAAATGCGGCATGTGTCACGGCCCTGATGGCAACAGCCCGAATTCCAGCATTCCGTCGATTGCTGGAATGACAAAAGAGTTCTTCGCGCATACGATGGATGCGTATCAAAACAATGGCCGGCCGTCAGACCTGATGAAACCTTATGTTCATTACTTATCTCAAGAAGATATCAGCCAGCTCGCCGAGTTTTACGCAAAACAAACCTTCAAACCTGTCAAGCAGGAGTATGATCCGGCCAGAGCCAAAAAAGGCGAAGCGCTGCATAACAAGTACTGCGAAAAGTGCCATGAAAACGCCGGGAAAATCACCGAAAACAATTTCGGTTTTCTGGCCGGACAATGGATGCCTTATTTACGCCAGTCCATTCAGGACTACCTGGATAAAAAGCGCCGCGTGAACCCCATGATGATCACCAAGCTGGAAAAACTGCAACAGGAAGCGGGCAAGGATGGCCTTGATGACGTTTTACACTATTATGCGAGCCTGCAATAATTTGTTAGTCATGCACTAACGGTAACAGTCATTGCTGTCCCACAAATATTGCTTATAAACAGGATTGACTCCGGGATTTACAGATTTTAATCAGCGCTGAAGCTGGTGGCGACATGGATTTACAAAACACGCTGTGAATACTTCCGTTCTTGTTTCCAAAAGAATGCTCGACGGCGGCATCCCTGCCGCCGACGGTTTTGTAAATCCATGTCGCACCAGCTTTTCAAGGCCAAAGATCTGTTGGCATTAGAAAGTCACTGATCCGCACTATATTTTGTGTGACAGCAATGAGTAACAGTAAAAATTAAAACGCATACCTGAAACTGACGGCAAACACTCCAATGTTGTAGTCCGGACTCACTTCACCCATTGTCAACACATTATCGATAGTATTGGGCGTCACACCGTCCACTGCCCAATTGTCTTCATCATATTCTTCGTGGCGGTAAGAAACGTGGAGAATGGAACGTTCATTGAGGTTATAGTCTCCATAGATTTCGAAAGTGTGCCGGGTGCTGGTTAAGGTGGGATATGGTTCACCGGTGGAAACGGATATGTCTCCCTCTGAATCCGCGTAAGCATAATCAAATCCCAGCTTTAATTTATTCCGGAAAACCTGATAAAGCACACCCAGATGGGCGACATTCACCGTGTCATCATTCCCGGCTGTCCAGGTTACACCAGCCTGACTGGAATCCATAGTGGTAATGGTGTAGTCAATATTGAAACTGAGCGCTTCGGAAATACGATATTGCAAGTCCAGGGTATAATTGGTTTGTTCACTCTCCGTCAGACCGACTTCTGAATTGGAATAGTCATCATTGGCGTAGTCGGTAAAAAAGCTGAGCTGTAGCGCCGGCTGCGGCAGATATGACACGGCAAACTTTGCCTGCTTGCGGTCGCGATCCGCCATGTTATATTTTCTTAACAGGGGATCCTCGTCGGGAAATCCGGGTTCGATAATCGCGGTATAAGCATCGCCATTGCGGTCATCCATTTCCAGGCGCAGGAACCAGTCCCATCGTTCACTTACGCGATTGCGGTAAGTTCCCCAGAAATTGTTTTCTTTTGTGGCATCGACTTCCTGATAGGTACGGTCAAAGTTTTCATAGGCATAGCCCACGGTAAATTTGTGGGGCCTTTGCAATTGATAACGTCCTTCCACCGATAACTCGCGTTGCCGGAAACTATAAGGAATGTTAGAGCGCGGCGCGCCGGAAGCAGCCGGGTTATCGGCGACGATATAAGTGTAACTGGCGCGCGGGGTGTCATTGTCCTGCTCGTTTTGCTTATACCGTGCCTCAAAATCAAAGTTTTCTGTTAAGCGCGTATTCACGGTGAGATTCCCGGTAAAAGTATTGACTTTGCCATCCAGCGAGCTGCGTGGTAAAGCTGGCGGTGTTCCATTGATTGAATACGGTAAAAAACCGTCGTTTTGCTCCAGCCGCCCCATGGACAACAGTGCGGAAGCCTGCGTCGACTCACCAAACCGGTAGGCGCCGGTCAAGGTAAATTGCTGCATGGTGTTATCGGGTTCCAGAGACGCCTGACCCTCGGGAGCTGACGCCGGTGTTGAAAATGCGTTTTGCCAACGCACGCTATCCGTCTCGTTTTTGAAATTTGAAAACTCGTAGCTGAAGCTGGCCTGCCAGCGTGGCTTGGCAAAACTGATCCTTGCCTGGCCTTGATCCGTCACATAGTCAACCGGCACGGCAAGGATGGCCGCCCCAGCGAATCCGCCGATCGAAAGCCCCATGGTTCTGTAGCCTTCCTTGGTGGCGCGTTGAAAACTGAACCCGTACGATAGTGATTTTGTTTGATGATAGTCGGCGGCCAGATCCAGTGTCTTGCGCTGCGTGGAAATATCCGCATAGTGCAGGGAATTTTCCAGTTCCGTCATACCGCCTGTATTCGCGGCGGCAACCCAACTCGCCGGCAAAGTCTGATTGGCGCCCACCGCATAAGGCGTGCGCGCCGTATCGAGATTCAGCTTGGGCAATTCACTATACTTCAACTCGGCGTCGATCTGCCCCTGCTTGCCGCCATTAGCCATGATGCGCCGCGAATCCAGCCCCAGGTCATAAGCTTCAACATCGGAATAAGCGCCCTTGCCACCCTGGTAACCATACTCCAGGTCACCCACAAAATACGCGCCTTCCTCATTTAAGCCTGTATAGTCACCCTGTTTGTAGGAATCATTGGAGACATAACCGGCCCCCGCTTCCACTTCGCCTGCCGATACCGCGGTATCTTCGTACGGACACCATTTACATTCCCAGTTCGCGGTGACTTGCGCCATTTCCGCTTCGCTCAATTGCTCCGCGGCAACCGGCGAAACCAGACAAACCAGCGCACAGCCGGCAAACCATTGCCTGCGCTTGTGTTGAAAGTGTGATATGCAGCAATCCATAAGCCTTGCCTCATGTTACCGCATTAATTTAACGCCTGAAGGATGGTTGGAACCATGCACCTGGGAATGACAATTCAGGCAGCCTTTTGCCAACACAAAGGCAGATTGACTTGACACTGCGGAACCGTCATATGGGTTCCTCGCATGCGCCGTAGATGTATGACATTCCTGACACAACAACGGCACGCGTTTTTTCAGGAGCGGCGTATGTATGGATCCATGATGTTCGTGACATAAACCGCAATTTTCCGCCACCGGCGCATGGGTCCATAGATAGGGACCGCGCTTTTCCGCGTGACAGCGATAGCAGGTGTCATTTTTGGTATTGGTTTTTAACATCGCATCGGTCACCGCGCCGTGCGGATTATGGCACTGGGTGCATTCCATTTTCTCGTAACGCACCGGATGCACTGATGTGCGCGCGAACTCAGCGCGCTGCTTCTTGTGGCAACCGTAACAGAATTCTGACTGTTGTGTTATTTGCAAAACAGGATCATGGCGTTCATGCAGCTTGTGGCAGTCAACACATAACATATCCTGGCGTTCATGCGCGCTGCCAGCCCAGTTCTGGCGGCCATGGTCATTGTGACATTGCAGGCACTGGCCATTTTGTTTGTCCTTACTCGCCGGGGAATTGCGGCCAAAAGAAATAATAGGCGCGCGGTCGAAACCCACTTTGGGTTCGGTCGCATGGGCCCGGCCAGGCCCATGACAGGATTCACACTGCAGTTGCGCCATCGGCGATCGCGGATCATTGCGGTTGCCATGCTTGTTATAAAAGATCGGAAAGATAGGATATTTATAATCTTCGTCGTGACACTTCAGGCAGGTGTCGGCGCCCTTGCGGGAATAGAGATTCTGATCATTCACCTGTATGTCATCCGCCACTGCCAGGGAAACACAGCAGCACCAGAACAACATGACTGTTATCAGAGTGGACGGTTTTTTTCTTGATTCTTGTTGGTGATTTCGCATTCTAATATCCGTTTAGCAGCAAGTACCCCTTCCTGGAGCCAGGATTTACAAAACGTTGTTTGATGAAAAAATGCTTACCTTACCCCCGGCTAGTCCCCAAATAAACGCCTTAGTTTAAATCCCTTTCCTGTTTGAAACATTCCTTTTTGAAACAAAGTATAGGCTAGTTTGAACTATTTGGTTTCGCCATGACACAGATCAGTGTTGGCGAGCCTTCCGCTTCAATGCAGGTTATCGCGGCAAAAACCTGACTGAAATAAGTGACAAATTTCTCTTTCTGCAAGTCAGAAATAAATTGCGCTTTATATTCTTCTTTCTGCCGCCTTCAATCCCTCTAACTCGAACTCTTAAATAATCACGTCAATGGAAGTTATGCTATTCACTCTTTCTCAACACGGCAACTTATAGTGTTGTAAGTAAATTCCTGCTATTAAATAATTCGCTGTCTCTATTAATAGTTTTTAATGTCTTATAGCTGACATACACCCGTTTTATTAGCGCTCTTCAAACATTATTTGTGAATGAAAACTCATTGAGTGGACGTTTTAGAAAGAACAATTGACCTTAATCATTTTATTTTTCTTAACTGTAATTATGATTCCCGATGACAAGGATCAATGTGAATTGGAGAAAAGCTGCGATACTTCTCAAACAGTACCCGCCCTTGTTTGCAAACAACAAGCAAACAACAAATAGTTTCGTCGCTGTTTGTTGTTGTGTTCCCCGATTGAAGTAATCAACGGTTTAACGACGGAGCAATGGAGCATATGCGCCATGCCAGAACGGAATTCAACTTTGTTAGCGGCGTTATCGACGCTTCTATTACCGGCGGATGCAGCGCAAGTCCCGGCGTATAGCGGAGGCAGCAAAGACATTTGGGGCAACCCGGATACACGCGCCGATTACCGTAGCGGCGCGGCGCCCAATGCACCGCTTGATGGCCCTTTGTCCGTTAATCCCGCCGCTGGAATTCATTACTCAGTTTTACCGGCATTCCGGTAATCTTTGACAGCAGTTATGTTATAGAGAGGAAAGTTGATATGAACACGGCAAAATACCGCAAGGATAGAAATTCAAATAGCCAATATGATGTTATTTCTTTAACAGTAATTGGCTTTACGTTTGCCGCGGTGCTTGTCGTCACCGGCTGTTACAACAGCAGCACCGAAGAACCCCCTCCGCCGTTTCAATCATCACCAGTAGGCCAAGAACCGCAAACATCCGCAGGTCAGGTCTTATATACGGATAACTGCGCGCTTTGTCATGGCGCGGATGCTGCAACGATCAACGATAAAACGGTCGCTGGCATTACCGCGGCGATGACCAGTATCGGTTCGATGACCGGCATTTCGTTAACCACCACTGAGATTCAGGCTATCTCTGACTTTTTGACAGGAAACACCGGTGGTGGAACATCTGAAGGCCAGGCCTTGTATGCAGCGAACTGCGCGGGTTGTCACGGCGCTGATGGTTCCGCCTTGACCGGCAGAACCGCTGCGCAAATAGCGGCGGCGATTGTCAATGTCTCTTCCATGACCGGGGTTACATTATCAGGAACCGAGATTCAGGCCATCGCGGACTTTCTCGGCGGCGGTACCAGCGAACCGCCGGCCAGCCACACGAACAGCGAAGACGGAGTAATGCACGCGCCGGGTAACGAATTACCGTACACAAACAGTTGCACCGCGTGCCATGGTCCCACCTTAAACGGCGGCGTGGGACCTTCCTGCACAAATTGTCATGGAGAAGTCTGGAATGAAAGCCCGCCCTCCGGTGGCGGCGATACTGGTGGTGGTGGATCGACCGAGGGGCAAGCTTTATACACCACTTATTGCGCCGCTTGCCATGGCGCCACCGGCTCGAGCTTAACCGGCAGAACCGTAGACCAGATCTCAACGGCCATTAGTAATGTTGCAATGATGAACAGCATCGCGCTCTCCTTGACTGAACTGCAAGCCATCGCGGATTACTTATCCGGAAACACTGGCGGTGACACGGGTGGTGGCGGCGGAACGGTTGATGGTCAAGCCTTATATTCGGATAACTGCGCGCTTTGTCATGGCGCAGATGCTGCAAGCATCAACGATAAAACGGCCGCTGGCATTACTGCGGCGATGACCGGTATTGGCGCAATGACCGGCATTTCGCTAACCGCACAGGAGATTCA
>JAKEGK010000048.1 GCA_022627515.1 Gammaproteobacteria bacterium
AGGGGTTAAAGGTCCCGGTTATCCGGCTACGCCTGGCGAGAAGGTAAGTAACAGCAAAATACATGATCGCTCCCGCGAGCCCGCTATAGACACAGAATTCGTGAAGCGCGGTAACTGAGATTAATCCAAGAAGTTCATTGGATTGCGAGAACGGAAAAAAAGGCTCGACATCCGAGTGCATGATGCTGTCTAAAATGACGTGACTGTAGGAACCGATCAACGCGCTCAGGATGGCAACCCGCCACCGGATGTCGATGGCGCGCCGGACGCCATTCGAAAGGACGACCAGCGCCCACTGTGAAAGATATTTTCCCGTAACTGCGGAGAATATGGCTATAAGCGTTGAGCCAACGTACGTGTGGGTGAATCCATGCAGTTTTCCTGCGCCGGTGATGATTACCACCAACGGCTGAAGGTCCATAATGATCTGCGACCAGCCAAATACCATAAGGCTAAAACTGCCTTGAAGCAGAGCCTTGACCAGAATTCCCGGCCCCATATGAAGAGGAGTAAACGGCATTATTTTTTCCTAGGCATAACTCCGGAGATCAACCGCGCATTTAAGTGCGGCAGCTGGATCGGATTGATTGCACAGTCTACGGAAAAGGTCAGCAGCACTCCTAGCCGCTGAGCTTCACCGGCGCGTCTCGTGCGTCAACGGAGATCCTCCTGAGGACGCTTTCCTTGCGAGGGCAACAACCTCAACAGCGCGAGACCCGCCACCGCAGAGGCTACTGATGCCAGGAAGATGCCAAGTTTGGCGCTGTCGATCAAACTCTTGCTGAAAGCCAGGTTGGCAATGAATAGCGCCATCGTAACGCCAATCCCGGCGAGCAGGCCGCCACCCGCCAGTAATCTCCAGCTGAGATCCGCGGGGCGTACGGCGATGCCCGCGCATACGGCCAGCCAACTGAATGTCAGAACACCGATAGGTTTACCGAGAGCGAATCCGGCGAATACAGCCATCGTGACAGAATTGCCGAGATTGCCCAGAGACAGCGGCAACCCGGCGTTGGCGAATGCGAACAGCGGCATAATGACAAAACCGACTCAAGGGTGCAGCACGATCTCCAACCGTTCGACCGGAGACAACGTTTCCCGCGCGGCGACCTCGGCCATCTGCAATGTCTTCCGGTCCTTTGTGCCGCCACTGCCGCCGTGTCCGGCAGGATGCGCGACAACCTGGTCCAATATGGCATACAAACGCTCATCGCTGACCCACCGGCGGGCCGGTGTCATCAACCCGAGTATCACGCCAGTAACCGTTGCGTGAATCCCGGATGCATCCACGGCGAGCCAGACGAAGCCGCCCGCCAGGAAGTAGAGCGGAACACCCCGGAAGCCGAGCAGCGCCATAGCGCGCACGATTGCGACGCCCAGCGCGCCGAGGGCGAGTGCGCCCCAGGCAATGTGACTGCTGTAGCCGATGGCCACGACAAGAATTGCGCCGATATCGTCTACAATTGCCAGTGACAGCATGAACACGCGCAGGCTTTTGGGAATGCGCGATCCCAGCAGAGCCAGGCAGCCGATGACAAACGCAGTGTCGGTTGCCATGACCGTGCCCCAGCCATGCTGGCCGGGCTGATCCCATTGCAGCATCAGATACAACGCCGCGGGCGCGAGTATGCCGCCCAGGGCGCCCGCGATGGACAGCGCGGCCATGCGTGGATTGTTCAGCTCGCCCAGCACCAGCTCGCGTTTGAGCTCCAGCGCGACGAGGAAGAAAAACAACGTCATCAACCCGTCGTTGATCCAGTCTTTCAATGAACGGACGTACTCCAATGAGCCGGCCTGAAAACCGACCCGCGTCTCCCAGGCATCCAGGAAAAGATGAGCCCACGGAGAGTTGGATAGAATGAGGGCGGCAATAGTGAACAACAGAAGAACGGCGCCGCCGGCGGCTTCAATGCGCAGGAACCGGGTAAATGGTTTTGTCAGCCGGTCGACGAACTCCCGCGGTAGCCGGGCGAGATCTCTGTCGGCAGGCCGATCGTCACTCCTAGCGGGAGGCTCAAAGGCTTTCCAGAGGACATGCCTGATGGCGGCGAACGCGGCGCTGAAGGCAAGTGGTTTTTTGTTTGTAATTCGGTTTCTTTATCATGCTAAATCTACTTCGTTGCCAAACTTATTATGCCCAGCATGGAAACCGCCGCAAACAGTGATGTTGATGGAAAACGGAAAGGATTAATATTTCCTTTCATTGCTACAACTGCACTTAAGATTGAAAAGGCCATATTCAGAATGCTTAGAAAAACTACTAACTCTATTTTATCTGGTTTTATAGCCACATATGCGTATGCGCCTCCCATGGCAAGCGTGTAGATCGTCGTAATATGCCAGCAATAATAATTAAGCCATTTTGACGCTTTTGGCAGATTGGTATCCGCCAGCAATGGTATTGCGACTCGTGGCCGCCTATAAATGTGTGCACAGCGAAAGTCACAACGCTCATGATTGCTGCTGCCCACAATAACGTTACCTGCATATATTAAACCTTCTGGCCGATCGCTTTACTCGCGAGGCGACGCGCAGCGGCGACGGCTCGAAAGTGCAAGCGATTGTAATGTGTCATCGCAATCGACTTGAATATTGCCGGCATTAGTTTTAACCTCGAAACCCTCAAAAAACATCATTGCATCACGACGGCCATTTAAAAATAATAACACACCAGTCTAAAATGGTGGCGGTTGCCGCAATGCATGAGCCAGCCGCATTTTGAGTGAACGCTCTGCCATTCATTGTTATTGTTCTAAAACCAGGCTTTTCAATTCTGTAAATTTTAACACAGAATCAAAACGTTACTATTGAAGATTTTATGCGCGCTATTGGCTTTTGCTTGTCAAAAAAAGCCGCGCGGTATTTGGAACAATATTTTAGATACGGATCTTGCGCCCTTCATTTCGTGCATGTGTCGCCGGTCTTTATGCGTGTTGTTGATAAGCCGGTTTTCTGAAGAAACCGATAAATGTCAAAATCCGGGATTTGTCATTCAAAGCAACAGCTAACCATGATTGCGCGGTGCGAGCGATTGAGGAACCCGCTCAGAGAATTCTGCCGGCGATCGCATCAAGGCGGCGCTGGTTAAAGAATGCAGCCTTTGTTCTGTGCCGCTGGCGGAAAAATGCAAAGCACGTTATCGCCTGGGCCAACTAACTTCATATGTGCCGCCAGGCAAACGGCGCAAATCAAACTATAATGATAATGGATATCATTGCTGTCCCGTAAATATCACTCATAAACAGGATAGATTTCGAGATTTGCAGTTTTAATGCGCGCTGAAACTGGTGGAGACATGGATTTACAAAACCGTCGGCGGCAGGGAAGTATTTACAGCGTGTTTTGTAAATCCATGTCTCCGCCAGCTTTTCCATGCCGAAGGTGTAGTGGCATTAGAAAATCTCTGGTCCGCAATATATTTTATGGGACACCAGTGAATGGAAATTTAAAAATAAATGGTCGTTGGAGCCGAGGTAATAACCGGATTCAAATACAAGCGCTCTCTAGCCAAAAATAACTGAATCATACTGATGTTCGTTCGGCAACACCGGTCTTTTCCAAACAGCGTAAAATAGAACTAAAAACCAGACAATTCAGGTCATCAATTTGAGATTTCATACTGAAAAGGAGAGTTGGTCATGAATAGTGTTGAACCCTACAGAACCACCTTGAGTAAAGGCAATGCCTACTGGATGGCGCGAATCGCCAAGGCCGTGTATCTCAAGCGCGCTAACAGTGATGAACCGGATAAAAACAAAATTCTGGAGGATTTGAGAACGGAAGATCCGAAGTTCCGGGACGTCATACCGGCATCGAAGAATAGCGCGCAAGCGGCGTTGATCGAGCACGATGATTATATTTGCCTGGCGTTCCGCGGTACTGATCAAATAGCAGACTGGCTCGATAATACAAAAGTTTTCCAGGAGCGGGCGCTGTTTGGCGGGTTTCATCGTGGTTTCTGGAATTCGCTGCACGATGTGTGGACGCCGTTGTTTGATAAGTACCAACAACTAAGAGATACGAAGAAACGGCCGCTATTTCTGACCGGGCATAGCCTGGGCGGCGCCATGGCGGCGATCGGCGCGGCGAAGTTAATCCATCAGGATCTGCCCTTTATGTCGGTATACACATTCGGGCAACCCCGTGCGATGACACTGGAAACCGCGCGCATCTTTAATGTCGAGGCCAAGGGGAGGTTCTTTCGTTTCCAGAACAACAACGATATCGTGACACGCGTGCCCGGCCGCTCTATGGGTTATAGCCATGTAGGATCGTTTCTCTATATCTCTGAGGAGGAAAAAATCAGCAATGATCCGGGATTATGGTACCGTTTCCTTGATTCATTAGATGGCGCTGTCGGCGCGGCGCGTGAAACCGGTATTGACGCAATAGAAGACCATGATATGTCAAAATATATGAATGCCGTAATAAAATGGGATTGTGATTTTTAAAAAATTGGTTATAACTC
>JAKEGK010000049.1 GCA_022627515.1 Gammaproteobacteria bacterium
CGGGTACGCCGGTTACCGCGTTCCCCTGTTGCGCGCGGGAACCGAATTGTATGAAGCCAAACCCGATCCTGAATTCCTCAAGCAACCAAAGCAGAAAACCAAAACCCATTTCGGCAGTTCTTCCCGCTCCAGCCTGCATTCGAAGGTCTATGTGTTTGACCGTAACAAAGTATTCGTTGGTTCCTTGAATCTCGATCCACGTTCCGTCGACATTAACACGGAGCTTGGAATTCTGTTTGAAAACCAGGAATTCGCCGGGCAACTGGGCGGTTGGTGGGATACGCAAATCAAGGGCCTTGCGTATCAACTCAAGCTGGAGATTAACGACTCCGGGCACGGCGGGGAAACAGCGGCGACAGCAACACTATTGTGGCTCGAGCATCTCGAGAATCAGATCAAGACATACGATGTGGAACCGCATACCGGTTTCTGGCGCCGTTTCGGCATAACTTTCCTGGGCATTTTGCCCATTGAACACCAGTTATAGTATTTGATGCGCCAGGCTGCTGCCTGCGCTCAACCTTAACGGGGCGGGAAGTCTCGTAGGATTTTTTTCAAGGCTCGTTCCAGTTTGGCTGTGCTTGAGCCATCACCGGTAATGGGTTTCTCACCATAGCTGCGCCAGATCACATTACTGGTTTTCGGATCACTCATCTCGATTTGAACCGCGCCCATCATAAATGTGCCGACTTGCGTGCTATAGGTGATGGATGATGGCGTTCCCGGATAATAGGTTTGCGGAATATCCTGAGTGGTGGCGCCTGTGGCCATATACCGCACGATAAAATCCGGATTGCCCGAAGCATCGATTGTGAATCCTTTCTCCGCCAGCATACCGTCGACGATCGGTTGAATGTCCTGTCTTGCCATTTGTTCCACGCCTTCCAGCAGCGCATCGGCGCCGCGTCCCAGCCGGCCAATGCTTACGGAGTTTTGACCCCAGGCATAGGTTTTTAATTGGCTGAAGTCAGCCGATGCATCATGACTGCTGCTGGTGATGACCGGGGCGCAACTGTTAATAACAAGCAGGGTAAACAAATAACAAGCAATTGTTTTAAGCGGCATAATATTTTGATTCCTGGTAACACGCCGGTCTTATCTTTACAATGGGCGGCTGGATGCAGCAGACTTTAAGTTATTGCTTCAAAGCGCGATCAAAAAACCTTGCGCGGCAAGCATAGGAAAAACATGACGCCACGATTAAATAATTAAACAATTAAGAAGCCTCTGAATAAGTCACTTTTCGTCACCCCGGCGAAGGCCGGGGTCCAGCTGAATCAATACCTGCATGGATTCCGGCCCCGGCTTACTGCATGCCGGGGCATGCTTTAAAAGACGCCGGAATGACTTAATCAGCGGTTACTTAAACAATTAAACAATTAATGACTGCGTTTCCGCCCATGTTGTAATCCAGTCACGCAGAATTCAGCGCATGGCAAGCTAAAACGAAACCATAAACGTCACCTCAGTGTATGTGGAGCTGCAATCCGTATACACAGATTCCTCGCAATCCTGATACTCACTGTATGCGCCGCCCACACCAATGTATGTGCCGCCGCCGGCGACAACATAGACTCCCGCGCGGTAACCCAGGGCATCCAGATCATCCAGGCCTTCTATATAGCTGCGGCGGTAGAACGCGCCGGCATAGGGTTTAATGTGTTGCGCCATGTGAAATACATAGGCGATCTCCGGAGTGACCTGGTATATAGCCGGATCACCATCCAGCCAGAAATCGAATTGAATACCCGCCCGCAGGCCATTCACCAGGTAATAACCGTAACCCAGTCCAAGCATGATGTAGTCGTCATTTAAAGCCGAGCCGGCGCCAAGGTGAAATGTAACGCTGGAGCGGCCTTTATCAAAGGGACCGGCCGCGTTGGCGGTTGAAAACATGAGCGGCATAACAAGAAGGGCGGCAAAAACTATTCTTTTAGGCATACAGGATTTTCTCCTTTAACCATTTGAGTGAAAAATATTCATATCCATATTGCGTTTCATAACAGCGCTTGCCGCAGCAGCCATGAATATCCGCGTCCATCACTGCCGCTTAGTCCGGTTACGCAGTTGATAAGTGCTGGTTTGCAGTGTTTGCACCATGCCGAGGATTTTGCCGCTTAACAGCATCGACCAGCCATTACCGGATTTTTTAAAGCTCAATACTTCCATATTGGTTAATGCCATGTCTCCCAGCATATAGTTTTCCCGCACCAGAACATGCACCACATTGTCATTTTCCGCCACGTTGCCAATAATGACGGATTGCGTGTTTTTGATGCCGGAGCTTCTGATCAGCCCGGCGGCATTTCCGACCAGATTAACAAAAAACACTTTATCGTCGGCTTTTTCCGCATCCGCGAACGTCGCGCCTTTGCCAAACATTTTTTGCAGCAAGCCGTTTTTACCGCTGCTGGATGTTGTCTGCAGCAGGGGCAACAGTTTTGATTTGAAATCATGCAAAGCCGTTTCATGCAGCATGCCGGCAATTTCATCCCACTGGTTATTAGCAATATTCCGGTAGTATTGCGCGGTCATATCTTGCGGGCTTGCCGCGTTGACCGCGGTTGTCAGCAGGAGGCAGACGGCCAGCATACAATTATTCAGTATAATTTTCATTCAATTGGCTATCTCTGGCAGCACACAATGTTTTCAATACTATAATGCGATAATCAGCTGAATAACAGCATTGATTACCGTCATATACTGGACACTCCAGTTCATTAAAATCTTTACTGAACAGCCATAAATAAATAAGCAATGGCGGATTATGAACAATTCTGAAACACGCAACGTTGCCACATATCTGCTGGCGGTCAGTATCCTGTCACTGGCGCTGGCAATTATTTATTTCACCATCGAAGTCAGAAACGTCAGTAAGCAGATACCCGCGGTGCTGACTGCCGTTGAAACCACAAGCAAGGAAATTGAGCCGGCGATTAAACATGTCGGTGAGATCAAGGATATGATTGCGCCGGTGCTGGAGGAATGGACACAAACCCGGAAACAAATACCACTGATACTGGATGAAGTTGCAAAAATCAGAGAACAGGTGCCTCCAATTCTGAAAGAAGTTGAAGCAACCCGGCAGCACATCCCCGGAATCGTTGACGCAACCAACAACGCCGCAACCGCGGTGACAAAAGCCGCTAAAGAGATCGAAGCAACCCGCCCGCTGGTGCCCCAAATTCTCAATGAAGTGGAAAAGACCCGGAAATTTATTCCCGCCCAACTGGATCGCGCGGAACGCATGATCGCCGACGCGAGAGCCGCCGGCCAGCAGGCCAGCGAGGGCGCCGTCACCGGTGTGATTACCGGCATTTTCAAGGCGCCGTTCAAACTGGTGGGGAACATTGGCAAAAAACTGGGATTGAGCGGAGAAGAAATGCGGGGTTTGACCGAAGAGGATTTGCAAATCATGCACGAAGCCAGTAAATTTCTCGCAACCGCCAGAGTCGATGACGCCCAGGCCTGGAAAAATCCCGCTACCGGCGCCAATGGCACCATTACTCTGCTGAATATTTTTCAAAAGGACGGCAAGGAATGCCGCAAGGGCGGCTTTGAGATCTGGAAGCAAGGCAAAACCAGAGTCGCAAAAGAAGTAAGCTTTTGTCAAGACTCGCAAGGTGTTTGGGAACCCATTGAGTAGCAAAGGAAGCGTCACACAAGAATGGCGCTTACTTAAGTAAAAACATGTTAAATTCCGGTTTCTAGAAGCAGATGTAAGACGCGATGAAAAAATCGTTGGCGGCAGGGATGCCGCCATCGA
>JAKEGK010000050.1 GCA_022627515.1 Gammaproteobacteria bacterium
CACCCTGCCAAAAAAATGTAGGGTGCCGCTGAGGTACGAAGCGCACCACAATGGACAGCGCAACTTTTGATTGTTGCGGTTCGCGGAGCTCACTGCAACCTACGGCTTAAGATTGTTTGTTGTTTTCTAGAATGCTTTCTCAGTCTCAGTGTCCACCCTACCAAATAATGTAGGGTGGGCATTGCCCACCCATGTGCGGCGTTCGGTATTGACGATATAAGGTGGGCGTTGTACCTAAAGGACATCACGATGGACAAACCTCTCTGGCAACCTACCAGCGAACAGCGGCAAAGCTGTAACATGGCGCGCTTTATGGAGTTCGTTAACCGGACACATCAACTGTCGTTGTCGGATTACCCATCTTTGTACCAATGGACCATCGTGCACAAGGCCGAGTTCTGGTCCAGCGTCTGGAATTTTTGCGGCGTAATAGCATCGCAACCCTGGCAATCGGTCATTCACGAAACCGGCGCGTTTCCCGGCTATGAATGGTTTAAAGGCAGCCGCCTCAATTTCGCGGAAAACCTGTTAAAGCACGCGCGTCCCGATAACCACAATCCCGCGATCATTTTCCGCGGCGAAGACCGGGTAAAACACACGCTCAGTTTCGCTGAACTCTATCAACATACCGCCCGGCTCGCGGCGGCGTTGCGCAAAGCCGGCGTCACAGCGGGTGACCGCGTCGCGGGCTTTATGCCCAATGTGCCGGAAACCATTATCGCCATGCTTGCCACTACCAGCATCGGCGCGATCTGGTCGTCGTGTTCGCCGGACTTCGGCGTCAACGGCGTGCTGGACCGCTTCGGGCAAATCGAGCCCAAGATTCTCTTTTGCTGTGACGGCTATTACTTCAAAGGCAAACCCATCGATGCCATCGCAACCGTTCAACAGATTGCGCGGGACATTCCAAACCTCAAACACATCGTTGTGATTCCTTATCTCGCACAACAACCAGATCTACCCAGCCTTCCCAAAGCCATAACCCTCGGCGCGTTTACCGCGGAAGAAACCGCAACGCATATTGACTATGCGCAACTTCCATTCATGCATCCGGTTTATATCATGTATTCTTCCGGCACCACCGGCAAACCCAAATGCATCGTACACGGCGCGGGCGGCACGCTGCTGCAGCATTTGAAGGAACTGGTATTGCACACCGATGTGCGTCCCGGGGAGCGCATCTTTTATTTCACCACCTGCGGCTGGATGATGTGGAACTGGCTGGTGAGCAATCTGGCGGTGGGCGCCACTGTCATTCTGTACGACGGCGCGCCGCTCTATCCACATGCCGATAGCCTGTTTGCCTACGCGAACCAGGAACAATTCTCCGTGTTTGGCGCCAGCGCAAAATATTTATCAGCGCTGGAAAAAAGCGGCGCGGCGCCAAAGCAACAATACCGGCTCGATAACCTGCGCTGCATCCTGTCCACCGGCTCGCCCTTGCTGCCTGAGTCCTATGATTACGTTTATCAAAAAATCAAACCGGACCTGCAACTCGCTTCCATTTCCGGCGGCACCGATATTATTTCCTGTTTTGCCCTGGGCAATCCCCTCCTGCCGGTGTATAAAGGCGAACTGCAATGCATTGGCCTTGGCATGGAGGTTATGATCCTGGACGAAGCCGGTAAACCCGTGCGTCAGCAAAAAGGCGAACTGAGCTGCAAGCCGCCATTCCCTTCCATGCCAGTGTATTTCTGGAATGATCCGGCTCATAAAAAATATCGCAATGCTTATTTCGCCAATTATCCGGATGTCTGGACCCACGGCGACTATGCGGAAATCACCAGGCACAATGGACTTATTATATACGGGCGCTCCGACGCGGTGCTAAACCCCGGCGGCGTGCGCATCGGCACCGCCGAAATCTACCGCCAGGTGGAAAAACTGCCGGAGATTCTGGAAAGCATCGCCGTCGGCCAGCAATGGGAGGGTGACACGCGGATTGTTTTATTCGTCAAGCTGGCTGAAAATCTCAAACTGGATGGCGAATTAAAGACTAAAATAAAAAATGTGATCCGGACCAACACCACGCCGCGCCACGTGCCGGCCAAGATTATTCAGGTTCCGGATATTCCGCGCACCATCAGCGGCAAGATTGTCGAGCTGGCCGTTGGCAACGTTATCCATGGGCTGCCGGTAAAAAACCGCGATGCGCTGGCCAATCCCGAAGCGCTGGCGGCGTTCGCGAATCTTGCGGAATTACAGGAAGCATAAAATGACAGAACCAGACGTATCCCCCGGCCGGCGTTTGCAACACGCCATGCAAAATGAAAAGCCGCTGGCCGTGGCGGGAACCATTAACGCCTATTGCGCCCTGCTTGCGCAAAAAGCCGGCTTTAACGCGCTGTATCTGTCGGGTGCCGGCGTGGCCAACGCGTCGTTCGGCTTGCCGGATTTAGGCTTGACCACATTGGAAAACGTGCGTGAAGACACCGCGCGCATTACCTCCATTACAAAACTGCCACTGATCGTCGACGCCGATACCGGTTTTGGCGATCCCGCCGCAACTGCAAAAGTATTAAGCGGCGCGGACGCCGCCGCCATGCAGATCGAGGATCAGGTGGACACCAAACGCTGCGGCCACCGGCCAGGCAAGGTATTGGTTCCAGGCGGCGAAATGCAGGACCGCATCAAGTCCGCGCTACGCGGTAAAAGCAATCCGGACTTTATGATCATCGCGCGCACCGATGCCTATACGGTGGAAGGCCTCGACGCCGCCATAGCTCGCGCACAGCAATATGTTAAAGCGGGTGCGGATATTATTTTTGCCGAAGCCCTGACGCAGCTCGATGAATACAAAACGTTTTGCCGTTCAGTCAGCGTGCCGGTGCTGGCCAACATAACCGAGTTCGGAAAAACACCGTTGTATAGCATGGATGAACTGGGCGGCGCGGGCGTGCAATTGGTGCTGTATCCGTTAACGGCGTTTCGCGCCATGAGCGCCGCCGCCCTGAAAGTGTATCAAACCTTGCGGGCGGAACGTTCCCAGGCAAGCTTGATTGACAGCCTGCAAACGCGCGAAGAACTGTATAAGATTCTCAACTACTATGAGTATGAAAAAGCGCTGGATGACACTTTGTCATCCGGCAAGGAATGAGTAACTCATTGCAATGGCTACAACAAGCAAAAAGAAAACCGCCGGCCTCGCGGATATCATCGCGGGCGAATCCGCGATTTGCACCGTGGGCAAACACGGCAAAGGCCTTAACTACCGAGGCTATGCTATCGAAGACCTGGCAACTCAGGCCAGCTTTGAAGAAGTGGCTTACCTGTTGTTATATAACAAACTGCCGACCCGCGCGGAACTTACCCGTTACAATCAGCGCCTGCAATCTTTGCGCGCTATTCCTGATCCGTTGAAGGAAACGCTGGAAAAAATCCCGGCCACCGCCCATCCCATGGATGTGCTGCGCACAGCCTGTTCACTACTGGGCTGCCTTGAGCCGGAGACGGATTTCTCTCAACAACACGGCATCGCCGACCGCCTGCTGGCAGTGCTGCCGTCGCTGTTGTTGTATTGGCGCCGCTTCCACGCCGATCACCAGCGTATCGACACCCGCACAGAAGCCGCCAGCACGGGAGAATATTTCCTGAAACTGTTAACCGGCAAGACACCCGATAAAACACATATTGATGCGATGAACGTGTCTTTGGTCCTGTACGCTGAACATGAATTCAACGCTTCTACATTCGCAGCGCGCGTTGCGGCATCCACGCTCGCGGATTTTTATTCCGCGGTAGTCGCTGCGATCGGTGCGTTGCGCGGCCCCCTGCACGGCGGCGCCAATGAAGCGGCCATGGAATTGATACAACGCTTTCAATCGCCAGAGGAAGTGGCGCCCGCGCTCAAAGCGGCGCTCGCGCGCAAGGAGAAAATCATGGGCTTTGGTCACCGCGTCTATAAAACCTCAGACCCGCGCAGCCCGATCATTAAGGAATGGTCAAGAAAACTCAGCACGCTGTGCGGCGACACGGTTATCTTTCCGGTTTCCGAAGCCATTGAACAATTCATGTGGCATGAAAAACAATTGTTCCCCAACCTGGATTTTTACAGTGCGTCGGCGTATTTTTTCATGGGCATACCCGTTATGCTGTACACGCCGATTTTTGTCTGTTCACGCATTACCGGCTGGGCCGCGCATATCATGGAACAACGCGCCAACAACGCGCTGATCCGCCCCGGTTCGCATTACACCGGGCCGGAACCGCGGGCCTTTATACCAGTGGATCAGCGAAAATAGTTTTGGCGCATTAAATATTAAGGAATCTCTGATTAATTACAAAACTCTCCATCCCTTTCAGCGAGGGGATTACGGGGAGGGTAAAGGTTCAAAAACTTACACCCTCACCCTGGCCCTCTCCCTTGAGGAGGGTGTCGTAAAACTACTTTTTACTTATCTATTCATTGCTAAAGCAATGGTAAGGCGATGTATCGTTCTCTCATCCCCGAAAAATGCAGCC
>JAKEGK010000051.1 GCA_022627515.1 Gammaproteobacteria bacterium
CTGGTACGAGAACGAAGTTGGACGGACTGTTAAACTGCTGTCCGCTGGCGCCAATCCACGGTGGCATTTAACGCTGAAAAAAATCCCGCGCAAGTAACCCCTGCGGTCAGGCGGGCAGCTTCCATAACTCTTTGGCATGATGGATAACAAAATCCTTGAATGAAGTGGCGATGGGAGAGAGCCGCTTGCCTTTGCGGTAAACAATATACCAGTGACGCAGTATCGGAAATCCTTCAGCGTTGATGATGGCCAGCCGGTGTAATTCCAGCTCCAGTTCCAGGGTATGTATGGATACTATTCCCAATCCAAGTCCTGCCTGTACGGCCTGTTTGATGGCTTCGTTGCTGCTCATATTCACGGTAGTCGCCAGTTCGGCGCCCTGCTCGAGAAAGAACCGTTCAATTGCCGTGCGCGTGCCGGAACCTTCTTCGCGTAAAATGAATGTTTCCTTCTGCAGCTCGTGGATTGATACTTTGTTCTTGTTTATCAGATGATGATCGGGCGCGGCAATGAGCACCAGCGGATTTTCCATGAAAGATTCCGCTTCCAGTTCCATTTCCGCAGGCGGTCTGCCCATGATGACGACATCGGTATCGTTATTTTCCAGATGTTGCAATAGTCCCTCACGGTTTGTGACATCAAGATTGATTTTGACGGACTCGTGTTCCTTGTTAAACGCGGCGAGAATGCGGGGCGCAAAATAATTTGCCGTGCTGGCAACAGCAATGGTCAGTTTTCCCTGTTTAACGCCTTTCAGGTTTTCAATAACACTTTCCGCTTCCTCAAGTTGTTGCTGAATTGAGCGGCAGTAGTTATACATTTCATGACCCGCCTCGGTAAGATACACTTTCTTACCGATTTGCTCGAACAATGGCAGGCCGATGCTTTCCTCGATTTGCTTGATTTGCATGGATACAGCAGGTTGAGTGAGGTGCAATTCGTCGGCCGCTTTGGTAAAGCTTAAATTTCTGGCCACCGCTTCAAGCACGGTTAACTGTCGAAACGTAATATGCATGGCTTCACCGGAAATCTTCCTGATTCGATTAAATAAACATCAGTAAATATTTATTGTTCGCGGATTTTTAATAGAGTTTAGACCAAAAACGCACCGTCCGTTAGCAGAAGAATTTCCCTATTTTTTTGCAGAGAATCAGCATCTGGAGATTGCTCCGGCATATTTTATTTATAGTTTACAAAAAGATACTGCCGATCGCTGGGATACACCCACAGAGCGGCGGGTAAAAGGTGAAGGTGCTAGTTCAACAGGCTTGCCAGCGTCTTGCGCGCCGTGCGGACCCGGGCATCCTGCGGGCCCAGCAGGGTAAAAACGGACAACAGGGTTTTACGGGCGATATCGTCGTTGTAGTGGCGGTCTTTTTTAAGCACGTCGAACAACAGTTTAAAGGCTTCATCATAAGCCTGTTCATTGATGTAATGATTCGCCAAATCCAGGCGCGCCTGCAAATTCATGCCGTCCTCTTGTATCTGTGTAATTAAAGTTTGCTTGTCCGGCAGTGCGTGTGCTCGTTCAGCAAGTTCGATTTTGGTCAATAACTCTTTGACGGTCTCGGCAAGCTGCATATTGGCGGGCAACTCCGCGATTAAATCTTTGGCCGCTTGCGGTTCGTCATTCTCGAACAACAGCGTAGCCTTGTTGATTTTCGCGTTGTAATTGTTGCCGTCCAGTTCAATGGCCTTGTCCAGCCACGCCAAAGCAGTTTGTCTATCGCCGCGCCCATAGATGGCCATTGCCTCCTGCCGTTTGATTTCGCTTTCATTGGGGATAATGCGTTCGAGAAATTCACGAACCGCGGGTTCGGGCAGTGCGCCTGAAAACTCGTTGATAATTTTTCCGTTGTATACCGCCTTGACGCTGGGAATGCCGCGCACGCCAAATTGGCCCGCCAGGGCCTGGTTCTCATCCGCATTGACTTTCGCGAGTATGAATTTGCCCTGGTATTCCTCTGCAAGTTTTTCCAGGATGGGTTTTAAAATCCGGCACGGGCCGCACCAGGGCGCCCAGAAATCCACAACCACGGGCACGGTTCTGGATTTATCGATCACTTCTGCTTGAAAATTTTGCGCTGATACGTCTTTTGAATACATGCGGTGTTTTCCGATTACCTGACTGGGAAAATATTAACAACCAGCAAAAATAAAGGATTATTCGTGTTTGAAGGTTGCACAACGTGATGTAAATACGGTTATTTTTGCCATTTCACAGTCTATAGTATTGGTAAGTGATTTGCATAGCCTAAAAGAGATAAAAGAGATTTTTCCCACACCAGGTGACACATCATTCATGATTTTCGCGCCGCGTTATCTCGCTATCGGAGCCGACCGCCTGGCTTTGCAGGGCGCGTATTTGCTGGACGAAACTTTATGCGTCAATCAGCTCCTGTCGGAATTCGACAGTAATAAATATAAATCAGGCGAAATTCAGCAACACGCGATGCGCCTGGTGCAAGTGGTGCGCGACAAAACCCGCTCAACGGGCGGATTGAATGCGTTTCTGCAGCAATATGATTTGTCGTCACAGGAAGGTGTAGTGCTGTTGTGCCTCGCTGAAGCATTGTTGAGAATTCCGGATGCGGAGACCGCGGATCGGTTAATCCGAGACAAGCTCACCCGTGCAAGCTGGGAACAACATCTGGGTCAGAGTGAATCGTGGCTGGTTAACGCTGGCACCTGGGGACTGATGTTAACCGGACGCATCATTACCCTGGATCGCGCGGCGCAATCCGATCCATTGGCTCTGGTCAACAGCATGGTAAGCCGGGTGAGTGAGCCGGTTATCCGTGCTGCGCTCAAGGAAGCCATGCGCATCATGGGTCATCAGTTTGTAATGGGGCGCACCATTGAAGAAGCCCTGGAGCGCAGTGAAAATAATGAAAACCGGGTCTATCGATACTCATTTGATATGCTAGGGGAGGCGGCATTGAGCCGCCAGGATGCCGAGCATTATTTTGAGGTGTACCTGCGGGCCATTGAATACATCAGGAACCGGCGTGCCGGCAATCAGAGTATTATCAGTTCACCGGGCATATCAGTCAAATTATCCGCCTTGCATCCCCGTTTTGAATATGCCCAGCGTGAACGCGTGTTACTTGAGTTGACGCCCAGGGTAAAACAACTGGCCGAAGCTGCCCGGTTAGCCAACATTACCATGACCATTGATGGTGAAGAAGCGGATCGCCTCGATATCACTCTGGATATGGTGGAGGCAATTTTGCAGGATCCGCAATTTGCGTCCTGGCGCGGTCTGGGAGTTGTGGTGCAAGCCTATCAAAAGCGGGCATCCCGGCTGGTTGACTGGCTGTCCTGGGCGGTGAATCACTATCAAAGAAAAATCATGGTGCGTTTGGTCAAAGGCGCCTATTGGGACACTGAAATCAAACGCGCCCAGGAGCAAGGCTTATCGGGTTATCCGGTGTTTACCCGAAAGCAGCATACGGATGTTTCGTATCTTGTGTGCGCGCAAAAGCTTTTATCGTTGGGTGACAGGATTTATTCGCAATTCGCCACACACAACGCCCATACAGCCGCGGCGGTGCGGCAAATGGCGGGTAACCGCAGCAATTATGAGCTGCAGCGCTTGCACGGCATGGGCGAAGTATTGTATCAGGCGCTTATGGATTCCAGTGACCCGCCGGTTTGCCGGGTTTATGCGCCCGTTGGCAGTCACAGGGATTTGTTACCCTACCTGGTCAGACGTTTACTGGAAAACGGTGCGAACACCTCGTTTATCAATCGAATCTCCGATGCCAGACTTCCCATCGAAGATATTGTCGCCGATCCCGTCCAATGGGTGATTGCATCCGGCCGGTCGCCGCATCCCCGCATACCCTTGCCGGAAGCAATTTATGGCGCAACGCGCAAAAACTCACAGGGAATCAATTTGGCGGATGAACCCGCTTTATTGTCGTTGCGGCAGGCCATGACAGCGTTTAAGCAATCAGCATGGACGGCGGCATCCGTGGTTAATGGTGAAATGATTGAAGGTGAACAATGTAACGTAGTGAATCCCGCCAATCATAACATCATCATTGGCAGACAAACGAATGTGGTCGCCGCACAGATAGAGCGAGCGCTCTCTATTGCGAAAGAGGCAAGCGCCGGATGGAACAAGGCGCCATTTGAACAACGCGCAGCGTTATTGGAGCGCGCGGCGGACAGTCTGCAGGATCAATTGGCCAGCTTTGCCTCATTGATCGTGACCGAAGGCGGCCGTTGCATCCCCGATGCGATTGCGGAAGTGCGCGAAGCCGGGGATTTTTGCCGCTACTACGCGTCTGTGGCGCGCTCGCAGTTTATGCAGCCTCATGAACTGTCCGGACCGACCGGCGAGTCCAATGTGTTATCCATGCACGGCCGCGGCGTGTTTGTTTGCATAAGCCCCTGGAATTTTCCGTTAGCCATATTTACCGGTCAGGTTGTTGCTGCGCTTGTTACCGGCAATAGTGTTATTGCCAAACCGGCCAGACAGACATCGCTGGTTGCCGCGCACATGATTCAGCTGCTGCACAACATAGGGATACCCAAAGACGTGCTGCATCTGCTGGTTGGTTCCGGTGCTGTTGTTGGAGATGTGCTGCTCAGGGATCAACGTGTCGGCGGCGTCGCATTCACGGGATCCACGGAGACCGCCACGCGCATAAATATTAATCTCGCCCAGCGCGGCGGCGCGATTGCACCGCTCATCGCTGAAACCGGCGGCCAAAACGCCATGATAGTGGACAGTTCCGCCCTGCCCGAACAGGTGGTCAATGATGTGATGAAATCGGCGTTTAACAGCGCAGGCCAGCGCTGCTCTGCATTACGGGTGTTATTTTTGCAAAATGAAATTGCGCCCCGGGTTATTGAGTTGCTTGCTGGCGCCATGCAGGAAATACGGCTGGGTGATCCCGCTTGTCTGGCCACGGATGTCGGGCCGGTAATCGATAAAGCTGCGCAACGGAAATTGCAGCAGCATGTTGCTGCGATGATGCGACAAGGATCATTGATATATCAAGTGCCGGTGCCCGGTGAACTCGCCGCGGGAACGTTTGTGGGGCCCTGCGCGTTTGAAATCCAGTCGCTGTCGATGCTAAAGCAGGAAATATTCGGTCCGGTATTGCATATTATCCGCTACGCGGCGAACCAACTGGATGATGTTATCGCGGCGATTAACGCAACCAGCTATGGATTAACCCTGGGAATTCACAGCCGCATCGAGGAAAAGGCCGATTACATTGCGCAACGGGTGCGTGTCGGCAACATCTATGTTAACCGCAATATTATCGGCGCATCCGTAGGTGTGCAGCCGTTCGGCGGAGAAGGGCTGTCGGGTACGGGACCCAAAGCCGGCGGGCCGCACTATTTATACCGTTTTTGCACCGAGCGCGTAGTGACCACAAATTGCGCGGCGATCGGCGGAAATGCAAGTTTACTTTCGTTAAAATAGTTTTTGAACTATTTTTTAGTTGCTGAAGCCTGTATTAAAATCGTTTGCAAATAAACCAGCGTCAGGTCACAAATTAACGATAGCCCTATGTTGCCAACAGTAACGGTTGATCGCACCCCGGTTTTAATGCGTGTCATGCGCCAACGGCCAGCTTTAAATTTCCTGAAACGGGCAGTGCTTTGTGTGTGCCTGCTGCAGCTCCTGGCCTGCGGTGCTTCCGACAATGAGGTCACACCCGCCAACACTCCAGCGCCGGACAAATCTTTTGAAAATTACATTGAGCTTGGTGATTTGCCGGCGTTACAGCAGCGCAAAAGACTGCGTGTATTGCTGAGTGACGCCAGTCTCGATGTGCCTTATTTGCCCAGGCAGGGACTGCCGGTGCATTTTGAAACCGACCTTATTGAACGGTTGGCCAGGCAGATCGGGCTGGAACCAGAATGGATCTATGCCGGGAATTTTGATGATTTGTTGCCAATGCTGCTGGATGGTAAAGGCGATCTGGCCGCAGCGAATCTCACTATTACCGCACAACGCAAGGAACAGGTGGCGTTTTCCGTTCCAGTTACTGTCGTGACAGAGCAATTAATCACACGCGCCAACGATAATATAAAGTCCGCAAAGGAATTGCAGGGGCGTCGTGTTGCCGTGCAAAGGTCCAGTTCGTTTTGGGAGACGGTAGAAGCGCTAAAGCGGCAATTTCCTGGCATCAGTTTGCAGGAGGTTGAAGGTACCCGCTCCCTCATCCAGATTCTCGAAGGTGTGGCAAACAATGAATTTGATGTGACAGTGGCCGATAGTAATCTGGTCAAGGCTATCCTGCCCGTGCAGCCAAAATTGAAAGTGGCGTTTGATGTATCCAAAGAACGTCCAGTTGCCTGGGCGGTCAGGCCGGACGCCGGTTTGTTGTTGCAGGAAATTAACCGGTTTATTACGGCGGAAAATTTAACGGCAAAGCGGCAGTTGGTGTACAAGGAGGATTTGGCCGGATTTAAAAAGCGCAAGGTGCTGCGCGTGCTGACCCGCAATAATGCGGCCACGTATTTTTTGTGGCGCGGCGAACTGATGGGTTTTGAATACGAGCTTGTGCGGCATTTTGCGCAGAGCCTGGGGTTGCGTCTGGAAATGATTGTGGTTCCCTCCCGTGAAGCGCTGACGCAATGGTTGCTGGACGGCAAGGGCGACATGATAGCCGCGTCCATTACCATACCGGAACACATCGGCGATTCTCCGCTGCGCTATTCGCGTCCTTATGACAAGGTTTATGAAATCGTGGTAGGTGGATCCGGTGACGCGGAAGTGGAAAATATCAATCAACTCAGGGGGAGAAGGTTTCATGTGCGTAAAAGCAGTTCGTATTGGAGAACCCTTATGCAATATAACAAGAACGGCGCGGGCCTCAAAATTAAACCGGCGCCTGAGAATGAAGAAACAGAAGAAATAATTGCCAAGGTGGCCGCGGGTGACTATGACCTTACCCTTGCGGACAGTAATATCCTGGGCATTGAAATGACCTGGCGCGATGACATTAAAGGTATTTTGAACCTGAACGAGGAGATGTCACATGGCTGGGTGGTGCGGGACGATTCTCCCCGGTTGCTCGACGCGATAAACACATATATTGGCAAGGAGTATCGCGGGGAGTTTTACAACATTACCCGCAGAAAATATTTTGAGGAACCCAAAACCATCAAGCTGCGTCTCGAGGAACGCGCCGACCGTGGAATCAAGGGCAGATTATCTCCGTATGATGAATTCGCCAGGGAAATTGCTGACCAATACAATTTTGACTGGCGCATGATCGTGGCGCAAATGTATCAGGAAAGCCGTTTTGATCCACAGGCAAAATCGTGGGCGGGAGCGCGCGGATTGATGCAGGTAATGCCGCGCACCGCGTCGCAATTGGGAATAAAAAACCTCAATGACACCAGGCAATCCATTGAGGCGGGTGTGAAGTATCTGGACTGGCTGCGGGAACGTTTTGAACCGGAGCTGCCGGTGAAAGACCGCATGTGGTTAACTCTGGCGGCATACAATGCAGGAGCCGGTCATGTGCATGATGCCAGGAATCTGGCGCGGAAAATGGGTTGGGAACCCAATCGCTGGTTCGGACATGTGGAGCAGGCCATGTTGCTGTTGTCAAAAACCCGGTATGCCAAGGATGCCAAACACGGTTATGTGCGAGGCAGAGAACCGGTGAATTATGTGCGGGAAATCCGTGACCGCTTTGACGCTTATGTCAGATTGACACAACTTGCACAGGATTAGGACCACCATTTATCGTAGTGGATGTGATCTTCGCCGATATCGAGTTCCCCGCGCAGTTTATGCAGTATTTCAACCACGTTATCCACCATCTGCGGCGGGCCACAAAGGTAATAACTGGAGCTTGCGGGCGGGCTGACCGCCCGCAACATGTCTGCATTAATTCTTCCATTAAATCGTTCGTGATGGTGGGTTGTCCGGCTGACGGTGACGAGACAGCGAAAATCCGGATTGGTTTTTTCCAGTGTACGCAGTTCTTTTTCAAACAGAAATTCTTCAGGTGTGCTGATACTGTAAATCAACGTCACCGGCGTATGCGGCTTGTTGATCTGGATATGCTGGATCATGCTGTATAAAGGCGTAATGCCCACGCCGCCCGCAATAAACACGTATGGTCCTGCGATGTGTTCCGTTAAATATACTTCACCCTTGGCCCGGGATATAAATATCTCATCGCCAATCTTGCAGGAATTATGCAGGTACGTGGTGAGCTTGAGTTCCGGCGCCAGCTTTACCGCAACCTCAATGCTGTGATTGGAGCCCGGTATGGAAGTAATGGAATAGCCGCAGTTATGGGTTTCATCGTCAATAGTCAGGTGTATGTCCACCCATTGACCGGGATAAAACCGGAAGTCTTGCGCGCCGTAATCCAGCGTAAACAATTTTACGTTAGGTGTTTTTTGCTGAATGGCTTTTATGTGGGTGACAAATTGCACGGGAATGAATTGACGTGAATTGGTCGTTGCGTTCAGGTAGACAAGATAGTTACGGTTTCGACGGGAGTGTCCGGATTGTTGCCCCAATCGGACCAGGAACCGGGGTATCCTCTCACGTCCTTAAATCCCAGGTGCTTTAAGGCGATGTAGGTGAGCGCGGAACGATGATGGGTCTGGCAATACACAATAGTGGTTTTGTCCGGTGTTATACCATGTGCGTTAAGCAGGTCCCACAGTTCCGCGTTGCTTTTCAGGCGCAGGTTTTTCTGCCGGTCCATTAACATCAACCAGTCAATATTAATCGCGCCGGGTATATGCCCGCCTTTTACGGCCAATTTTCTCCCGCCGGTAAATTCGCCGCTTGTACGCGCATCAATAATCTGGATCGAATCATCCTCAAGGTGGTCAAGTATATATTGCCTGCTTGCAATCGGTTGCGCATGCATGCTGGATTGATATTGGCTGGCCGGTTCGGCGTTGCGGGTCGATTCCAGTGGGTGCCCTTCATTCGCCCAGGCGTGTAATCCGCCATTGAGCAACGAATATTTTTTATGACCCATAATATCCAGGGTATAAAGCAGGCGCGCCGCTTTCCCGCCACCTTCATCGTCGTAAGCAATGACATGAGAATCCGGTGAAATACCGGTTTGTAACATCAAGTCATTGAGCTGTTGAATATCGGGAACCAGGCCCATTACCGGAGGCGCAGCGGTGACGATCTGACTATAGTCCAGATGAATGGCGCCGGGCACATGCGCCTGCTGATAGGATTCCGGTTTGCAAAGATCGATGATTACTGATCCGGGTTGTTGCAGAATCGATTGTAACTGCTCAGGCTCGATTAATATGGGTAATCGAATATCGTTCATGAGTTTTGTATTCAAATTTATTAATTGGTGCCGGCGTTAGCGGCAGAATCTTCCACTTTTTCCGGTTTGGGTTTTTTCCTGTTACTTGAGCCTTGTCCCGACAGCCGGATTTGCAGGCGCATATTACTGACTGAGTTTGCGTAAACCAATGCTGTTTCTTCAGTGATTCTGCCATGGCAGAACAAATGATACAAAGACTGGTCCATGGTGCACATGCCGGAATTGGTGTCTTTTTCCAGCACATCATGTAACTCGCCAAACTGGCCGCGCGCGATCAGATCGGCAATACGGGGTGTGTTGATCAGTAATTCCGTGGCAACAGTGCGTTTGCCATTGGTGGTAGGCACCAGTATCTGGGAGACCACCGCTTTGATGTTATGGGAAAGGCCGATACATAACTGTTCATGTTTGTCTTTAGGGAACATATGTACGATCCGGTCGAAAGCCTGGGCGGCATTGTTGGAGTGCAGGGTCGCCAGGCACAGGTGTCCGGTATCGGAAAATTCGAGCACATTTTCCATCATTTCCCGGTCGCGGATTTCGCCGACCATGATGACATCGGGCGACTGCCTCAATGCGTTCATCAGGGCATTGTGATAGGAGTTGGTATCGACGCCGAGTTCGCGCTGGTTCACGATGGAACGCTTGTGTTCGATGATATATTCAATAGGATCTTCAATGGTAATGATGTGGCTAATATCATTGTGATTACGGTAATTGATCATGGACGCCAGTGTTGTGGATTTTCCCGCGCCAGATGGCCCGACCACCAGCACCAGGCCGCGCTTCATCATTACGATGTCGCGCAGCATGGAAGGTATTCCCAGGGTTTCAAAATCCGGTACGCTGGATGGCACTGCACGAACCACCATGGCGATTTCATTGCGTTGTTTGAAGATATTAAAGCGGAAGCGGCCGATCCCCGGGATGGTGCAACCGATGTTCGCTTCAGGATTTTCGTCAAACACCGCCAGCTGCTCTTTTTGCATAATTAAATGAGCCATCTGCTCGGTACGGCCACTGGCCAGGGGCGGGATGTTGACGGGGCGCAGCTTTCCATTGATGCGGAATGCAGGAGCTGATCCGGTACTTAAAAATAAATCTGATGCTCCGGTATTGATCATTTCTTTCAGTAATTTTGACAACAAATCCATCGCGCAGGCTCTTTAATTGGTTGATTGCAATACCTGTGATTTCGGTTTACGAGCAGTGAAATACGGTTCGCTGTGTGTGTTGAGGGTAGAGTCGGGATGCTAAATTCCAGTGAAGGTGCACCACACTCTGAGCAGTGTATCCAAAAAACCGGATTAAATGAATACGCGCCGCTATGAATAAGCTACTGGTTGATTAAGAAGAAAATCCGGCAGGGATTAGTTCAGTTTGGAATCGTGTATTTTGGGAATCAGGTATCGGATTGCGTCCGCAATAACGCGGTAAACCTGGGTATCGACCTTACGGTGGGCGTATTGGCGTGTGTATGGGTGTTCGGAGTCGGTGCGTGTGATTGAGAGAATATCAAAACAATTGAAATCGATATTATCAGACATGGTGCGTGTAAACTCTTCGAGATTCAATAAACCGTCGCTGATTTTTATTTCCAACAACTTCTGATTATTCAACAAATTACCACGTTTCTTTGACATGCACGCCTACCACAAACAGCAAAAGCTCTTGTTAATTAAATCGGCTGAATCCGCCAAATCTTAAATTCGTCCAAACCATTGAAAAGAGGTTACTTCTTTAATTCCGGGGGCAAATGCGGCTGAATTAACTCGAGCATGGGTTTTAGCAGTTTGGGATTGGCCGCAATCACATTGCCGGATTTCATATACTCATTGCGTCCCGTAAAATCGGCCACGAAGCCGCCGGCTTCTTCAATAAGCAGGGCGCCCGCCGCCATATCCCAGGGATACAGCCCGATTTCCCAAAAACCATCCAAACGGCCGGCGGCGACATATGCCAGATCCAGTGAAGCGGCGCCGGCACGGCGGATGCCAGAGGTCATGGGAAACAACGCCTTGAACGTGGCAAGATAGGCATCGAGGTACTGCTGTTGCCTGAAGGGGAAGCCGGTGCCTAACAGGGCGCCTTTGAGGCTGGTTCTGGAGGTGACGCGAATGCGCCGGTCATTCAATTGTGCGCCGCGGCCGCGCGAGGCGGTAAACAGTTCCTGGCGCAGCGGGTCGTAGACAACTGCCTGCTCCAGGACTTGTTTGTGTTTTAGTGCAATGGATACGGCAAACTGCGGAAAACCATGGACATAGTTCGTCGTGCCATCCAAGGGATCAATAATCCAGACAAAATCATCGCCTGAGAGCGTGCCGCTTTCTTCCGCGAGTATGCCATGGTTGGGATAAGCCTTGCGGATGGTGCGAATGATTTCCTGTTCTGCGGCTCTATCAACTTCGGTGACGAAATCATTTTCCGATTTGGATTGAACATTCAGGCGATCAACATGTTCCAGGGCGCGAACAATAATATTACCGGCATTTCGTGCGGCACGAACCGCAATGTTGAGTATGGGGTGCATGGTTTTGGACTACGTCGTTGATTTAGTAAAGATCAGGGATTCGGTTACAATACGCGCGTGCAATGTAACAAATTTAATGAAAAATTGCGAACGAACTCCCATGCGGCTAACGCCAGAGGAGTCCGAACCTGTCGGGTAAACGCCCACCGAACCATGTAGAAACCACCATAAAATGAAAAACGGCCGGCCCAATATTCAAATTGTTCTCGTAAATACTTCGCATCCGGGTAATATCGGTGGCGTCGCGCGCGCGATGAAAAACATGTGTTTGGACCAGCTGGTTTTGATCGATCCTGTGCAGTTTCCGCATGCCCAGGCTACTGCCCGCGCTTCGGGTGCGGATGATGTGTTGGCTAACGCCCGCGTCTACAAGACGCTGGATGAAGGATTGAGTGACTGCGACCTGGTGTTTGGCGCCAGCGCGCGAATCCGCCGGCTAAGCTGGCCCCAGGTTGGACCACGGGAGTTTGTCGATCAGGTCTATTCGCAACCGGAAGGAGCCAGAATCGCCGTGGTCTTCGGACGGGAACATTCGGGTCTTACCAATGATGAAATGGAACGTTGTAATTACATGCTGAATATTCCCAGCAATCCTGACTATAGTTCGTTGAACATCGCCGCGGCGGTTCAGGTGCTCGCCTATGAAATTCACATGCGCTGGTATTCCTTGCCATTGGAAGGGCAAAATCGCGCCGGAGAATCCGAAAGCCTGTCATTGGATGGCGAACCCTTCGCCAGCCTGCAGGATATGGAGCGTTTCTATAATCATCTCTATGAGATGCTGGCACAAATAGGTTTCTTACAGACTGAACACCCGCGTAAAATGATGCGGCGCTTACGCCGGTTGTTTAACCGGGCAAGACTGGACCGTGTGGAGTTGAATATACTGCGTGGAATTCTCGCGACGATACAGAAGCGCCTGGATCAGTAGTTATTTGCAATACCTGAAAGATATAAGTAATTAACGGCAACCCGGGAAACTTATGTTTAAACACCTAAAGGAAGATATCGAATGCGTGTTCGACCGCGATCCCGCGGCGCGAAACTTCTTTGAGGTATTAACGACATATCCTGGCGTGCATGCGGTGTTGTTTCATCGAGTGAGCCACAAGCTATGGAACCACGGATTCAAGTGGCTGGCGCGGTTTTTATCAACCTTCGTCAGATGGATTACAGGCATCGAGATTCATCCCGGCGCCATGATCGGGCGGCGGTTTTTTATCGATCACGGTATGGGCGTAGTGATCGGGGAAACGGCCGAAATTGGCGATGATTGCACGTTGTACCACGGGGTAACTCTCGGCGGGACCAGCTGGAAAAAAGGCAAACGCCATCCCACCCTGGGCAACGATGTGGTTGTTGGCGCCGGCGCCAAAGTATTGGGTCCGATAAAAATCGGTGACGGGGCGCGTATCGGCTCCAACGCGGTGGTTGTGAAAGATGTTCCTCCGGCCGCCACCGTTGTCGGTGTGCCCGGACGCGCCGTCAGTTCGAACCAGCAAACGGGGGACCAGGAAAAGCGCCGCCATGCCATGGCGCAAAAAATGGGCTTTGACGCTTATGGTGTGACCCGCGATGCGCCGGATCCTGTCGCCCACGCCATCAATTGCATACTTGATCACTCCCACGCGCTGGACGCCAAGGTGGAAAAGATGTGCCAGGCCTTGAAAAGTCTGAACGCGGAATTCAACGACATTGAACTGCCGCAACTGGGACCCTGTGAAATTGGTCCCCTCGCGGAAGAAAAACTGGAAGAAGATACCAACATCAAACCGGATTGAACTTCTCCCGCGGATACTTGACTAATTCAGTCGGGATAGAAATACTTGATACTAATACTTGACAATATTTGTCGGGATATCAATACTATAACAATAGTATTTACATGGATATTGAAAACTAACCGGAGCCATACAGACGCCAGTGATATCAGCGGCTGTATTTACCGTTTAATCAAATCAATCAAAGGGTTAAACTATGAGATTAACAACCAAAGGCCGTTATGCGGTCACCGCCATGTTAGATCTAGCTGTACATGCCACCAAAGGCCCTATAACCCTCGCTGATATTTCGCAGCGGCAGGGAATTTCACTTTCCTATCTGGAACAGTTATTTTCGAAACTGCGCAAACGGGATCTGGTTGCCAGCGCCAGGGGACCGGGCGGCGGTTATCGTTTAAGCCGGAACGCCAGTGAAATCAATGTCGCGGAAGTTATTTCCGCAGTGGATGAGAAGGTTGATGCCACACGCTGCGGTGGACAAGGCAATTGCCAAAATGGCGAGGAGTGTTTAACACACCAATTGTGGACTGACCTAAGCGATCAATTGTACGACTTTCTCAACGGCATTAGCCTGGGACAATTGGTTGAAAAACGCAACGTGCAGGATGTGGCGGCGCGTCAGGATGAACGTCAGGAAAAAGAAAAACATGCGGTCTCGTTCCAGTAACAACGTTTGTTTTTCAGGATTGACTAAAAAGCGTGTACTTTAAGTTCATTTCTTGACGAAATGACTGATTGCATCATGGGTGATTCAGGGTGCTTGCCGTGAGGTTTAGTGATGGTGTTATTCACCCAACGAAACACCAGGTCGCAAATCGAAAAAACAAAATCAGCAATTGCGCGCGCCAACTGGCCTGGGCGATTACATGAACATTAGCTGGAGTTTATAATAATACATTTTATTTTTGAGTGGAGTACGTGATGAGTCATCCCATTTACATGGACTATGCTGCGACAACCCCCGTGGATCCGCGGGTGGCGGAAAAGATGATGCGGTATTTGACCATGGACGGCGAATTTGGCAATGCGGCGTCCCGCTCCCATGCGTTTGGCTGGCATGCCGAAGAGGCTATTGAAACCGCCCGGAAGCAAGTGGCGGATCTGGTTAATGCCAATTCCAAAGAAATTATCTGGACCTCTGGTGCAACCGAATCTGATAATCTCGCCATTAAGGGTACAGCGCATTTCTATAACAAAAAAGGCAAACACATCATCACTTCCAAGACGGAACACAAAGCCGTGCTGGATACCTGCCGTCAACTTGAGCGCGAAGGATTTGAAGTAACCTACCTGGATCCTGAACCCAATGGCCTGATCGCTCTTGAAAAACTCAAAGCCGCCATTCGTCCTGACACCATTCTCGTATCGATCATGCATGTTAATAATGAAATCGGCATCATCCAGGATATCACGGCGATAGGAGAAATTACCCGTGAAAAAGGTATCATTTTTCATGTCGATGCCGCGCAAAGCGCGGGCAAGGTGCCTATCGATCTGGAAACAATGAAAGTCGACCTGATGTCCTTTTCCGGGCACAAGATATACGGGCCGAAAGGTATTGGCGCGCTGTACGTCCGGCGCAAGCCGCGGGTGCGGATTGAAGCGCAAATGCATGGCGGAGGTCATGAGCGAGGAATGCGTTCGGGTACTCTGCCGACCCATCAAATTGTGGGTATGGGTGAAGCGTTCCGTATCGCCAGGGAGCAAATGGCCGAGGACAACCAGCGCATCACCCGGCTGCGTGACAAACTCTACCACAGCCTGCAGGATATCGAGGAAGTCTACCTCAATGGCGATATTGAACATCAGGTTCCCAATATATTAAATGTCAGTTTCAATTTCGTGGAAGGTGAATCGCTGATAATGGCGCTGAAAGGTATTGCGGTGTCTTCGGGTTCCGCGTGCACGTCCGCAAGCCTCGAACCTTCTTACGTGTTGCGCGCCCTGGGACGCAATGATGAACTGGCGCATAGTTCGATCCGGTTCAGTATTGGCCGGTTTACAACGGAAGAAAATATTAACTTTGCAATTGAGCAGGTGCACGAGGCAATCGCCAAGCTGCGGGAAATGTCACCGTTGTGGGATATGTATAAAGAAGGTATTGACTTGTCGAAGGTACAGTGGGCGGCTCATTAAGCATATAATTTTCGGCATATTGGTTCAAATGTAGAATGAGAAAGTGAGTATATAAAATGGCGTACAGCGACAAAGTAATGGACCATTACAATAATCCGCGTAATGTGGGAAGTTTTGATGCTAACGATCGCACCATTGGAACTGGTATGGTGGGTGCGCCGGCATGCGGCGACGTAATGCGCTTGCAGATCAAGGTGAGTGACGCCGGAGTCATCGAAGACGCACGGTTTAAAACGTACGGCTGCGGTTCCGCGATCGCTTCAAGTTCACTGCTCACGGAATGGGTAAAAGGCAAAACACTGGATCAGGCCTCTGAAATCAAGAATTCACAAATTGCGGAAGAATTGGCGTTACCCCCGGTCAAAGTGCACTGTTCTGTGCTGGCGGAAGATGCGATAAAATCAGCAATTAATGACTATCGCCAAAAACAGGTTCAGTAGGTTAAAGCGGGCAGCAGTATAATTTGCAATTTCAGGTTTGATCGAGTTATGAGTATTACATTAACAGAAGCGGCAGCAAAACACGTGCAGGGGTTTCTTGCAAATCGGGGCAATGGCGTCGGTGTCCGCCTGGGTGTGAAAACCACGGGCTGCTCCGGTATGGCATACGTCCTCGAATTCGCCGATGAAGTGAACCCTGAGGATAAGATTTTTGAAGACCACGGCGTGAAAGTCATCGTGGATCCCAAAAGCCTGCTTTATCTCGATGGCACTGAACTGGACTATACCCGCGAAGGTTTAAACGAAGGATTCAAGTTTAACAATCCTAATGTTAAGGGTGAATGCGGTTGCGGCGAAAGTTTTACCGTGTAATCAGCAATCGTTGGAACAAATAATGGCGACGGCTGGTTTGACACACAACTATTTTGAACTTTTCAATTTGCCAGCAGACTACGATCTTGACTTGACTGAACTCTCCACCCGCTATCGAACACTCCAGGCAACGGTTCATCCCGACAAATTTGCCAACGCCACTGACCTTGAGCGGCGATTGTCAATGCAACAGTCCGCCCTGATTAACGAAGCTTACCAGACACTGAAAAATCCCTTGTTAAGGGCGCGTTATATGCTTCAGCTTAAGGGCGTTGATTTGTCAGTTGAATCCAGCGTCAGCATGGATTCCGGGTTCTTAATGCAGCAAATACGCCTGCGTGAGGAACTGGAACAGGTGCGAAGCCAGAAAAATCCCGAGGCGAAGTTGCTGGTTGTAGCGAAGGAAATCGAGCAGGCCATAGCAGAGCAGGTTGTGGTATTGACAGGACTGTTCAAAGAGGGCAATGAAAAAAAATTGCCGCAAATCGCCGATTACGTGCGCCGTATGCAGTTTATGGTGAAGTTGCAACAGGAAACCGAAGCGCTGGAAGAAGAATTGATATCATAGGCCAGTTCCGTATAGCGCGGATCCTTAAGATTTTTTCCGCGGCTTGCGAATCCGGACCTGCGGTTTTTTATAATTAATGAAAAATGTGATCGCATATTTTTAATAATGGCCTTAATTCAAATCAGTGAACCGGGGAAGTCCGCCGCACCGCACCAACAGCGCTTGGCGGTGGGTATCGATTTGGGCACTACAAATTCCCTCGTGGCTACTGTGCGAAGCGGTATGCCCGTTACCCTGCAGGATGAAAATGGCCGCAGTATCCTGCCCTCCGTGGTGCGTTATCTGGCTAATGGCAGCGTCATCACAGGCGAAGCGGCGAAAAAGGCTGCCATCATTGATCCGTTGAATACCATCAGTTCCGTGAAACGCTTGATGGGGCGTGATATTGCGGACATTAATGCGAGCAGTGGTGATATTCACTATGAATTTGCCGAGACCGGCTCGCCGGCCCCCCGCATCAAGACCGTTGCCGGCAACGTCAGCGCTATTGAAGTTTCCGCGGAAATCCTCAAGCAATTAAAACACCGGGCGGAACAAGCCCTGGGTGGTGAATTGACCGGCGCCGTTGTCACAGTGCCGGCCTATTTCGATGACGCACAGCGCCAGGCAACCAAGGATGCCGCGAAGCTGGCGGGTCTGAATGTATTACGCCTGTTAAATGAACCAACTGCCGCTGCAGTCGCTTATGGTCTGGATAAAAAAGCGGAGGGCGTGCACGTGATTTATGACCTGGGTGGCGGCACTTTTGATGTATCCGTTTTACGGTTGAATCGAGGCGTGTTCGAGGTGATGTCCACGGCGGGTAATTCAACGCTGGGCGGCGACGATTTTGATCGCGCTATTGCAAATTGGCTGAAACAACAAGCAGCAATTTCCAGTAATGTGGATCAATCACTGGTCCGGCAGCTGATACAAAAGGCCTGTGACGCCAAAGAGGCGCTTACTGACGCGGATAGTGTGACTATTGAGATTTCTGATGCTGCCAACGGTATCAGCTGGCATGGCACATTAACCCGGGACATTCTGCGCGGCTTGATCGATCCGCTAATAAGTCAAACCTTGTTGCCCTGCAAAAGGGCGTTACGTGACGCCGGCATTACCCGGGATGATATCGCGGATGTGGTGATGGTCGGCGGTTCCACCCGAGTGCCGCGTGTTCGGGAACTGGTGCGGGAGTTTTTCGGCCGTGAACCGCTGGTGGATGTCGATCCGGAGCTGGTTGTTGCGATAGGCGCGGCGATTCAGGCAGATATCCTTGTGGGTAACAAGCCGCAGGATGAAATGTTGCTGCTCGACGTCATTCCTCTGTCCCTGGGTATTGAAACCATGGGAGGACTGGCGGAAAAAATCATCCAGCGTAATACAACAATACCCGTTGCCCGCGCCCAGGAATTCACCACATTCAAGGATGGTCAAACCGCCATGTCCATTCACGTGGTACAGGGCGAGCGGGAACTGGTGAGCGACTGCCGTTCGCTGGCGAAATTTGAATTGCACGGCATTCCGCCGATGGTGGCGGGAGCGGCCAGAATCCGGGTGACATTTCAGGTCGATGCCGACGGTTTGCTTTCCGTCAGCGCCAAAGAGCAAACCACCGGCGTGGCGAGCAGTATCCAGGTGAAACCATCCTACGGACTGTCGGATTCCGAGATTGAACACATGCTGCGTGATTCCATGTCTCATGCCGAGCAGGACGTAACCGCCCGCAATCTGCGAGAGCAACAGGTGGAAGCGGATCGTGTTATTCTGGCGCTGCAAGCGGCGTTAAAAGCGGATGGTGAGCGATTGTTATCAACCGATGAAATTCGACAGGTGCAAAGCAAGCTGGAAATGCTGCAGAAAACCCGGCAAGGCAATGACCACGCCGCTATCAAACGTGCAATCGATGATTTGAATCAGGCGAGCACCGAATTCGCCGCGCGGCGCATGAACGAGAGTATAAGCTCAGCAATGGCGGGCCATAAGCTTGATGACTTTGGCCGGTAACAACGGCGGAAAACAGGGCCATTATTACTTATTGTCAGAGAAAACACCATCCGGGAAATTTGAAATGCCACAATTGATTTTTTTACCGCATGAAGAAATATGCCCTGAAGGCGCAGTGATTCAGGCGGAGACTGGCGCCACCATCTGCGATGCCGCGCTGCAAAACGGTATTCCTATTGAGCATGCTTGTGAAAAATCCTGCGCCTGTACGACCTGCCATGTCATTATTCGTGAAGGTTTTGAATCGCTCGCCGACGCGGATGAGGCGGAAGAAGACCTGCTGGACAAGGCCTGGGGCCTGGAACCGGAGTCCCGGCTCAGTTGCCAGGCGAAGGTTGCGAACGAAGATCTGGTTATTGAGATTCCCAAATATACCATCAATATGGTGTCGGAAAATCATTAAAGGAATAGAAGCCGGGAGAACGACATGTCACTGAAATGGACCGATAGCCTGGACATCGCCATCGCCCTGGATGAAGCCCATCCTGATGCCGATCCGCAATTCGTGCGCTTTACCGAGTTGATGCAATGGTGTCTGGATCTGGAAGATTTTGATGACGATCCGAATCACTGTGGTGAAAAAATTCTGGAAGCGATTCAGATGGCGTGGATCGGCGAACGCGCCGGCTAATTTACGGTCACATATAACCATTGCTACTTTGCGTTTGATCCAGGACAAAACAGAGCCTGCGATTAACGATTATAGTTTTCTCGCTTTGCTCCGTATGCGGTACAATAGCCGCAATTCCTAGCCCGCATTTCTCACCAGGATCGCGGGAGCAGGCGCCGGATTCGCGTTCGTAGGCGCCCGCTCTAGAGCGAAAGTGGTAGCCGTAGCTACCACTTGGCCGCTCCCGCACATCCTTGTGCTTCGCGGCATAAGTACTTCCTGTACAAAAGTGAAGGGCAAGCATACGAACGCGAAGACAAGCCTGAACCGCGATAGGCCGGAGGATTAAACAGTGTGTAAAATGTTTAAATTGCAAAGCCGTTTGTTTATCAAACTAATCTTTTACTTTCTATGGCCGCCTGGTGAGAAATGCGGGCTTGAGGTTCATGAATCATGATTTCTGTTTCCGAATTGCCCATGCGCACCAGTGACCAACTTGCCCAGACCTTTAAGCGGCAGGGCTATGTAGTTTTACGGCGTGATGAAATCCCGTTACTGGCGGCGCAGTGGAGTAAATTGCAGTCGATATTGGAACAAATGGACTACGTTAAAGTGGTCGGTGGTGACACCGGTGATGCGCATTCCGTTTGGGTTGGCCGGTTCGTGAATGATGTCGAAAAACCCCAGTCGTTGCATGCGCTGTCTGAGTTACTGCTGGAGATTTTGATGAATGAAGAGATGCACGCATTTTTCGGACAATTGATCGGGGAGTACCCGCTTTGCGTGCGCCGTTGTCAGGCTAATCGGCTGTTTTTAAAAGATTTTATAGGTTATCACGTCGACCAGGATACAACGCCTGATTATACTGCGACTGCAGTATTCCAGTTCAGTGAGCAGTTTGAGGGCGGCGAATTCGTTCTTTATCATCCACAAAGCGGTGAATTAGTTGTAGAACTGCCCAAATACTCCGTATTAGTAATGCGGGGCGATATTCCGCATGAAGTCATGCCTGTCAGGAACGGGGTACGGCAAACCCTGGCCTGCTTTTTTTCGACCAATTTTGGCGCGACCCGTAAACCACGATCTGAAATAAAAACAGTATCAAACGCGCTGCCATACTAGGCCATGTCTCTTTTAACTGGTTAATATTTTCCCCTCTGGATACGAGATCAAATCCAGCTATTGACTGTCATAAGCATACAAGCTGCATGATGCGGGCAACTGGTTATTTGCTGCCAATCGAAGTTATAATCACCCGTTTAACTATGTGATATCCGGCGAATTTGGGCGATTGCGCCTATACGCCGCTACAAAAACCAAAATACCTGGAGTATCCGAAATGGCAATAGAACGTACCTTTTCCATCATTAAACCCGATGCGGTAGCAAAAAACGTGATTGGCGAGATTTATTCCCGATTTGAAAAAGCCGGTTTGAAAATCATCTCGGCAAAAATGCTGCATCTGACCAGGAAGCAAGCCGAGGGCTTTTACGCGGTCCACAAAGAACGGCCGTTTTTCAAAGACTTGGTCGAGTTTATGACTTCCGGCCCGGTAATGGTACAGGTATTGGAGGGCGAAAATGCCGTGGCACGCAATCGCGCCATTATGGGAGCGACCAATCCAAAGGACGCTGAACCCGGGACTATTCGGGCGGATTTTGCCACGACTATTGACGAAAACGCCGTGCACGGATCGGATGGACCGGATACCGCGAAAACTGAAATCGCGTTTTTCTTCTCGGAGCAGGAGCTTTGTCCCCGCACGCGCTGAAGCCGTAATTACGCTAAACTCGTTTATGTGATTGAACAGAAATTCAGGCATAGTACCTGACATTTACCACTAACCGTAGGCCACACGGGCCACTAGCACTGAAATAGAGATCCAGTACTTGCAAACGTCATCATCCAAAATCAACTTGCTGAATTTGTCACGCCCTGACTTGGAGTCTTTTTTCACTGAATTGGGTGAAAAACCGTTTCGCGCGTCACAAATGTTCCAATGGATCTATCAGCTGGGGGTAGACGATTTTGATGCCATGACTAATCTCAGCAAAAATTTGCGGGCGAAATTAAAGGAGATTGCGGAAATTCGAGTGCCCATGGTGGTAACCGATCAGAAATCCAGTGACGGTACTCACAAGTGGGTATTGGAGATTGATTCCGGTAATCACATTGAAACCGTGTTCATTCCGGAGCAGGGCCGCGGCACCTTGTGCGTATCATCCCAGGTAGGATGCGCATTGGCATGTTCATTCTGTTCCACTGCGCAGCAAGGCTTTAACCGCAATTTATCAACTGCCGAGATCATTGGGCAAATCTGGATCGCCAACCGCTCGCTGGGATTTGATCCCAAAGGGCAGCGCATTGTATCCAATGTTGTCATGATGGGCATGGGTGAACCCTTGCTGAACTTTGAAAACGTCGTCAAGGCAATGGATCTGATGATGGATGATTTTGCCTATGGTTTGTCAAAGCGGCGGGTTACGCTTAGCACGGCAGGAGTCGTGCCGGCTATTGATCGTTTATGTGAAGTAAGTGATGTCAGCCTGGCCTTATCCTTACACGCTCCAAATGACACACTGCGCAATGAACTGGTCCCGCTAAACAAGAAGTACCCGATTCAGGAAGTGCTGGCGGCCTGCAGGCGCTATGTGGGACAGGACCGCCGCCGTATCACAATCGAATATGTTATGCTGGACGGCGTTAATGACAGCCTGGAACATGCGCATGAACTGGTGCGCTTGCTAAAAGACATGCCGGTAAAAGTAAACCTGATTCCTTTCAATCCTTTCCCGCAAACACGCTATCGGCGTTCATCGAAACAGGCTCTGGACCGCTTCCGTGACGTGCTGATGCAGCATAATCTGATGACGATTACCCGTAAAACGCGCGGTGATGATATTGACGCCGCCTGTGGCCAACTGGTCGGTAAGGTTCTGGATAAAACCAAACGCACCCGGCAGAAGTCCGGGCACATTACCGTTTCGCGAGGCGTTTCCTGATGCGAACGCTGGTGGCAGCTTTACTGGTGATTGTGCTGGCGGGATGTTCCAGTATTGAAAATTACAAGAACGAGCAGGCTAAGAACGAACGTCTGGTGGAAACGCAGGTGCAGCTTGGAGTTGGCTATTACGAGCAGGGTAATTACGAAGTGGCTTTGGAAAAACTGCAAAAGGCGCTGGAATTAAAGTCCGACTACGGGCCGGCCCATAGCGCCATGGCCTTGGTTTACGAAAAAATGCAGAAGTATGACAAGGCGGATGAGCATTACCGGGAGGCAATTGATTTGAGCCCGGAAGATGGCGGCATATACAACAACTATGGCGTATTTCTCTGTAAAAGGAACCGTGCGGAAGAGGCTGAAAAATACTTTATCAAGGCAATACAAATACCGTTATACGCCACTCCCGAACTGGCTTATGAAAATGCCGGCGCCTGTGCCCGCCGGATACCGGATAGCGAGAAAGCGGAAAGATACTTGAACAAAGCGCTGGAACTGAATCCGAATCTGCCCACGGCGTTAATTAACATGGCGGAAATCCGTTTTGCTCAGGAACGTTTTCTTTCATCCCGCGGATATTTACAGCGCTATGAAGCCGTTTCCCCTCATAGTGCTGAAAGTCTCTGGCTAGGGATTCGCATTGAACGTAAATTGGGTGATAAAAATGCCGAGGCAAATTATAAAAAACAATTGCAGACCAAATTTCCGAAGTCAGAACAATTCAGAATGATGCTTAACTCTCTGGAAGAGGACCAATCATGAGTGATGTAGCGGAAGTTCAGGAATCCAAGACCAAGGAATCCGGTGAAGCTGCCCCAAAAATTGCTCCCTGGGAAAAGTTACGCCAGGCCAGAGAAAAACAGAATTTGACCCCGGCCGATATCGCAAAGGAATTGAAACTGGATATCCGTTTTGTCAAAGCCCTGGAAGCCGGCGAACTGGAAAAATTACCCCAACCGGTTTACACAGCGGGTTATATTCGGGCTTACGCAAAGCTGGTTGCGCTGCCGCCGGATGACATTGTCGGTGAGTATGCATCGCAGGAATCAACCAGCATGCCCGAAATCATCCAGAGCCGTGAAAAAATACCGGCGCGTTACCGACATGTGGAACATGCATTGCCGAAAAGCTTTTCCGTATCGCAGGGGCAGGAAGACAAAAAATCCATACGACTGTTCATAGGCGCCCTGGCCGTCGCGGTGGTGCTGGCCATTGTCTGGCAGATATATACCAACATGCAGGCGCCGGAGGCTGAGCTGCCTTTGGATACACCACTCGAATCCCCGGCGCAAGATGCCGGCGAAACCAGTGGTGAAGCGGCGCAACCGGCTGGCGAATTACAGGAACAAAAAACTATAAAGCTGACATTGCCCGGGCAATCCACCGCGGCAACCGATGTATCAGGAAATCTTCAGGTGAATGCGCAGTTGATGGCGAATGTCGCTTTACGTTTTTCCGAGGATTCCTGGGTTGATATCCGGGACGCGGCGGGTAAACCGCTGATGCGCCGTCTGGGCAAGGCGGGAAGCAGTATTTCTGTCACGGGTGTGCCGCCCTTTGAAATTTTGTTGGGTTTTAGTCCCGGGGTCAGCATCGAGTATAATGGTGAGCCGTATGATATATCCAGCATCCAGATCAGGCCGGTTGCCCGGTTTAGATTGGAGAGCGGAAAGGCTCCGACCGTTTTACAAGGTCCCGGGCCAAGCGCGTTGACAGGCAATACTGTAACCAGTTCCGATAAAGCAAAGGACTTTGGACCTTCACAAGATGAGTAATCATTGCAATGAGCCAGCCAGTATTTAAAATCAATCGTCGGCAATCTCGGCAAATCATGGTGGGACATGTACCGGTTGGCGGTAATGCGCCGATTGCGGTGCAGAGCATGACCAATACTGAAACCACGGATGTTGAAAGCACCGTCAGGCAGATCAAAGCTCTTGAAGCAGTGGGCGCCGATATTGTACGCGTATCCGTGCCTAGCATGGAGGCCGCCGAGGCGTTTGGCAGAATCAAACAGCAAGTCAGTGTGCCTCTCATCAGTGATATCCACTTTGACTATAAGATCGCCTTGCGTGTTGCGGAACTGGGCGCCGATTGCCTGCGGATCAATCCGGGCAATATTGGCCGCGAAGACCGGGTGCGCGCGGTGGTGGGGTCGGCAAGGGATCGCAATATTCCCATCCGCATCGGCGTGAATGCCGGTTCACTGGAAAAGGAATTGCAGAAAAAATACGGTGAGCCTACTCCGCAAGCGCTGGTGGAATCAGCCAAACGCCATATCGATATTCTGGACCGGCTGGATTTTCAAAACTTCAAGGTCAGCCTGAAAGCATCGGATGTATTTATGACGGTGCTCGCCTACCGTGAACTCGCAACGCAGATAGAACAACCCTTGCATCTTGGGATTACGGAAGCGGGCGGTATGCGCTCAGGATCTGTCAAATCCGCTATTGGCCTGGGCATGCTGCTGGCCGAAGGTATCGGCGATACCATTCGCGTATCCCTCGCGGCCGATCCGGCGGAAGAAATCAAGGTCGGGTTTGATATTCTGAAGAGCCTGCATATACGCAGTAAAGGCATTAACTTTATTGCCTGCCCATCATGTTCGCGGCAAAACTTTGATGTAATTTCGACAGTGAATGCCCTTGAAGCGCGCCTGGAAGATATTCTGGTTCCAATGGATGTGGCGATTATCGGCTGTGTCGTCAACGGCCCCGGTGAGGCGCGTGAGGCGGATGTCGGATTAGCCGGCGGCTCACCCAATTTGTTGTATGTTAACGGCAAACCTGACCATAAAGTGGAAAATGAACAGCTGGTCGCTGAACTGGAAAGGGTGGTGCGCGCGGAAGTGGATAAACGTTTGCAGGAAAACGCTAACAGCACTTCATCGGTATCACTGCGTGTTACTGACGGTGGCGTTACCGTGTCGCCACAACAGGACCAGGCTGTTGCCATTCAGAAGTTGACGGGATAGCCGCGCTCAAGACAACTGCTAAAACACCGCCCGCAATCATCAGGCCACGGCTAACCGCGCACACTTAGTTACAAAATGAAAACAAGCAACAATAAATAATAAGAACGCGTAAAGAGGTTCAGTATTTTGTCAAAAATAATCCAAGCAATCCGCGGTATGAATGATATTACGCCGGACAATACCGCGCTCTGGCAGACGCTGGAAAATACCGTTAAGCACACCGTTGTGACCTACGGCTACCAGGAACTTCGTTTCCCCCTTGTGGAGAAAACCGAATTGTTTGCCCGGTCTATCGGTGAAGTGACCGATATTGTGGAAAAGGAGATGTATACTTTCGAGGACCGCAATGGCGACAGCCTGACCTTGCGTCCCGAAGGCACCGCCGGTTGTGTGCGTGCATGCATTGAAAACGGTTTACTGCACAATCAATCGCAACGCTTATGGTATATCGGACCCATGTTTCGTCATGAGCGCCCGCAAAAAGGGCGTTACCGCCAGTTTCACCAGGTGGGCGTTGAAGCGTTTGGCATGCAGGGTCCGGATATCGATGCCGAGCTTATTATTATGAGCGCCAGGATCTGGAAACGGCTCGGATTGAATGATCTTGAATTACAGATAAACTCCCTGGGCAGCGCAGAAAGCCGCCAGGCTTACCGCAATGTTCTGGTGGATTACTTTTCAAGCCACCATGCGCAATTGGATGAAGACAGCCAGCGCCGTTTGCACAGTAATCCCTTGCGTATTCTGGACAGCAAAAATCCGGACATGCAGCAACTCATTGAGAACGCTCCCAGGCTGCATGATCATCTGGATCAGGAATGCGTCGAGCATTTTCACGCGTTGCAATCACTATTGAACACGTTGGGGATAGCGTACCGTGTTAATCAGCGTCTGGTGCGCGGGCTCGATTATTATAACAAGACGGTTTTTGAGTGGATTACCACGCAACTGGGCGCGCAGGGTACTGTGTGTGCCGGCGGGCGCTATGACGGGCTGGTTGAACAACTGGGAGGCAAACCGGTTCCGGCAGCAGGATTTGCATTGGGCCTGGAGCGGCTCATCGAACTGGTGCGAGACAAACTGCAGCCGGATGTAGCGCCGCATGCATATTTGGTAATAGCGAGTGACGCCGCGATGGCGCCGGGACTGCAAATCAGTGAATCACTCAGAGAACAAATGCCGGGTTTGCGCCTGCTGGTGCATTGCGGTGGAGGCAGTTTTAAAAGCCAGTTTAAACGCGCTGATAAAAGTGGCGCGGGAGTGGCGCTCATACTGGGCGACGATGAGCTCGCAAATAATACAATAAGTGTGAAATACCTGAGAGAAGAAAAACCCCAGCAGACTTTTGGTCAGGATGAATTGAAAAATTTTTTACAAGCACTGATTTAAACATTCAAGACACTGGAGAGCGAACGTGGACGTTTATACAACGGAAGATGAACAAATTGCTGCCATTAAAAAATGGTGGAAAGAAAACTGGCTGTCGTTATTTGGCGGCATACTGATAGGCGCCGGCATCCTGTTTGGCTGGAAATACTGGAATGATTCAAAAAACTTTCACACCGAGTCAGCGTCTGTCGAATACGAAGCGATGATTCAATCATTGGCGAAAAACCAGCTGGAGGAATCTTCCAGCCATGCCGCCACGCTGTTAGGGCAGTATGCGGATACGCCTTATGCGGGTCTCGCCGCGTTGACTATGGCGAAAATCAAGGCCGACAAGGATGACCTGGTTGCCGCGAAATCCCATTTGCGCTGGGCAATGGATAATGTGCAGCAACAGGAAGTAAAAACCGAAGCGCAGATACGTCTGGCAAGAATCCTGTTAGCCGAGGGAAAGCACGATGAAGCCTTGCAGCAAGTCAGCAATATTCAGTTGTCTCCGTATAAAGCCGTGGTGGAAGAATTGAAAGGCGACATTTATGTCGCCAAAGGCGATATCGTGAATGCGCGCACCGCGTACTCGCTTGCTTTGGCGGAACTGGACCAGTCAACATCCGGAGCTGCGCCGCGCGCGCGAAATTTCATCCAGATCAAGCTGGACGATCTGGGTGAAGTTCCTAGACCTGGTGGAGAAGCGTCATAATGCGGTTGGCATTAATCCTGTGCGCGGCTTTGTCAATTTCAGCGTGCGTTAACACCGGTAAAAAAGAGTATCCCAAACTGGAGCAGGTGAGCGCCAGGGCGGCGGTTGTGCCCTTATGGGTGGCCAAGGTCGGGGAAAAAAGCGAGCGGCAACATCGGCAGCTGTCAGTCGCAGTAACCGGCGAGCGGGTATATGCCGCGAGTCAGGCAGGAAAAATCATGGCGCTGCGGCAAAGCGACGGTCAGGTTCTTTGGACAAACGCCATCATGGATTCGATTTCTTCCGGCCCGGTCGTCGACAGTAACCTTCTCTATGTGGGGACAATCGATGCGCACGTGTTTGCGTTGAATGCCGATTCCGGCGATATCGTGTGGCAGGGAGACGTATCAAGTGAAGTCCTGGCCAATCCCGTGATTAGTGAAAACCTGGTATTTATTCAAACCATTGACGGCAAGCTTGCCGCTCTGGATAAAAATACCGGGGAAAAGATCTGGACGGATGCGCGGGAGGTGCCTGCATTGACACTGCGGGGAACTAGTTCCCCTGTGATAGTTAACGATAAAGTTATTGCCGGCTTTGCCAACGGCAAGCTCGTTGCCCTGCAAAAAGCCACGGGAAAAAAACTATGGGAGTCAGTAGTTGGTCTTCCCGGTGGCCGGACCGACCTGCAGCGGATGGTGGACATCGATGGCTTGCTTCAGGCCGATAACGATGAGGTGTATGCGGTTACCTATCAAGGGCGCATAGCGGCGGTGTCGGTCGAAAATGGCCGGACCATCTGGACGCGGGACATGTCATCGTATAATGGTATTGTCATGGACTATACCCAGCTCTATATCACGGACGTGAATGGCTATGTTTGGGCGCTCGACCGGCGCAGCGGGGCCACAATTTGGCGTCAGGGCGCATTGCAGGACCGGGATGTCAGCAATCCGGTGATTGTGAATAATGCATTGGCAGTTGCCGATGGCGCCGGATTTGTGCATTGGCTGGCAAAGGAGGACGGTGGTTTTATTGCGCGCAATGACCTTATGCAAATCTATAATCAGGCATACCATAACTGGGGTGATGAAGACCGCCAGGAACTTGATTTCGGTGTCAGTGGCGCCCTGGAAGCCGTTAATGACAGGCTTTATGTCAGGAACAACATGGGTGCATTATCCGTTTTCCAGGTGTCCACACCAGTCAAATAATTTTCGCCGTAAAACTGCCTAGATCATGAAACCTGTAATTGCCCTGGTTGGCCGGTCCAATGTCGGAAAATCCACCTTATTTAACTGCCTTACCCGCAGCCGGGACGCGCTGGTTGCGGATGAGCCTGGGCTCACGCGTGACCGCAAATACGGGGAAGGAAAGATCAATAACCTGGGGTTTATCGTTATTGATACCGGCGGATTGAATGACGGGGCAGCCGGTCTGGAAAGCCTGATGGCCGAGCAGGTATGGCAGGCTGTCAGTGAAGCGAACCTGGTGTTTTTTCTCACCGATGCGCGTCAGGGTCTAAGCGCAGCTGATGAAGATATCGCGAAAAAGCTGCGCCGGACCGGGAAACCAGTCCGGCTTGTGGTGAACAAAATCGACGGACTAAACCCGGATGCAGTGTTGCCGGAGTTTCATTCCCTGGGCCTGGGGGAGCCCATCCCGATCAGCGCCGCCAACAACTATGGAGTGACCTCGTTGATACAGTCTGCGCTCGGTGAGGAGGCCGTTGCGGAGGAAGCATCCGATCAACCTGAAGGAATCCGCATCGCTGTCGTAGGCAAGCCCAATGTGGGCAAGTCCACTCTTGTCAATCGTATTCTGGGCGAAGAACGGGTTTTAGTATTTGATATGCCGGGCACCACCCGGGACAGTATCTATATTCCATTTACCAGGGAAGATCAGGCCTATGTGTTGATTGACACCGCGGGGGTGCGGCGCCGGGGCCGTATCGATGACAAGTTTGAGAAATTCAGCGTTGTTAAAACTCTGCAGGCGATTGAGCATGCGCATGTGGTGATTCTGGTGATTGACGCGCAGGAAGGGATTACTGATCAGGATGCGCATTTGCTGGGATATGTCCTGGATGCCGGGCGGGCGCTCGTCATTGCCGTGAACAAATGGGACGGATTAACCCAGGACCAACGCAGCCGCGTGAAAAGCGAACTGGATCGAAAATTAAAGTTCTGTGATTTTGCCGACGTGCTCTACATATCGGCGCTGCACGGTACGGGGGTCGGCAACCTGTTCAAACCGGTGCTGCAGGCCTATCATTCCGCGGTGATCGACGTGGCAACGTCGAAACTGACCAGGATTCTGGAAAGCGCTGTTGAGGCGCACCAACCTCCACTGGTGAAAGGCCGCCGCATCAAACTCCGCTATGCGCATCAGGGCGGGCGCAATCCGCCGGTTATCGTGATACACGGTAACCAGACGGAAAAATTGCCGCTCATGTACCAGCGGTACCTGATGAACTATTTTATTGAAACCCTGCAATTGAAAGGAACGCCCATACGCGTTGAGTTTGTTACCGGGGAAAATCCCTATAAAGGGAAACGTAATCCGTTAACCAGGCGTCAGATAGACCGGAAAAAACGGCTTAGAAAACATGTTAGAAGAGCCAAAACCTGATTGCTGTGTATTCATTAAAATATTCATTAGTTGCAGCGGTTTGTTTTATCCAGACGGTTGTAACACATTTGTCTGACTTCCGCGCAATATTACGCCGCATTGTGTGAAGCTTGCTCATGCGTCATGTCGGATTATCTTACAATATTAAAAGCCGGTAACAACGTACCTCTGCCAACTTATTGAAAGGCGGCCGGTTAATTTGCGTGGTATGAATATTGTATCGTGTCAATCGTTGTGGAGATGATTTTAGGGGAGAGATAGAAGAATTTTCACAACGATGCTGGAGTTCTCCAGTGAAAGTTTGACGTTCCATGTACTTGTCTTAAAGCCCCGCTTTGCGGGGCTTTGTTTTTTCCATCCCGCTTCCCAGGCAAATTACTAAAATTCCGCGGCAAGCTGCATAGTGATTGACGAACCGGAATTGCCGGTACCAAGCTTGGTGGTTGCATAATCGGAGTCATTGGCGTATTCAAATGCCAGTACCGTCGCTTCATCGATTCGGTATGAGGTGGCGACGAGAAAACGGGTTTCGGGCAGAAAACCGGCCATATCAACGCTGTTTTGAACGCCCGCTGCAAGATTCCAGTTGTCCGTGAAGCTGTACGCCAGTTCCAGGTTGGCGGCGCTGGGTTTGCTTTTTTGCGCGGCGTATATCTCTCCCGCGGCAAATTCCTTGGTTGCCGCCGCCAGTTCGCCGATGAACTGAAATGAGCCCCATTCAAATATAAAGTGCGCCATCATGCCGGGAACATATTCTGTCACTTCCGTCACGCCGTCATCGGGAACAGGATCATTGTCGCTTATGATTCCACTTAAACCATCGGATTCAGCAATGTTGTTGATATAACCAAAACCAATATCGAAACTGATCGATTCACCTTCAAAGCTGTAACCCACTTCTATGCCAACATTATCGATGGTGTCATCGCCTCCGGCTTCCACCAGATCGCCATTGAAAAGATAGAGTGCAGCGCGAAAACTTTTTTCATACCCAATGGTAAAGGCGGATTCCCGGGTCTCGGCGATTTCCAATGTGAGGGGATCAGAAATCATGTTGGATTCGAACGCGCCAAACGGAACGTAGAGTTGTCCCAGCCGGAAAAAGAACGAACTTATAAACGGATTTCCGAACTCAATATAACCGTTGTCGACTTCCAGATCGGTAGCGTCTTGTTCATAGAGCAGGGAAACATGCGCGCCGAACCACTCGCTCAATTCCGAATTCAGCGCAATTTCCACGGTAGCCTGCACAATATCGTTGGAACTGTTGCCTTCAAAGTCTTCAGCAATTCCGACTTCAGCTTCCAGCACTCCACTTATTTCCGTACTGGCGGCCAGCGAGTGATTGGGAATTAATACTGCAGCAAAGACAGAGGTGTAAAAACTCCAGATACTGATGGCGGATATTTTCCCGCTTCGAAAATACATCGAAACCTCCTTACCCATTATTTTTTTTACGCGTGTGCCCCACACGGTCCCCATTGATTTTTATTCGTGACGCAGTCCTTTGCGCCGCGTAAATTTATTCGATAACACAAATCTTGTCAGTTTACTGATATTTTGACTGCGATTATAAGGGCAAAATTAAAATGATTCATACAAAAATTTCCAAGGTGTAACAAAGCAAATCGGGCCATAAGGACCGATTTTCAGAAATTTCAACAAGTTCTATTCAGCTGCGATGCGCCTTGCTGTTATTGTTAGCGCGCAGTGGCGGATTGCTATTCCAGATATCCCGGGTGTACGAGTACTTCGGACAATTCCGCAACTACTTGCTCAAGATGTTCTTTGTTACCATCGGTTTTGTATTTGGTGAGCGCGATATATGTCGTTGGCGGATGAATGACCGCGTCAATCAGATTACCCACCTGGCCAAAATGGTCATCTTTTACTTCGTAACCATTCTTTTTTAACTCGCCGCCATGATGCCATTTTTCTTCGATTTCACTCAGGCTCAATTGTTTCATACTTTCCGAGTTCGAAGTGATCTATTCAAGGATATTTTTCTCTTTCGGATGTTTATTTGCGTAATCATTGCAGGCAGCGACGCCGATTTGCACCAGTTTATCCTGTTGCGCAATGAGCTGATCAATATCCTTTACATGCCCGTTCTGCGCCTGTCTGATTGTGTACTCCGCAAGGGGTTTATACTCCGCCAGATCTGCCGCGGATACGGCTGTAATATGTCCAAAAATCAGCAAAACGCTTTCATTGTTTTGTAGATACCTTGCGTAACATGCCCTCCAGGTAAATTATTGGTAAAGTTCTTTTGCGTAATTTGATCGCACCCGTTATTAGGATCGTTGTGGATAGTTAGTAACATCAAGAAGGTTAATGCGTCATAATCACAGCCACTAACCAAGAGTTGTATTTGCATCCTGCATTTATCGTTACATTCGTTTGTAAAACGTATGAACCGGTCAAGTGGAATAATATTGACAAAACTGCTGGTCTTTACTCTTGCTGGAAAATGATGCTACCCGTGGAAATAATTAAGTGTCAAGCAGAGAAAAAGCCGGGATAAGAGCACCGTTTGCAGTACTTACGCAGCATGCGTAGGTAGCAATGATGGCTTAAGCCGGGCGGATGGACTGAGTGTCGTCAATTGAATAGTTCTACTTTGTTACATTAAATAGCCGTGCGGGATTGTTCATTAATATAAATTAAAGTAACAAAGTAGAAATAGTTAGTTGTTCAGAAGTTTCTTACAACCTGCAATTTCTATTCATTGATTAATCGCCATCACCGTTAGGACTCAGGGAATGACGCCAGAACTGGTCTTCTCGTACAAACAGTTTGCGCGTTTCCTGCGGACCCCATGTGCCGGCAGCGTAGGTATGAATGTAGTCACGGTCGGTAGCCCAGACGCGTAAAATGGGATCCACCACCCGCCAGGCCCATTCCACCTCGTCATAACGCAGATAAAGACTCTGATCGCCTTCAATAATATCCAGTAACAGACTTTCGTAAGCGTCCAGTTTTTCATTGGACTCATTACCCGAGAAGCTGGCATCGAGGCTGATGGAGCGTGGCATCATGGTCAGGCCGGGTTCCTTGACCTGTAATTCGATGCGCACGCATTCCTGCGGCTGGATACCCAATAAAATCCAGTCGGGCTTTAAACGGTCCACAACGGTGTTGCGGAACAGATGTTGCGGCGGATGTTTGAAACGGATGCTGATGGCGGACTGGGTTTGCGCCAGGCGTTTTCCGGTGCGCAAAAAAAACGGAACATCACGCCAGCGCCAGTTATCGATATAGAATTTATGCGCCGAATAGGTTTCCGTCGTGCTGTTAGGCGCAACGCCCTTTTCCTCCAGGTAACTGTTAACTTTCTGCCCATTCACCATGCCGCTCGAATATTGCGCCCGGAATGACATGGCCCGTACTGCACTTTGCGATATGGGCCGGATGGACTTGAGTACTTTCACCTTTTCGTCACGCAGGGCCTCGGCATCCATGCTGGCCGGCGGCTCCATGGCGACCAGAGTTAGCAATTGTAATAAGTGGCTTTGCACCATGTCGCGAAGCGCGCCCGCGCTGTCATAGTAGTGGGCGCGGCTTTCTATGCCAGCGGTTTCCGAATGAGTGATTTGCACATGGTCAATGTAATTACGATTCCACAATGGTTCCAGCATCACATTGGCAAAACGGAATACCAGAATGTTTTGCACAGTGCCTTTACCCAGATAATGGTCGATGCGGTAAACCTGGTCCTCACGCAGGTAACGATGCAGTTTGCGCTGCAGGATTTGCGCACTTTCCAGATCCGAGCCAAAAGGTTTTTCAATCACCACGCGCCGCCAGCCGTGAGAGTCATTAGTCAAACCGGATTCACCCAGTTTCTGGATTACCATGCCAAATTCTTCCGGCCGCAGCGCCATGTAAAACGCGGCATTGGCGGAGTAGTTGTTATCGGATTCCAGTGTCGTTTTTATGTTGCTATAAAGCGCGTCGTCGTTTAAATCACCTTGCATGTAACGCAGCCGCGACGCAAAGCGGTCATATACTTCATTGTCAATTCCGCCGCGCACTTTATCTGCAATAAGATTCCTGACTTCTTGCCGCCAGGTTTCTGAATTCCATTCACTCCTTCCTAACGAAAGAATAAATGAACCGTCCGGAATCTGGTGTTCCGCTTCCAGATGGTAGAGTGCCGGCATCAGCTTGTTACGGGAGAGATGACCGGTTGCACCAAAAATCACGAAGGTGCAAGGTTCGAGAATTTGCATAAATTTATTGCTCCTGTCCGCCGCCTATCGTGCCGATTTGCGGCTTGTCCAATCGGTATGGAAAAACTCTCCGCGCGGTTTGTCAATGCGCTCATAGGTATGCGCGCCAAAGTAGTCGCGTTGCGCCTGAAGCAGATTGGCCGGCAGTAATGAGGTTCGATAACCGTCGTAAAACGCCAGCGCTGAGGAAAACGCGGGCGCCGGGATTCCGCGTTCAATGGCAAACTGAACAGCCTTGCGCCAGCCGGATTGCGTTTGTTCGACAGCGGTTTTGAAAAAATCGTTCAATAATAAATTGTCCAGGTGCGGATCCGCATCGTAGGCCTGTTTAATGTTGCTGAGAAAACGGCTGCGAATAATGCATCCGCCACGCCAAACCAGCGCTATGTTGCCGTAATTAAGTTTCCATTGGTTCAGCTCCGAAGCCCGTTGCATCAGCATAAAGCCTTGCGCATAGGACATGATTTTTGACGCATACAAGGCGTCCTGAATGTACTGAATCATTTCCGGTTCATGGGACTGGCGGCTTTTTTCCGGGCCATGTAATACCTGGCTGGCATGGTCCCGTTGCGTTTTTAAGGATGAAAGAAAACGGGCGAACACCGCTTCACCAATCAAGGTCAGGGGAATACCGGATTCCAGCGCATCAATGGCGGTCCACTTTCCTGTGCCTTTCTGGCCGGCGCTGTCCAGAATTTTGTCCACCAATGGCAGGCCATCATCGTCCCTGACACCCAGAATATCGGCGGTAATTTCGATCAGATAAGAATCCAGCACACCATGTTGCCAGTCCTCAAATACCTGTTTTACCGCGTCGACCGGCAAGCCCAGGCCAAAGCGCAATAAATGGTAAGCTTCACAGATTAATTGCATATCGCCATATTCAATGCCGTTATGCACCATTTTTACATAGTGACCGGCGCCGCCGGCGCCAATCCACTCGCAGCAGGCAGCATCGCCCACTTTTGCCGCAATGTCCTGAAATATGCCGCTGATCTGTGGCCACGCTTCCTCATGTCCGCCGGGCATCAGGGAAGGTCCATGGCGCGCGCCTTCTTCGCCGCCGGATACCCCCAAGCCGATGTAACGCATACCTTTGTTTTGCAGTTCATCACAACGGCGCTGCGTGTCGGTATAAAGAGAATTCCCGCCATCAATGATGATGTCGCCGGGCTCGAGGCAGGGCAGCAGGGATGTGATTATGTCATCCACGGCGGCGCCTGCTTTAACCATAAGCATGATTTTGCGCGGCCGCTTGATGCTTTGACAAAATTCCGCAATGGATTTTGTGCCGGTAACACGGTGGTTGCGCCCCGCGCCCGCGAGAAATTCGTCAACCTTGTTCGGGCTGCGGTTGTAAACCGAAACGGTATAGCGGTGATCAGAAAAATTCAGGACCAGGTTTTGCCCCATGACGGCAAGTCCCACCAATCCAATGTCGGCTTGTGACATAGTGAATCCCTTGTGTTGTTTTCCGGATTAAATTGTCAGGGTGAATAGATTTTGTACCGTGTTCCGGGAAGCTTTTCGTTGATTCAGCAAGAAAGCTCAAGCAATGACTGTTCCAGAATTGATAATAAATTGACGAAAACGCCCGCGTGGTAATATTTCCACTCTCAAGTTTAGTTGTCTTGATGTAATCAATCAAAATACATTCGTCAGAGGTGAGAACAATTTATACTCTGTTTGTATGTTAAATGTACTGGTTTGGGGCGCCGGGCTTGTGCATATTCATGGTTGCTTGCACTGCGAAGGTTACACCAGCAAGTTTTCGAATAGGGTATGGATGGGCGCAAAAAAAGACCGGCCGCTGTACTGAAGAGAAGTATAAATCCTGAAGGGTGGCGGCCGGTCTTTTGCTGTCAGTCAAACATAACTAGTCTTTTGCGATTAAATCCTTAATCATTGATTCGAGTTTTTCCTTGTCCCGCTCGTTAAAACCCATGTGCGTAAGATGAATATTACCTTTGCGATCGATCAGGTAAGAACTCGGCATGCCTTTGACCTTGAACGCGTTCGCTGATTCACCGCCCGGATCGTGCGCGATGGTGAAACTGGTGGTCATGGTCTTCAAAAACTGATCGATGACATCCCGTTTGTTATCCAGGCTAATCGCGACGATTTTGAATCCCAGATCGGAGTAACGTTGATACATTTCTTCCATCCAGGGGAATGATTGCCGGCAGGGTGGACACCACGTCGCCCAGAAATCGACGTACACAACATCGCCTTTCAAATTGCTGATTTTAAGATCGCTATTATCCAGGGTCTTCAGGGTCAAATTGGGTGCAGGTTCAGCCCATAGTGGCGCCGCGGCTACTACGAGCAAGGCCAGTAGCAAATAAAATGAAATTTTTTTTATGAAACCGTTCTTACTGAAACTTACGTTTTTGGAGCTTTTGCTGGTGTAAAAGCGGGAAAATGTCTTCATGAATGCATCCTATTGAGAAACTTAATGTATTTTTTTGAACGACGTGACAAATTCGTGATGTTTGACTGCCAGTATTACATTGGGTTCAGAAATCATGCCTGAACCGGCCCGTAATAAACACAATTATATTGCTACTTTATCGACATGAAACTAGCAGAAATTAACCATGCCATAAAAACTGTGACCCGTATATCACTACTTGGCCAAGAGTATCGTGATTAATGATTATCAAACGCCCAGATTCCATCAAAGCATCCGAGATTACGGACGAAACCAATTACCAGAACAGGCGGGAATTTCTGAGTACCGTTTCCAGGTCAACACTGGCGCTTGCCGCAGGGGCGAGTTTTCCGGTGCTACTAGGTAGTCGGCGTACCGACGCAGCACCGGCGCTGGGAAATATACAAAAATCCCGCTACGCGCTGGATGAAGAAAAAACGCCGATTGAGGATATTACCCGTTACAACAATTTTTACGAATTCAGCACGGACAAGGAAGGTCCTGCGTTACTGGCCAGAAAATTCAAAACGGATCCCTGGACCTTACGCATTGAGGGGGAGGTGAACAAACCCGCCACTTATCAGCTGGAGGATTTTATTAAACCTTATACGTTGGAAGAACGCGTATACCGTTTGCGCTGTGTGGAAGCCTGGTCAATGGTGATTCCCTGGGTGGGATTTGCCTTTGCCGATGTGCTAAAAAAAGTCGAACCGACTTCCAGGGCCAAGTTTGTTGAATTCACCACCTTGTATGACCCGCGGCAAATGCCCGGACAACAGCGCCGGGTGTTGGAATGGCCGTACGTGGAAGGATTGCGCATCGATGAAGCGGCTCATCCGCTAACAATTTTAGCCGTAGGCTTGTACGGCAAGCTGCTGCCCAATCAGAACGGGGCGCCATTACGGCTGGTCGTGCCCTGGAAATACGGCTTTAAAAATATCAAATCCATCGTGCGCATCCGGTTTACCGAAAAACAACCCGGAACCACCTGGAATATTGCCGGGCCGCAGGAATACGGTTTTTATGCCAATGTAAACCCCACAGTGGATCATCCCCGCTGGAGCCAGGCGCGTGAACGGCGGATCGGTGACTTCTTCAAACGCGAGACGCTGATGTTTAACGGTTACGCGGATGAAGTTGCCGGCCTTTATAGCGGCATGGATTTGCGAAAATATTATTAATTCCAATCACGCGCGCCGGGTATTTAAAGCAACAGGTTTTTAACAATGCGCCGTTATATCAAGCCTGCCGTATTCCTGATTTGTCTGATCCCGCTCGCTATACTGGTGTGCGATGCTTTTCACCAGGCATTGGGCGCCAATCCGGTGGAAAAAATCACTCATCGCACCGGCGACTGGTCGCTGAGATTTTTACTGATTACTTTAGCAGTGACGCCGCTGCGTAAACTGTTTGGCTGGAAATCCCTGATGCGTTACCGGCGCATGCTGGGCCTGTTTGCGTTTTTTTATGTCTGCCTGCATTTTGCAACCTATCTGGTGTTCGATCATTTTTTTGATATTGGCGAGATGGCAAAAGATATCGCCAAGCGTCCATACATTACTGTGGGATTCACGGCGTTTCTGCTGCTGATTCCGCTAGCTGTCACGTCAACCGGCAAAATGATGAAACGGCTGGGCAGACACTGGCAACGTTTGCATCAATTGGTGTACGTGAGCGCGGTTTGTGGTATTTTGCACTATCTCTGGCTGGTGAAGGCCGATTTGTTGCAGCCTTTAATATATGCGGTTATTTTATTGCTGCTGTTTGGTATCAGGGTATGGTATCAAAGAAAACCGCTGGATACGGCGTTCCTGGAATACTCCAACTAACGTTTCTGAATTTTTGCCGAATGAAAACCACTCATGGCGACTGAAATAGAACGTAAATTCCTCGTGCTCAACGATGACTGGCGCAAGCTGGCGACGCGGCAAAAAATTCTGAAGCAGGGGTATTTTGCCGGCGGCGGAAAAGCCTCGATCCGGATAAGAGTTGTGGATGAATCAGCCAACATTAACATCAAGAGCGCCACCCTGGATGTGGCACGCAAGGAATATGAATTTCCGGTACCCTATGCGGATGCCCGGGAAATGCTTGAGCAACTTTGTGAAAAACCGCTCATCGAGAAAACCCGTTACTACGTTCCTTATGGTAATCATATCTGGGAAGTCGATGAGTTTACCGGGGACAACGCCGGCCTTGTGGTCGCCGAAATTGAGTTGTTGGAGATGAATGAAAGCTTCGAGAAACCGCCGTGGCTGGGAGAGGAGGTTTCCCACGATACCCGTTATTACAATGTTTGTCTGGTCAAGCACCCCTATAAAGATTGGTGACCCGGCGTCAGCAGATATCAGATTAAATTAACATGTTGATCGATCGAGCGCAGGTGTTTTCCTTTGCCGGCATACTGTTTTGCCTTTTACTCGCCGCAACTTCCGGATTCGCCTTAACTGGCTGCCAGTCCCGGCCCAACGGCGCTGCCATACGTTTCGGTCTGGCCAGCGCGCCTGTGACACTGGACCCGCGTTATTCAACGGATGCCATCTCTTCCCGGATCAATCGTCTGCTCTACCGGCAACTGATCGATTTTGATACTGCGTCGCAGCCGGTGCCGGCGCTAGCGGACTGGCAAAAGCTTTCCCCAACCCATTTTCGATTTGTTCTGCGTGAAGAGCAGCGCGTTTTCCACGACGGCACACGTTTAACTGCACATGATGTAAAAGCCACTTTTGATTCTGTTCTGAACGGCAACAATGTCTCACCACACCAGGCAACATTGAATATGGTGGAACAAATCATTGTCATTGATGAAGATACGGTGGATTTTTATCTTAACGCTCCCGATCCGTTGTTTCCCGGTTATCTGGAAGTGGGCATTTTGCCAGCCGTTAAAATCAAATCCGGACATCCTTTTAATACACAACCAGTTGGCAGCGGCGCGTTTCGTTTTCTGGACTGGCCGGATAGAGATCGTTTGCGTTTGCAAAGAATCAGCGACCAGCAAGTGTTCGAATTTCTATACGTGAAAGAGGAAAACACCCGGGCGCTTAAATTAATGCGCGGTGAAATAGATATGCTTCAAAATGATATTGATGCTGAACTGGTCAGGTTCCTGGGTGAACGCCCGAATTTAACAGTGATGAAAGGCGCGGGCAGTAATTTCTCCTATTTGGGTTTTAATCTGAAAGATCCTCTGACGGGGCGATTGGCGGTTCGGCAGGCGATTGCTTACGCGATTGACCGTCAAGCGATAGTAACGCATTTGTTTTCCGGCCGGGCGCGTTTGGCAAACGCAATATTGACACCGGATCATTGGGCGGGCCACCCGGATTTGCCCGGGTATGATTACGCGCCGGATAAAGCCCGGCAATTATTGACTCAAAACGGTTTTAGCAAGGCGGCTCCATTGCGCATTACCTACAAAACATCCAATAGCCCGTTCCGGATTCGTCTCGCGACTATTATTCAGAATCAACTGGCCGCGGTGGGAATCGAAGTCAGCATACAGACCTATGACTGGGGTACGTTTTACGGCGATATCAAAGCGGGCAGATTCCAAATGTTCAGCCTGGCGTGGGTGGGTATTAATCTGCCGGATATATTCCGGCAGGTTTTTCACAGCCAATCAATACCTCCTAACGGAGCAAACCGCGGCCACTACGGGAATCCCCGCCTCGACGCTTTGCTCATGACCGCCCGGGATGAACAGGACATCATGAGGCAGGCGTATCTGTACCGGGAAATTCAGGAGATTTTATTTCAGGAGTTGCCATATGTTCCCTTGTGGTATGAGGATCATGTCTATGTGGCGAGAAAGAACGTGCAAGGTTACCGTATTCATCGTGACGGGAACTACGACGGTCTGGTTGATGTCTATTTAACAGATTCCCCGCATCAGCAGGATGAGACCGCGCAATGATGGCGCAGCAGCAAATTATTGTCAGCATTGCAGATCAGCGGCTGCAATTGCGTAAAAATGGTAAGGTTACCATCGACGTCATGATTGCTACAGCCGCCAATGGACCCGGTGAAGTGTCTGGCAGCGAGTGTACGCCGCGGGGAAGGCATATCGTACGCGCCAAAATTGGCGGCGGATGTCCGATTTATACGGTTTTTACCGGTCGCCGGCCGACAGGTGAAGTGTATTCCGAACAATTGCGCCGGACTAATCCTGACCGGGACTGGATTTTATCCAGAATCATGTGGCTAAGCGGCCAGGAAGTGGGTAAAAACCGGCTGGGAAATGTCGATAGTATGCGCCGCTATATTTATATCCATGGCAGTCCGGATGACGAAATTCATGGTCAACCAAATTCTCATGGATGCGTTAGGATGAAAAACGCCGATGTCATCCGGCTTTATGATGCGATCGATGTGGGAGTTTCAGTACTCATTTTAGAAGGGCCACTGCCTTAACTTTACGTAAAAAGTTTTAACAATTATGAGTGGCGTAACTTGTAAGAAACTTCTGACGTGCAACAATGCTAAAAACAGGCTATATTATTCAAGTGCGCGCAGAGATAAGCAGTTTCCCACTAAAACATATAATCGCGGGTTGTCAGTCAAATGGTTTGAAAGAACCCGCAGAGAATAAAAGATAACCGCGCAACATCTGAAAAGTCTTATGTTTCAAAAAAATGTTGTAGAGAAAACGTTTTAAAAGGAATGTTTCAATAAATGAAGTTCTAAAAATATTGAAAGTAAGTTGCCAAGTTTAAAATTAACGTCTACTTTATTTTATTAACGTTTTAACTACTCAGCATCCAGCGTTTGGCGGTATGGCTTCTTCTTAATAGCTATTGTTGTTTTGTTATAACGTTGTTGCGAAATGCTGTAGACAATAGTTGTTGTCAACAAAGTTGTCGTAGAATCCTGGATTGGCGTGGAAATCCAGGCGGTATTGATGTTTGTGGTAAATGTAAAAAACAATGATGGCAGTAGTTATCAAGACATGGGGTATAACTTTAACTAACAAAAGAGAGGCAAAGACATTGGCTAAGTACGAAAACATCACTGAACCTGATGGTATGGGATACCAGGTTAGAGTTGTTCGTAAGGGCAAGGAACGCAGCCGTTATTTTTCTCACAAGCGTTACGGTGGGAAACGCAAATCACTTGAGGCGGCAATAGAATGGCGCGACGAAATCCGGTCAAAATACCCTGAAAAGGCCAAACGGCCTGTGCAGAGTACTACCGGTATTCGTGGAATTTCGCGCACAGTCAAATATGACAAACGTCGTGACATAACCTATTTAAGTTACAGTGTGCATTTCAAAAATGCCGATGGGACTCCCAACAACAAGACCTTTTTTGTGGGTGATCTCAATGTGATATCCGATAAGGATGAACAAAAGGCATTGCGGGCAGCGAAAAAATTCAGACGGGATTTTGAGCGTACCGAGACTGTGCAAATGCACTAACTGGCTTATGTATTACAGGTTAGTAAGCGGTTAAGCACGGCTGCTGGCAGTGAGAAGTAAGTAACGGCCTATCCATATCATGGCAGCAGGACCTTTCAAACAGCAGTTTTGTTTGAAAGGCCTTGTTGTGTCGCGCGTGACCAGGAAATTTTCCCTTTAAATTAGTTATTCCAATGGTCTTAACTGCGTTTGTTATTGACTGTTATCCGGCAATTCCAAAATGTGTAACGATCAAGCGCCACAGACTTGCCGACATGTTTTTCAAAAGTTACAACGCTCGATGGTTTTACTGTTTAGTGGTTACACATTTCAATGGCTATACGGTTCAACATGGATGGAGACATCAGTAATGTGGAAGCGTGTTTCAATTAAGGATTCCACTTGATCGGAAATTCCATGAGCATTGGTGGTGGATAATTCGGGATCAACGGTAATGACCAAATCCACGGCGGGGGATGAGCCAATCCATCGCGACCTGACTCGCAACACGCCGCGCACACCTTTTACCTCCTGAACGGCGGAAATCAACACTTCGGGATCGATAGCGTATTGGTCTACCAGTGTTGGAATCGCTCTTTTGAACAGCGAATACGCCAGATACAGTATCAGGCTAGAGACGCCAAGGGCGCAAATCCTGTCCAGCCATGGATAGCCATGCGCGGAGAGTTGCCAGCCGGTAATGACAGCCAGGGTTATCAAAACATCCGAGAAAGTATGGCTGGCATCGGCGAGCAATATGTCCGATTTGAGGCGCTGCGCCCAGATACGTTGCCACCAGGCAACAATTATATTAATAATCAGCACGCCCACCATAATGCCCAGTTCCAGGCGCCCACTGGCAATTTCGACGTTTTCTTTCCGTATAGCATTAAGGCCCAGCTCAAACGCCAGTACTACTAATAGCGAGGCTAGAAAAAACACCGCCAAAGTTTCAAATTTCCGGTGACCATAGGGATGTTCCCGGTCCGCAGGCATATTGGAAAGACGAATCACTATCCAGGCGACAACATTGTTGGCAAGATCAGTTAGCGAATGAATTGCGTCGCCTAGTACGGCAAGTGATCCTGTTGAAAAACCAACGATAGTTTTCGCGGTCAGGACAAAGAGGTTGGCCGCGCCCTCGATTATTATGACACGTTGAATCCTGGCATGGCGTTCAGTGCTTTTAATCATCTTGAGGCGGCATTCACGTTTTGTATTTTCTGTTAGTTTGAAAAATTATTCCCAAGTAATCCATGATCCATCTTAATATGGAAGCTGAAATTTGCATTCGAACGGTGTTTGATTCTTGTATGCGGTTCGCATCCGTGAACCAATAAATGGAAAACAAAAGCTGTTAATCCGGTATCTGGTGTAGAATATGCGATTTTCATCATACCAGGGGTGGCACATTAATGCGCATTGCAATGGGTATCGAGTATGACGGTACCAGTTATGTCGGCTGGCAAATGCAGGATAATGGCCTGAGCGTGCAGGCGGTCCTCGAGGAGGCGCTGACTAAAGTGGCCGACCAGCCGATACGGACGGTTTGCGCCGGGCGGACCGACACCGGGGTTCATGCCCTGGGTCAGGTGGTGCATTTTGATACAAACGCCGAGCGCACCGAACGTTCCTGGATATTTGGCGGCAATGCCAATTTACCCAAAGACGTGGCTGTCATCTGGGCGCGTCCCGTGGATGACAACTTCCATGCCCGCTTTTCCGCCAAACAGCGCCGCTACCGCTATGTAATTCTCAACCGCCCGGTCCGGCCGACATTTTTGGCCTACCGCGTGGCCTGGGAATACCGGCCACTGGACGAACAGCGTATGACCGTGGCATCCCGGTTTCTCCTGGGAGAACATGACTTTAGCGCTTACCGGGCCGCGGGTTGCCAATCTAAAACCCCTATGCGGCGAGTGGATTTCATCGATGTTCAGCGTAATGAAGATGTGATTACCATTGATATCCAGGCGAATGCATTTTTACACCACATGGTGCGCAATATCGCCGGGGTGCTGATAGCCATTGGCGCGGGCGAGCAGCCCGAGAACTGGACACTACAGGTGCTGGAATCGCGCGACCGCACCCAGGCAGGTATTACCGCGCCGCCCCACGGCCTTTACTTAGTCGATGTAAATTATGCGCCGGATTATGAATTACCAAGGGTACTCCACACGCACATGATCTGGTAATCTACCGGACTTCGTTGTTTTTCGGGTAAATTTCGAGCTTAGGGAATGCACAATTATGCGAACTCGCGTTAAAATATGCGGCATCACTCGGGCACAGGATGCGGTCAAGGCGGTGGAATTTGGTGCTGACGCGATCGGTCTGGTGTTTTACAGCAAGAGCCCGCGCGCGGTCAGCATTGATAGCGCCCGCGGCATTATTCAGAAAATACCTCCCTTCGTCACTGTTGTCGGTTTGTTCGTCGATCCTTCACCGAAGGATGTCGCAGCGGTGTTGCATCGAGTGTCGTTGGACCTTTTGCAGTTTCACGGTAATGAATTACCCAGTGAATGCAGCGCCTATGGCAAACCTTATATCAAGGCGATTAAGGTCCGGGAGGGCGTTGACATAGCCGCCGAGGTCAACCGATACGCCACTGCGCGCGGCGTCCTGCTGGATACCGATGATCCCAAGGCGCCGGGCGGCACAGGCAGGGTATTTGACTGGTCCATCATACCCAAAGGATTGAACAAACCGATTATTCTGGCCGGCGGATTAACGCCGGAGAATGTCTGGCAGGCGATAACCAAAGTGCGGCCATTTGCGGTAGATGTAAGCAGCGGCGTTGAAGCCGACAAGGGCATTAAAGATATGGAAAAAATGGCGGCGTTTATGCGAGGTGTACAAAGTGTCTAAAATCAAAACGGCAACCCCGATGGATCACATCATTGGCAGCGTACCGGACGCCCGGGGGCACTTTGGTGTCTACGGAGGCAAGTTTGTTTCGGAAACCCTGATGGTGCCGTTGGAAGAACTGTTAGCCGCCTATGTAAAATATTTCCAGGATCCAGAATTTCTAGAAGAACTGGACGACGACTTGCGACAATACGTCGGCCGTCCATCACCCCTGTATTTTGCGAAACGCTGGACGGAAAAACTGGGCGGCGCCCGGATTTTTTTAAAGCGGGAAGATCTCAATCACACCGGCGCGCATAAAGTGAATAACACTGTAGGTCAGGCGTTGCTGGCCAAGCGCATGGGCAAGACCCGCATTATTGCGGAGACCGGCGCCGGTCAACATGGTGTGGCAACCGCGACCGTCGCGGCGCGTTTGGGCCTGGAGTGCGTGGTTTATATGGGCGCCGAAGATATCAAACGGCAATCCATCAATGTTTACCGCATGCGTTTGCTGGGCGCCGACGTGCGGGCGGTGACATCCGGATCTAAAACCCTGAAAGACGCGCTGAACGAAGCAATGCGTGATTGGGTTACCAATGTGGATAATACGTTTTATATCATTGGCACGGTTGCCGGTCCGCATCCTTATCCGGCGATGGTCAGGGATTTTCAGGCGGTGATCGGGCGTGAGGCCCGGGAGCAGTGCCAGCAACAAACCGGCCGTTTACCGAACCTGCTTGTTGCCTGTGTAGGCGGCGGTTCCAACGCTATCGGCCTGTTCTATCCGTTTCTGGATGACAAAGACGTTGCCATAGTCGGCGTGGAAGCGGCGGGTGATGGCCTGGAAACCGGACGCCATGCCGCGGCCTTGTGCGCCGGAAAGCCGGGGGTATTGCACGGCAATCGCACCTATTTGATGGAAGATGCCGATGGCCAGATTATCGAAACGCACTCCATCTCGGCGGGGCTTGATTATCCGGGCGTTGGTCCGGAACATGCGTGGTTAAAAGACACGGGCCGCGCAACTTACGTGGCGGCGACCGACAAGGAAGCTTTACAGGCTTTTCATGATTTAACGCGGATCGAGGGTATTATTCCGGCGCTGGAATCCAGTCATGCTTTGGCTTATGTAAGCAAAGTTGCGTCCACGATGCCGCGCGATGACATCATTGTGGTGAATCTATCCGGACGCGGAGACAAGGATATTCACACGGTTGCGGCGCTGGAAGGCATCAAGGTTTGACCACCACAGCGCGATCAGGAATCACAGGATATAAAATTACATGAACCGTATAACCAAATGCTTTGACGCACTGAAAGCGGAAAATAAAAAAGCACTGATCCCGTATATTACCGCAGGAGATCCGGATCCTGGTGATACGGTGGATTTGGCCCATGCGCTGGTTAAGGCCGGCGCCAATATCATCGAGCTGGGCGTGCCGTTTTCAGATCCGATGGCGGATGGTCCGGTTATACAGCGCGCCAGCGAACGCGCTTTGGCGCATCATGTCAGTTTGCATCAGGTGCTGGAGATGGTGCGGGAGTTCCGTCAAACCGATAATGACACACCGATTGTACTGATGGGCTATTTAAATCCGGTGGAAGTCATGGGTTATGAAACCTTTGCCAAAGCCGCAGCAGAGGCGGGTGTTGATGGTGTGCTCACCGTGGATATGCCGCCGGAAGAAGCCGAAGATCTCGGCGCGGCATTAATGAATAACGGACTTGATCCGATCTATCTGCTGGCGCCTACCACCAGCGCGGAACGTATTCAAAAAATATGCGATGCCGCGCGTGGTTATGTGTATTATGTATCGCTAAAGGGGGTTACCGGCGCGGCCACCCTGAATATCGAGTCGGTTGCCGAGAAGACCCGGCAAATACGCGCCAAAACCAGTCTGCCTATCGGGGTTGGATTTGGCATCAAAGACGCGGCCTCCGCTGCCGCTATCGCCGCGGTGGCCGATGCGGTCGTTGTCGGCAGTGCGCTGATTCAGAAAATTGAACA
>JAKEGK010000052.1 GCA_022627515.1 Gammaproteobacteria bacterium
GAGTTGTGGTGGTGGCCCGGCGATTCGGGCTCAGCTTTTATCCGGCGCAGCCGCTGAAGGCCGCAGGTTCAAATCCTGTCCCCGCTACCAATTTAAGCAACTGTGTTGTGGTGGTGGCTTGGTGATTCGGGCTCAGCTTTTATCCGGCGCAGCCGCTGAAGGCCGCAGGTTCAAATCCTGTCCCCGCTACCAATTTAAGCAACCGTGTTGTGGTGGTGGCCCGGCGATTCGGGCTCGCTTTTATCCGGCGCAGCCGCTGAAGGCCGCAGGTTCAAATCCTGTCCCCGCTACCAATTTTAAGCAACCGCGTTGTGGTGGTGGTCCGGCGATTCGGGCTCAGCTTTTATCCGGCGCAGCCGCTGAAGGCCGCGGATTCACAATATCCTCCGCTAACAAATCTATAAAAATAAAACCTCGGCACCGAGGTTCTTTTTTGGCATAGGGTCTGCTTGTGATTAGCGAGTTGCGCACATTGCAGGCAGTTTAGGAAATACCTGCTGTAACTGTGCAATTAACTTGGCGTTTTGCGTGGCGAAGGTTTATACTATCCCGCAGGTTTTTAGACGTTGTAGAGCATTAAGGTGGGCCATCGGCCCATTTTTTATTTAGGGCGTACAGATGCGACAGGCCCCCGTTAATATTCAGGCTTTAATTGAACCCGCGGTAGCAACCTTGGGTTATGAATTGGTTGGGGTTGAATACTTGTCCCAGGGCAGGCATTCACTAGTGCGTATCTATATCGACAGTGAAGATGGTGTAACGCTGGATGACTGTGAACGTGTCAGTCATCAAGTCAGTGGCATACTCGACGTCGAAGACGTGATTCATGGGCAATATAGCCTGGAGGTTTCATCACCGGGTTTGGACAGGCCGCTGTTTTCAATGAATCACTTTAAACGTTTTATTGGGAAACAGGTGAAAATAAGACTGTCAATCCCGATGGAAGGACGAAGAAATTTTAGTGGTGTGATTCGCGATGCCGGTGACAATCATGTGGTATTGGAAGTGGACACCCAAGAGATTGAATTACCGTTCAATGCGATTGAAAAAGCGAATTTAGTACCGAAAATCTAGCGCTGCTGTAGCAAGAGGCAAATACGAGGATGAACAGCAAAGAAATACTACTTGTTGTAGATGCGGTGTCCAACGAGAAGGGCATTAGCAGGCAAACTATATTCGAAGCCATTGAACAGGCGTTGGCAACAGCGAGTAAAAAGCTCCATAACATGGATATTGATACTCGAGTTGCGATTGACCAGAAGACGGGTAACTATGACACATTCCGCCGCTGGCAGGTTCTTGCGGATGAGGAAGAAATGGAATTTCCCGATAAGCAGATTTCTCTGACTGAAGCCAGAAAAATCCACCCGGATATTGAAGTGGGCGGCTATATCGAAGAACCCATGGAGTCCGTGGAATTCGGCCGTATCGCCGCGCAAACCGCCAAACAGGTCATCGTGCAAAAAGTCCGGGAAGCGGAGCGTGCGCGTGTCGTGGAAGCCTATAAAAACCGGGTCGGCGAACTGATTATGGGTGTCGTGAAGCGCGTGGAGAAAGGTAATGTCACCATAGACCTGGGGGATAACGTGGAAGCCTTGATTCCCAGGGAAGAAATGATTCCCCGTGAAGCCGTTCGTCCCGGTGATCGTGTGCGCGGTTACCTGAAAGAGGTGCGTCCGGAAGTGCGCGGACCGCAATTGTTTGTCAGCCGTACCGCGCCTGAATTGTTAATTGAACTTTTCAAGCTGGAAGTACCCGAAGTGGGGGAAGGTCTCATCGATATATTAGGCGCCGCGCGGGATCCCGGTTCCCGGGCCAAAATTGCGGTTAAATCCAACGATCCCCGAATTGATCCGGTAGGAGCCTGTGTGGGCATGCGCGGTTCACGTGTGCGCGCGGTATCCAATGAACTGGCGGAGGAGCGGGTGGATATAATTCTTTGGGATGAGAATCCCGCTCAGTTTGTTATCAATGCGATGTCTCCCGCGGAAGTCGTTTCCATTGTGGTTGATGAAGATATGCATTCCATGAACATTGCCGTGGAAGATGACCAGCTATCACAGGCGATTGGCCGTGGTGGCCAGAATGTCCGCCTGGCAAGTGATCTGACCGGCTGGGAGCTGAACGTCATGTCGGAGTCGCAAGCCGCGGAAAAAACCGAAGCCGAAGTTGAATCGGCGCAGAAATTGTTCATGGAACAACTGGACGTTGACGAAGAAGTCGCGTCGATATTGGTACAGGAAGGATACTCCAGCGTGGAAGAGGTTGCCTATGTGCCACTGAATGAAATGTTGGAGATTGAGGAGTTTGATCAGGAGATGGTGAATGAGCTTCGCAGCCGCGCAAAAGACGTGTTGTTAACCAAAGCGTTGGCCCAGGAAGAAGAGCTGGAAGCTTCAAAACCAGCGGAAGATTTGTTGAATATGGAGGGAATGGACCCACATCTTGCATACCAGTTGGCGAGTAAAGGTGTAATAACGATGGAAGATCTTGCGGAACAGTCAGTGGATGATCTTTCGGATATTAAGGAATTGGATAAAGAAAAAGCGGCGCAACTTATTATGACCGCGCGTGCTCCTTGGTTTGCGGATGAGCAACAAGGCTAATAACGTGAGGAGTTCTATGCCAGGTGTTAGTGTAAAACAGCTTGCAAGTGTACTGGGCGTACCTGTTGACCGCTTGCTTAGTCAATTAAGCAAGGCGGGATTGCCTTTGACTGATCCAGACGAAACCGTAAGCGATGACCAAAAAGCGCAATTATTGAATTTTTTGCGTGATAGCCATGGCGGTGGTCAAACGCCGGTGTCTGCCGGCAAAATTACTCTCAAGCGTAAAAGTGTCAGTGAGCTTAAACAACCCGTGACCACCGGACGCGGAGCGCGCACCAAGACTGTAAGTGTTGAAGTGCGGAAAAGACGTACTTATGTCAAACGCAGCGTGGTGATTGCCGAAGAGACAGAACGCCTGAAAAGTGAAAAAGAAGCCAAAGAAGCCTTGCACAAGGCGAAGGAAGAACTGAAAAAGAAGATCGAAAGCGAGAAACTTAAGGCTGTTCAAGCTGAAGCATTCATCGCGGTTCCGGGTATACCCGCGGTTGCGGAAATCACGGAAGCTGTTGAACGTGCTGAAACACCGGGGCTGGTAACAGCAGTGGAACCTGCGGCAGCTGCCAAAGCGCCGGCAGAAGCTGCCGGAAGAATCACGGCTGAAGTCAGCGAGATCAAGAAAGGAAAGAAAGCGAAAACCAAGGAATTTGAAGAAGAAGAAGGAAAGGCTAAGAAAGGTAAAAAGCGCGGCGCCAAACACATGGCCAGGGAACTGGTTGAGGAGTATGAAGCGGAATTCGAAGAAGAGATACTTGCCTCTGAGCCGAGCCTTGTAGCCGTCGAGGAACAGAAGGAAGTCGAAGGCAAAAAAACCAAACGGTCGAAAGCCGAGCGGCTGGATAAAGAGACCCGTTATGGGCGTGAGGAACTGCATGTTGATTCCAGCAAGTTTGGCCGCCGCAAGAAACCGAAACCCAAATCGGTGGTTTCACAACCGCTGCATGGATTCGAAAAACCCACATCACCTATTGTTCGTGAGGTCAGCATACCGGAAACAATTACTGTAGCTGAACTGGCGCAGAGAATGAGTGTTAAAGCCGCTGAACTTATCAAAGCGCTGATGAAACTTGGCAGCATGGTTACGATCAATCAGGTGCTTGATCAGGATACCGCCGCTATTGCGGTTGAAGAGATGGGGCACAAAGTCAAGCTGGTTCGGGCCGATGCGATTGAAGAAGCCCTCGTGCAGGAGTTGCAGTTCGAAGGTGAAACCATTCACCGCGCGCCCGCGGTAACGATTATGGGACATGTTGACCATGGTAAAACCTCGCTGCTCGACTTTATTCGTAAATCAAAGGTCGCCGAAGGTGAAGCGGGTGGTATTACTCAACACATCGGCGCCTATCGTGTTGAAACCGAAAAGGGTGCTATTACCTTTTTGGATACGCCCGGTCATGCGGCATTCACCGCCATGCGCGCGCGTGGAGCCAAGGCGACAGATATCGTGGTGCTCGTCGTCGCCGCTGATGACGGCGTGATGCCGCAAACGAAGGAAGCTATTCAACACGCCAGAGCGGCTGAAGTACCCATCGTGGTTGCTGTGAACAAGATTGACAAGCCGGAAGCGCAGCCTGATCGTGTTAAACAGGAACTTTTGGCGGAAGAGGTGGTGCCTGAAGAGTGGGGTGGTAATACTCAGTTCGTCGAAGTTTCGGCTAAAACCGGCAAGGGTATCGACGAATTACTGGATGCCATTTTGCTGCAAAGCGAGATGCTGGAGCTTTCCGCCATAAAAGACGCGCCCGGCCGTGGTGTTGTGATTGAATCGCGCCTGGATAAAGGCCGCGGCCCCGTTGCCACGATACTGGTGCAGAATGGCACCCTGCGTAAAGGTGATGTGTTACTGGCGGGGCAGGAATATGGACGGATCAGGGCGTTATTGGATGAGAATGGCAACCAGCTGGGTGAAGCGGGCCCTTCCACACCGGTTGAAGTGCTGGGATTATCCGGCGCGCCTTCCGCCGGTGATGAGGCGATATGCGTTCCGGATGAGCGGAAGGCGCGGGAAGTTGCATTATTCCGTCAAGGTAAATTCCGTGATGTGAAGCTTGCCAAACAGCAGGAAGCCAAGCTCGGAAACATGTTTTCGCAAATGGAGGAGGGCAAAGTTAATGCCCTCAACCTGGTGATCAAAACCGATGTCCAGGGTACAGCAGAAGCGTTGTCAGAAGCGCTGGAGGGCCTGTCCACGGACGAAGTCAAGGTCAAGATCATTGCCGGCGGCGTCGGTGGCATTAATGAATCCGATGTCAATCTGGCAGTGGCATCCAATGCTGTGTTGATAGGTTTTAATGTGCGCGCTGATTCCGTGGCCAAACGCCTCATCGAGGAAGAAGGGGTGGATCTGCATTATTACAGCGTTATCTATGATGTCATCGAGGAAGTTAAACAATCGCTGTCAGGCATGCTGCAACCCGAGTTCCGCGAAGAGATTATCGGACTGGCAGAGGTGCGTGATGTATTCCGCTCACCCAAGCTGGGGGCGGTCGCCGGCTGTATGGTTATTGACGGCGTGGTTAGGCGTAACAATCCCATTCGTGTATTGCGCGACAATGTGGTGATTTACGAAGGTGAACTCGAATCACTACGCCGCTTCAAGGACGATGTGCAGGAAGTGGTTTCCGGCAAGGAATGCGGAATTGGAGTGAAAAACTACAATGACGTTAAAGTCGGTGACCAAATCGAGGTCTATGAACGCGTCAAGGTTAAACGTACATTGTAATCACACTTTTCAAATAAGAACTGCATTCAAATAAAAGTAGCAATATGGCGCGAGAATTTAACCGTTCGGACCGGGTCGCAGACCAAATCCAGCGCGAACTGGCTGCGCTGATTCAGTTTGAGGTTAAAGATCCGCGTATTGGCATGGTGACCATAACTGGTGTGGAAGTGTCGCGTGAATTTGAGTATGCCAAGGTATATTTCACCGTGTTGGGTGATAATGCGGTGCGCGAGGCAACAGTCAAAGGTCTGACGCATGCGGCGGGATTCTTGCGGCGCGAACTCGCTCATCGATTGAAGTTAAGGATCACACCTGAATTGCAATTTGTCTATGATCAGTCAATCGATAATGCGATCCGGATATCCGAACTCATCTCGACAGCAGTCGCATCCGACCAGGCAACCAAGGGAAAATAAATTAATCTTCAACATTGTGTTAGTGATTTATTCGAAGCGGCGTAGTGTCCGGCCTGTCATCTGCCGGTGACCCCGGCCCCGGCTGCCGCGAAAACAATAGAGGTTTGGATTGGCAAAACGCCGAAGTAAAGGCCGCGATGTTGACGGAATACTCCTGTTGGATAAACCGCAGGGATTGACGTCTAATGAAGCATTACAAAAAGTAAAACGCCTGTTTCAGGCGCGCAAAGCAGGACATACTGGCAGTCTTGATCCCCTGGCGACAGGTATGTTGCCTGTTTGTTTTGGCGAAGCAACAAAAATCTCCAATTTTTTGTTGAATGCGGACAAGCGTTATCTCGCATTGTGCAAGCTGGGTATACGCACGGATAGTGCTGATGCTGACGGTCAGGTCATCGAAACCCGTTCGGCAGCGGGGATCAGGGAAGACGAGATTCGCCGCGTCTTGCTGAAGTTTTTAGGTGAACAACTGCAGGTTCCCCCTATGCATTCCGCGATAAAGCAGCATGGTGTGCCATTATACAAGCTGGCGCATCAGGGAATCGAAGTGGAACGGGAAGCCAGAACCATTACCGTTCACCGCCTGGAGCTGGTCAGGTTTGAAAAAGATATGCTGGAACTCGATATCAGCTGTTCCAAAGGCACTTATATTCGCGCCCTGGCTGACGACATTGGTAAAACTCTGGGATGTGGCGCTCACATTGCGGGTCTGCGCCGGCTCCAGGTTGGGGTTTTCGAAAACGCGAAAATGTTCACCCCGGAAGAATTAAATAAGCTTCAGGAACAAGGTTTTACAGCATTGGATCAGGCGTTGCTACCTGTTGATGCCGGTCTTGGCGATTGGGACGATGTGCGCTTATCTCCTGATGCGGCCTTTTACCTCCGCCAGGGACAGGCAGTATTCATTCCTCGTTTAAAAATCGGGGGTTATGTCCGGTTGTACGATTCAGCCGGTGTATTTCTCGGGATCGGACTGGTACTGGACGATGGGCGGGTGGCGCCTAAGCGTTTGATGAGCATGCTCAAAATGGGGTAAAATTCGCCCTTCCCAATTGATGCCAAAAGGTATGGGTTTGCAAACCGTTCACGTTGAATACACCTTTTTCCAGGTACTCAATGTGAGGTTTGCAGAGAAAGTTTTTTTATTAAGTAACCATTGCAGATGAATAGTTAAAAGTAGGAGTTATTCAATGTCTCTAACCGCCGAGCAAAAAGGCCAATTAATTAACGAATACAAGCAAGGTGCTGCTGACACCGGATCCCCGGAAGTACAGGTTGCCTTGCTTTCCGCGCGAATAGATGATTTGTCCAATCACTTCAAAACACACACACATGATCATCATTCACGCCAGGGATTGCTGCGCATGGTAAGTAAGCGCCGCAAGTTGCTGGACTATCTCAAGAACAATAATCTTGACCGGTATCGCGATTTGATTTCCCGTTTAGGACTGCGTCGTTAATTTTACGAACGCTACCGGTTTCGGTTAATAGTAAATAGAAAACCCGGGTGCAGGTTGCTAAAACAATCTGTTTGTCACTTACCGGAAATCAATTTAGACAAACTTAACTAAAGGCATTGAGGGCATTCTGAAGTGAATCCTACGAGAAAAGAAATCAGGTTCGGCGACCATCAGGTTGTTCTGGAAACGGGTGAAATTGCTCGGCAAGCCAGTGGCGCGGTACTGGCAAGTTTAGGGGATACTGTTGTGCTGGTTACCACAGTGGCCATGAAGGAAACCGAAGAGGGACGGGATTTTTTTCCGCTCACTGTCAACTACCAGGAAAGAACTTATGCGGCTGGCAAGATCCCCGGAGGATTTTTCAAACGCGAAGGACGCCCGTCTGAAAAGGAAACATTAACCAGCCGTTTGATTGACCGCCCCTTGCGCCCGCTGTTTCCTGATGGATTTACCAATGAAGTCCAGATTATCGCAACTGTAGTTTCTCTTGATCCCGAAATCGATCCTGATATTCCCGCCATGATTGGCGCGTCCGCGTCGTTAATGTTGTCAGGTGTGCCGTTTAACGGGCCAATAGGCGCGGCACGCGTTGGTTATAAAGATGGTAGCTATCTATTAAATCCGACCGCAACCCAAATGGCGGCCAGCGACCTTGATCTGGTTGTTGCCGGTACCGAAAACGCCGTACTGATGGTGGAATCCGAGGCTAAAGAGCTTCCCGAAGAAGTGATGCTTGGCGCGGTCATATTCGGCCACGAACAAATGCAAGTAGTCATCAAGGGTATCAGGGAATTTGCTAAACAAGCCGGCGCAGAGCCGTGGGATTGGCAGCCACCGGCAGAAGATAACACGGTAAATGATGCCGTGGCCGGCATGGCGGAAGCGGATTTTATCAAGGCTTACCAGATCAAGGTAAAACAGGACCGGTATACGCGGCTGGGAGAAATTCGTTCCACTATTATTGAAAAGCTCTGCAATCCCGAAGATGAAACACGCCATGATGCGGAGGCGGTCAGAGCGGCGATTGAAAAACTGGAAAAGAAAATTGTCCGTGGCCAGATACTCGCAGGACAGCCGCGGATCGATGGCCGGGATACCCGGTCAGTGCGTCCTATAACGGTGCGCGTCGGCGTGTTGCCGCGCACTCATGGCTCCGCATTGTTTACCCGCGGTGAGACCCAGGCTCTTGTTGTGACAACCCTGGGTACCGCTCGTGATGCGCAGAATATCGATGCGATAGAAGGGGAGCGTAAAGAGCACTTTATGCTGCATTACAATTTTCCTCCTTATTGCGTCGGCGAAACGGGGATAGTCGGCAGCCCGAAACGCCGGGAAATTGGTCATGGCCGTCTGGCAAAACGGGGTGTACAAGCCGTTATGCCAGGTATCAACGGATTTCCTTATTCAATCCGCGTAGTATCCGAGATTACCGAATCCAATGGATCGAGTTCCATGGCTTCGGTATGCGGCACCAGTCTGTCATTAATGGATGCGGGTGTGCCACTTAAGGGGCCCGTTGCCGGTATTGCCATGGGTTTGATTAAGGAAGGGGATCGTTTCGCCGTGCTTTCCGACATTCTCGGAGATGAAGACCACCTGGGCGACATGGATTTTAAAGTGGCGGGAACGGCAAAGGGCGTCAGCGCCCTGCAAATGGACATCAAAATTGATGGTATCACGCAGGACATTATGAAACAGGCGTTGGCGCAGGCAAAAGAAGGCCGGATGCATATCCTTGGCAAAATGAACGAAGTCATTTCCACTTCCCGCACTGAGATGTCCGAATTTGCACCCCGTTACATCACCATCAAGATTCATCCTGATAAAATCCGGGATGTTATTGGCAAGGGTGGTGCGACGATTCGTCAAATTACCGAGGAAACCGGCGCCAGTATTGATATTGAAGACGACGGTACCGTCAAGATTGCTTCGGTTGACAGTGCTGCTGGTAAGGAAGCGCAACGCCGTATCGAGTTGATCACAGCGGAAGTTGAGGTGGGCGTTATCTACGAAGGCAAGGTATCCAAGCTGATGGATTTTGGGGCGTTTGTAACTATCCTGCCCGGCAAGGATGGCCTGGTGCATATTTCACAAATCTCCCACGAACGCGTGGAAAATGTCAGCGACAAGCTGAGGGAGGGCGATATTGTGAAAGTGAAAGTATTGGAAATCGACAAACAGGGACGGATCCGGCTTAGCATGAAAGCCGTGGACGCCGCCTGACAGGCATCCTGACCGCGCGCACAAAAAGGGCATTAGTGCCCTTTTTTTTGTTGATGCGATTTATCCGCGTCAATTGCTATAATTTTTAAATATTTTACCGAGGAGAGTTGATCAGGTGATTACAAAAGCGGTGTTCCCTGTCGCCGGCATGGGTACGCGATTCCTGCCAGCGACCAAGGCCAACCCGAAAGAGATGCTGCCAATCGTCGATAAACCTCTTATACAGTATGCGGCGGAGGAAGCCATTGCGGCGGGTGTAAAACAGTTAATATTTGTAACCAGCAGCAGTAAAAGGGCGATTGAAGATCACTTTGATAAAAATTATGAACTGGAATCAGAACTTCAACGTCGGGATAAAGCTGATTTATTGTCGGTTGTCCGCGGTATATTACCGCAAGGGGTAAGTTGCGTTTATATAAGGCAGGCCGAGCCTTTGGGACTGGGTCATGCCGTCCTGTGCGCCAGGGATGTGGTAGGCAAGGAAGCGTTTGCGGTGATGCTGGCGGACGACTTGATAGATGGTTACGGTAATGGCTGTATGGCCCAGATGGTGTCTCAGTATAACAAGTATCGTTGCAGTATTCTTGGCGTTGAAACTGTTCTGCCGGAAGAAACAGACCAGTACGGTATTGTTAAAACTGAAGACAACAGCCAGTCCATTTCAAATCTGGAAGCGATCATTGAAAAGCCCAAACCCGCTGATGCGCCTTCCAATCTTGGCGTGGTGGGGCGTTACATATTAACTCCCACGATTTTTGACCTGCTGGAAAACACCGGTAAAGGCGCGGGTGGTGAAATTCAGTTAACCGACGCGATTGCGAAATTGCTGGTAATCGAGCATGTCAAGGCGTTTAAATTCAGCGGCAAACGTTATGATTGCGGCAGCAAACTGGGTTACCTCCAGGCGACAGTGGAATACGCGCTTAAGCATCCCATGCTGAAGGATGATTTTCTCAAATATCTAAGAAGTTACTGTATTCCGAACTTGAGCGGCTAGCAGTGGCGGGAAAATCGCGAACATTTGCGGCATTCCGGGCACTAGCTGGTTTTGCTGACTGAATTGAGCGCGGTGTCAATCTCCAGGTTAACGACTTTCAGATTGGCGCGGATAGTATCCGGGTGATATTTTTTCTTTATGGCGATTTCAAGTGATTCCACGGCCTTCTTCAGCACAGGCACATTGCAAAAGCTGGCGGCGCCATGCAGTTTGTGCACATGGTGATCCAGTGAATCATAATCATTGTCGGCAAACGCCTTGTTAATCATTTCCTTGAATCTGGGCAATTCATTCAGCAGCATGTCAAACATCTCATCGGTCAGCTTCTGCTTGGTTGTGGCCAGCTCATGTTTATAGCGTTCCAGGTTGATATATGCTTTCTGTGTTGGCAGGATTTTGGAGATGCCGGATTTGGCATGCATGCTTGCGGAGTGTGTTTCAATTGCTGACGCAAACTGCGGATTGGCATTGATACTGGCCAGTATGGTGTCAATCAGTTTATCTTCATCCACGGGTTTGATCAGCACATCGTTCATTCCGGCTTCCAGGTAGTGCGACTTGTCTTCAGCAACGGTGTTAGCGGTCAGAGCAACAATGGGTGTGTCTTTGTTCTTGTTTTCCAGTTGCCTGATCTGCCGGGTCGCTTCCACACCATTCATTTCGGGCATCTGAATATCCATCAGGATAAAATCAAACAGGCGGGAATTTGCGGTTTCCAGAGCGCGGCGACCGTTCTCCACGACTGTTGTTGCCGCACCCGCCTGGCTTAACAGAATGTCCATCAGGCGCGCATTTATTTCCTGGTCTTCGGCAATCAGTATGTTAATTCCACTGAGCGGCAACCTCGTGGCATCAATTTCCGTCTTTTGCGGTTTTGCCGGTGTTACGGCTGCCGCATAGGGGATACGCTTCACGGCCGGCTCAGCCATGGAATCAAAGTTGGGGAAATCCAGCAAGCTGTTATCCGGCACCAGCAATTTCTGTAAAAGTTTGTGAAACTCATCGTGCTTCACCGGTTTTGAAATCACGGCGTTGATGCCTGCGCTTCTGATGGTATTGAAAACTTTAGCTTCAGCGCTGTTTATCAATGCCAGAATATTGCACTGGGTAATCTCCCGGATGGAATGAACCTGTCCGGTTATTATGCTGGCCTGCGTTTCCTGTTGTGACAGTCCGAGAATCAATAAATCAAAGGGTGCGTTCTTTTCCGCGATTGCGATGTGGTTATGCACATCCGGCATGGTTGTCAGTGTAATAACGTCGATGCCCCAGTTCGCCAGCAAGTGCTGAACAGCCAGCCGTGATGCCTGATTGGCGTCATAAAACAGTACTTTGAAACCGGCAAGGGAAACGGGGGTGGATTCCGGTTTCGCAGATGCTTTTTGTTTCTCATGCGAAAACGTGAACCAGAAGGTGGAGCCCTGATTGATTTTACTGTCAATACCAATTTCGCCGTTCATCATTTCGGCCAGTGTCTTGGATATCATCAGGCCTAGACCGGTTCCACCATACTTGCGAGTCGATGATGAGTCCACCTGGGAGAATGTTCTGAACAACCGGTGTTGATCGTTCTGGCTGATGCCAATTCCCGTATCACTGACCATAATTTTTATGGTAACACTGCTGTTACTTTCGTCTTCCAGCATGGTGCGCACGACGACATCTCCCACCTCTGTAAACTTGATGGCGTTACTGATGAGATTGGTCAGGATCTGGCGCAATTTTAGCGCATCACCATGCAGCTGCAGCGGAACATCGTTGTAGATCATGGAAACGAGATTGAGATTTTTTTCATAGGCCAGTGGCGCCAACAGCGCACATACCTCTTCAATACAAGACCGTAAATTATATTCTTCACCCTTAAGCACGGCCTTGCCCGCTTCAATCTTGGAGATATCAAGGATGTCATTGATGATGGACAGCAGGTTATTGGCCGATTTTTCGATTGTATCTATATAGTCGAGCTGTTCGGCGTTGGGCCTGGTTTTCCGCAGCAGTTTAATAAAACCTATGATGCCATTCATGGGAGTGCGGATTTCGTGACTCATATTGGCCAGAAATTCCGATTTTACCCGGCTGGCAAGCAGCGCCTGCTGGCGCGCTTCCGACAATTCCTTGTTCTGCCGTTCCACAACCTGAATGGAGCTTAACAGGTTGGAGGTTGCCTGATCGATTCGTTCCTGGAGTTGTTCGCGGGATTGGCGCAGCGATTCCGCCACGCTGTTAATACTGCGTTCCAGGGAAAGAAATTCGCCCTTAGATTCCAGGTCCAGTTCGATATCGAAGTTGCCTTTTTCTATTTCTTTTGCGGCTTCGGCAAGTTTCAGAATCGGGGAGGTGAGCTTCTTGCTGATACGCAATACCA
>JAKEGK010000053.1 GCA_022627515.1 Gammaproteobacteria bacterium
AGACCCGCAAACCCCTGCGCTCCCGCCATGGATAGGGTAACTTGCTGGCTTTATCCTGCACCATTTCCACGGCTGCGATCATACCCCGTTGCCTGACATCCCCCACGTGCGCCAGGTCTTTGAGGGGCTCAATAGCGGCCGCTAGTGTTTTAATTAATTGCCGGTTGTGGCAGAGAATATCGTCGGACTCGAAAATATCCAGTGTTGCCAGCGCCGCGGCGCAACCCAGCGGATTACCGGTATAACTGTGCGAATGTAAAAACGCGGCGAGCCTGTCATAGTCAGCATAGAACGCTTTATACACCTCATCGTGTGTTAACACGACTGACAATGGCAGGTAACCACCGGTCAATCCCTTCGCTAAACACATAAAGTCCGGCGTAATTCCCGCCTGCTCGCAGGCAAACAGGGTGCCGGTGCGGCCAAAACCCACCGCAATTTCGTCGGCGATCAGATGCACACCATACTTGTCGCACGCCGCGCGCAGCAGTTTCAGATAGATGGGATCATACATGCGCATCGATCCGGCGCATTGCACCAGAGGCTCCACAATAATGGTGCAAATCTCCGGTGCTTGGCGCTGCAGTATTTTCTCCAGTTCCTGAAATTGCCGCGCAGCGTGCTCAGCTGCTGATTCTCCCGGCTGACAGTAATACGCATCCGGCGACGGAGCGGTGATTGCCTGTAACAGTAATGGTTCATAGGTTTTTCTATAGAGTTCCACGTCACCGACTGACAACGCTCCCAGCGTCTCGCCATGGTAACTGTTTTGCAGGGTCACGAACTTCTGTTTGCGCGGTTCACCCCGGTTACGCCAGTAGTGGAAACTCATCTTCAGCGCAATTTCCACCGCTGATGAGCCGTTGTCGGCGTAAAAGCAGCGCGACAACCCGGCAGGCGCCAGAGCTATCAGACGCTCTGATAAACGGATCACCGGTTCATGAGTGAAGCCGGCGAGCAGCACATGCTCCAGCTGATCGAGTTGCTGTTTTACCGCCGCCGTTATCCGTGGATGGTTGTGGCCAAACAAATTCACCCACCAGGAACTGATAGCGTCGAGATAACGATTGCCATCGAAGTCTTCCAGGTATACACCTTCACCGCGCCGGATAGGAATCAGAGGCAGATGCTCATGATCCTTCATTTGCGTACAGGGGTGCCATACCACGGACAGATCCCTTTGCATCATGGATTGATTATTCATCACTGTTGCTGTCCTAAGTAAAAATCAGATAAGTTTTTCTTAAATGAAACCGTATATAACTGACCATTGCTGTCCCACAAATATTGCTCATAAAAAGGCTAGACTTCGCGGTTTGCAGTTTTTAATGCGCGCTGAAGCTGGTGGAGACATGGATTTACAAAACACGCTGTGAATACTTCCTTTCTTGTTTCGAAAAGAATGCTCGACGACGGCGTCCGTCTGTAACTGCTCCCGCGTTACTCTCGATTTCTCGTTCCAGACGAAGTCTACCTCGCACATCCTTGTGCTCGTACCTCCTGCGTATATGCAATCGCGCCGCCGACGGTTTTATATATCCATGTCTCACCAGCTTTTCCATGCCAAAGGTGCGGTGGCATTAGAAAGTCTCTGGTCCCCAATATTTTTTATGTAACACCAGTGATAACTGACATTATTTCATGAAACCTAAAAGTGTATTCTTGAAATATTATATAAGAATAATTCGCTTGGAGTTTGCCGATTCATTGCCCTGTTCGTAATGTTTTTTCGTGAGCCAATTTTTCGGATGTTACCTGTTTCAGGCGCGGTATTTTAAGATAATACTTTTTCCAGGCAATAAAAAAGCGGCCTTGGGGAAAGACCGCTAATAACCGCTTTTGTATGAGGGAGGAGTACAAAAGCAGTCCTAATACTAATGTTTAGACAGGGATTTGAACTTAGTCAAGTTTTGCGTCAAGACTTTGCGTTGAAATTAATTTATATTCCCGGAGCTACGTAAATCGTTTACTTACATTAAAAAGAGAATCTGTTACTCCCGCCCGTCAAAAAAGAATTTTATTGAATAGAGCTTCGCCCCTTTCGCCCGCTTTTGCGTAAAAACTTTACTGTTACAGCCTAAACGTTTCCGTATTCTTCATTGCGCCCCAGCCAGCGCTGAATAATCGCATCAATATGTTCCGGATCCAGGTTCAATAATTCACTGGCGGTCTTAATTACATCGGGCAACATGACTTGATCCCGCTGCAAGTCAGCGATATGAAATTGTTCCATTCCGGTTTGACGGGTACCCAGCAGTTCACCTGGGCCGCGAATTTCCAGATCGCGCTGCGCAATAACAAAACCATCATTGGAATCATGCATTACCGCCAGTCGCTGTCTGGCCAGTTGCGACAGGGGCATACGGTAGAGCAGCACACAGTTGCTCTGCTGATCGCCGCGTCCCACGCGGCCGCGTAACTGATGCAGTTGCGAAAGCCCCAGGCGTTCGGCGTTTTCAATAATCATCAGAGTGGCATTGGGAACATCAACGCCCACTTCAATAACAGTGGTTGCAACCAACATATCCAACGAGCCGCATTTGAATTCTTGCATGACAGTGTCTTTGTCAACCGGCTTCATTCTTCCATGCACCAGGCCGATTCGGATATCTGGCAATTCCTCCTGCAATTGGCGTGCGGTGTCTTCCGCGGCCTGGCACTGCAACACTTCCGATTCCTCGATCAATGTGCATACCCAATAGGCCTGCTGGCCCGACTTGCAGGCGCCATGCACCCGTTCGATAACCTGCGGGCGCCGCTTGTCATCTATTACCACTGTTTGCACGGGCCTTCTTCCCGGCGGTAGTTCGTCGATAATGGAGCAATCGAGATCCGCGTACGTTGTCATGGCCAGTGTGCGTGGAATGGGGGTGGCTGTCATGATGAGTTGATGAGGATACAGCTCGATGCTGGCCTGCGTTGATTTGCCTTTATTGCGCAACGCCAGCCGCTGATGCACACCGAAGCGGTGCTGTTCATCGACGACAATCAATCCCAACCGGGAAAACGACACATCATCCTGAAACAGGGCGTGAGTGCCGGCTACCACTTGCGCGCTGCCGCCGGCAATTTCAGTCAGCACGCTCTCCCGCGCCTTGCCTTTTAATTTGCCGGATAACCACTGCACTCGCACGCCGAGCGGTTCCAGCCACTGCCGGAAACTACGATAATGTTGATCGGCCAGTAATTCTGTGGGCGCCATCACCGCCGCCTGACAACCGGACTCCACCGCGTGCAAGACGGACAACGCCGCGACGATGGTTTTGCCGCAACCCACATCACCCTGCACCAGGCGCAACATGGGCAGACTGCGGCGCAGATCTTGTCTTATTTCTGCATACACGCGCTGCTGCGCGCCAGTCAGGGCAAACGGTAACCGGGTCTGCAACTGGTTTGCCAGCTGGCACTCTTGATTAAACACCGGCGCCTGATGCTGCTGGTAGCGCAAACGCCGCCGGCGCATGGAAAGATGATGGGCCAGCAGTTCTTCAAAGGCCAGCCGTTGCTGGCATCGATGCTGGCCACTGAGAAGTTCGTTGACCGGCGCATCGGGAGGCGGCTTGTGGACAAACGCAATCGCCTGCGCCAGCGGGGGAAATTTCAAATGTTGCAAACAGGAAGAGGGCAACCATTCCGGCACGTCCACCTGCAGGGTATTAGAGTCGAGCACTAGCTGATCTATCAATGCGCGCAAGGAAAACTGCCGCAGACCTTCGGTTGCGGGATACACTGGCGTCAAGTGTGCTGGGCTGTGATTAACCACAGGTATAGCATCAGATTTTAACAACTCATATTCCGGATGCACCATTTCCAGTCCCTGGCCGGAATAACGCACTTCGCCAAAACAGCGTATTTTTGCGCCTGGCGACAACGCTTGTTGTTGACTGGCGTTGAAATGAAAAAAGCGCAGCGTGATGAATCCGGTTCTATCGCCGATCCGGGACAACAACATGCGGCGGCGCCCGTATTTAATATCGGTCAGCAGCACTTCTGCTTCGATAACGGCTTCAGCGCCGGAACGCAAACTGCCAATCGGCACGACGCGGGTGCGGTCCTGATACCGCAGCGGCAGGTGAAACAGTAAATCCTGGATGGTAAAGATATTGAGCCGCGCCAGCTTTTCAGCAACGCTGGGGCCGACGCGCTTTAGTGAACGCACCGGAGCATCGATGCGCAACCGTGGTTTCGATTTGTGAGGGGCCAGTGTTTCGATGATGCAACCAACCGCGGCGGGTGTTTAATCCTGAAGTTCCAGCACGGCGTCCATCTCGACCTGCGCGCCTTTAGGCAGGGAGGCGACGCCAATGGCGGCACGCGCCGGATAGGGAGCCCTGAAATACTCCGCCATGATTTCATTGACCAGGGCGAAATGTTTGAGATCCGTAAGGAACACATTAAGCTTTGCCACGTCCGCCAGGCTGCCGCCCGCGGCTTCGGCGACGGCCATTAGATTATCAAATACTCTTTTGATTTGCGCGCGCATATCACCCTGCACCAGACTCATGGTGACGGGATCTAGCGGTATTTGTCCGGAGCAGTAAACTGTGTTGCCGGTTTTCACCGCTTGTGAATAGGTGCCAATTGCCTTGGGCGCCTTGTCGGTATGAATGATTTGTCTTGCCATAATCCTCCCCTCGCTGACTTCTTCCGGTTATTGGTTTATTTTGCCCTGACCATGCGCACAACACTGTCGATCCTCCGCACTCTGCGGATGATGTTTGCCAGATGTTTGCGGTCCTTCACGCTCAATGTGAATTTCATGGAAGAATAGGAGCCGTCCCGTTCTTCCATGGACACATTTTCAATATTCACGGACATTTCCGCAATCGCCGCAGCTACGGTGGCCAATACACCGCGGCGGTTTTCCGTGTCGACACGCACATCCACCGGAAAGGTCGACTGCACATTATTGTCCCACTGCACATCAACCCACTTGTCCGGGCGGGAGCGGTAATCCTTGGTATTTTTACAACTGTCGCGGTGAATCACAATACCGCGTCCAACGCTGATGAAACCCAGAATGGAATCACCGGGGATAGGCCGGCAGCATTTCGCATAGGAGACGACGGTGCCTTCCGTGCCCTTGATAGCCAGCGGGTGGTTATCTTTGCCGCTGCTTTTCATCCAGTCCGGCGCATAGCGGTTAAAAACGTTTTTAATACCCAAAGGGCGCAGCGTTGCGCGTGAACTTTTCTCTTTGACTTGTTTCGATTCCGTCAATTGGCGGGCCACTAATAATGACACCCGATTACCCAGGCTGATTTGTTCCAGCAAGTCATCCAGACTTGCGAGTTTGAATTCTTCCAGTAATTTGGTAATGCGCGATTGAGGAATATTATCCAGGCTGGTTGAAAACGTAGCCAGTGATTTTTCCAACAAGCGGCGGCCCAATTGCACCGCTTCGTCCCGTTTGAGGCGTTTGAGAAAACTGCGGATATTGGAACGCGCCTTGGCGGACACCACAAAGTCAAGCCACACCGGATTGGGTTTGGCGCCCGGCGCCGAAATAATTTCCACGGTCTGGCCATTGTGCAGTTGCGTGCGCAGCGGCGCCAGCCGCCGGTCGATTTTGCCGGCCACGCAGGAATTACCCAGGTCGCTATGCACGGCATAGGCGAAATCCACAATAGTTGATCCGCGCGGCAAGGTCATGATGTCGCCCTTCGGCGTGAAGACGTAAACTTCGTCAGGAAACAGATCAATCTTGACGTTTTCCAGGAATTCCTGTGAATTACCGGCGTTTTGCTGCATTTCCAGCAAACCGCGCAGCCACTCCTGCGCCAGGTCCTGCCGCTTCGCTTCACCACCGGATTTATACAACCAGTGCGCCGCAATCCCCATGTTAGCCACTTTATCCATATCTTCCGTGCGAATCTGCACTTCGATGGGAATGCCATAGGGTCCGAACAACACGGTATGCAGGGATTGATATCCATTGGTTTTGGGAATGGCAATATAGTCCTTGAACTTGCCGGGCACCGGTTTATAAATGTTATGCACTATACCGAGTACGCGGTAGCAGGTATCCGGTTTGTCCACCACAATACGAAACGCATACACATCGAATACTTCCGCAAACGACAGGTGCTTGCTGCGCATTTTTTCGTAAATACTATAGAGGTGTTTTTCCCGCCCATGAACCGGGTAGTTGATGCCCTCCTGCCGGAGACGGTCTTCGATATTCCTGCGGATTTTTTCCACCACTTCGCTGCGGTTGCCACGGGCTTTTTTGACAGCTTCCTCAAGAATACGGTAACGCATCGGGTAAACGGCCTTGAAACCCAGTTCTTCCAGCTCCAGCCTGAGACTGTGCATGCCCAAACGGTTGGCGATGGGCACGTAAATTTCCAGTGTTTCCTTGGAAATGCGGCGGCGTTTGGCGGGTTTCATGACGCCGAGGGTGCGCATGTTATGCAGCCGGTCAGCAAGTTTGATGAGTATGACGCGGATATCTCGCACCATGGCAAGCACCATCTTACGGAAGTTTTCGGCTTGTGCTTCCGCCTTGCTTTCGAATTTGACCTGGGTAAGTTTGCTGACGCCATCGACGAGTTCGGCGACTTCATCACCGAACTCTTTGGCCAGCTGGTCTTTCGCGGTGGGAGTATCCTCGATGACATCATGCAGTAAGGCCGCAATGATGCTTTTTACATCCATGCGCATTTCCGCGAGGATGCGGGCAACCGCTAGGGGATGGTAAATGTAAGGTTCGCCGGTAAGGCGTTGTTGTCCCTGGTGGGCTTCCGCCCCAAAAACATAAGCCCGATAAACGTCTTTAACCTGGTCAGGTTCAAGGTAGGTTTCAAGTAATGCGCATAGATCACTAATGAGAAACACCGGGCCCTCTTGTACATGATATGGCTTAGATGGACTCCTCTGGCTCTTCAGGTGTAAATTCAACTTCTTTTTCCGCAGCATCCATCACGGCTTTGTTAATTTTGCCTTCCGCGATTTCACGCAGGGCAACCACGGTGGGTTTGTCGTTTTCGATATCAACAAAAGCGTCTTTGCCTTGCGCGATTTGCCGCGCACGCCGGCTGGCTATCAGTACCAGCTCAAAACGATTATCGACATGTTCCAAACAGTCTTCCACTGTCACTCTTGCCATGTTTACACCTCTATTTTCATTGATGGTATTTATATAAATAAAAAGTTCTTCGCCTGGAATATTCAGTTGATCTGAATATCGGTAATCCACTATTTGTGACGCTAAGTTGCCGGATGGTTCCTTGTATTGTTTTTCCACCTAAAATGCGGCGTTACCGGAGCCGGGCAATTGTACAAAATCGCTACTTGCAGTGCCAGCCAATACCCGGGAAATTAGTAATTAAGCCAGCAGTTGCTGCAACAATTGTTCCCGGAGCTGACATTGCACACTCGTGCGCTGCCGGCGCGCGAGCACGATAGCCCGCAGTAACTCCAAGGTGTCGTCGAACACATCATTAACCAGTAAATAATCGAATTCCTGGTAATGGGACATTTCCGCAACCGCTTCCCGTAACCGTCTGGCTACCGTGGCTTCATCGTCCTGGGCGCGGGCTCGCAACCGTTCCTCGAGGGCATTACGCGAAGGCGGTAGAATAAAAATACCGCAAGACTCCGGATAGAGTTTGCGCACCTGCCGGGCGCCCTGCCAGTCAATTTCCAGGATGATGTCCGTTCCTTGCGCCAGCGTAGCTTCCACCACCTGGCGCGACGTACCGTAATAGTTATCAAACACTTTGGCGTATTCCAGAAATTCGCCCCTGTCACGCATGCTTTCAAACGCCGGCATATCCACAAAATAATAGTGCACGCCATGCGCCTCGCCCGGCCGCGGCCGGCGGGTAGTGTGGGATACTGATACGGTTATACCGGATGATGATTCCAGCAGCGCCTTGACCAGGCTGGTTTTACCGGCTCCCGAAGGAGCGGCGACTATATAAAGGGATCCGGTAAGGGAAGGTACGTGTGAATCAGTTTTCATGATTATTAACCGCTGATGTCCAAGGCTATTCAATATTCTGTACTTGCTCGCGCATTTGCTCAATGAGCACTTTCAATTCCACTGATGCACGGGTCATTTCCGTGTCCGGTGATTTGGAGCCCAGCGTATTGGCCTCCCGGTTGAGTTCCTGCATTAAAAAATCCAGGCGCCGCCCCATGGGCTTTTTCTCGCTCAATACGCGCTTGACCTCTTCTATATGCGCCTGCAAGCGATCCATTTCTTCGGCAACATCCGATTTGTTGCACAGGAAAACCACTTCCTGCTCCAGGCGGATTTCGTCCAGTTCCGCCTTCCATTCCGCCAGCTTTTCCTTAAGCCGCTGACGCATGGCTTCGATAGCGGCCGGTATGCGCTGTTGAACTTTGGCCACTTCCGTCGACATCGCCGCGCAGCGCTCCAGCAATAATTGCTTGAGTTTTTCGCCCTCGCGCTCGCGGGTTTCCATTAATTCTGTCAGCGCTTTATCCAGGAGCGCCATAGCCATATTGCTTAATTGTTCCGCATCGATTTCCGGAAATTTGAGCACGCCAGGCCACTTCAGGACATCGATCATGCGTATGGGAGCGACACCGGGCAGGTGGGTTTCCACGTCTTTACTGGTAGCCGCCAGGGTTGCGAGCAAATTACGGTCGATATCAAATCCGGCCGCCACTATAGGCGGTTGATAACGAAAATTAGCATCTATTTTCCCACGGCTTACCACCTGACCCATGCGATCCCTGATCTTGGACTCCACCGCCCGCAATTCTTCGGGTAAGCGCAAACTCACTTCAGAAAACCGGTGATTGACCGATTTTAATTCCAGGGTGAGTGCGCCCAGATCACTCTCCATTGTTTGGCGTGCAAACGCCGTCATGCTACGCACCATGGTAAATACCTCTTCGTGATTATTTATTAGACCGCAATGGGACAATGATGGCTAACTGACTGATGTATATATATTTCTTACTGTAGCATATTCATCGATGCCTGTACAAACATGACGACACTAACATGACAGTACATAACAATCAGCTCCCCAAAAATACACAGGTCGGGAATTACACAATCATTAAAACCTTAAGTGCGGGGGGATTTGGGATTGTTTATCTGGCTACCGATCGGCGCAATCAACAGGTGGTGGTGATCAAGGAGTATCTGCCCAATAAATTGGCGCAGCGGGAAGCCAATTTCGCCGTGGCGCCTCGCAACAATGAGTGTAAAGGCAAATTATATGAAGGCCGGCAGTTATTTCTGCTCGAAGTAAGCGCGCTGAAAAAACTGCACCACCGCAATATCGTACACATCACCGAATCCTTCGAAGCATTTGATACCGTATATATTGTAATGGAATACCGTCCTGGCATAAGTCTCCAGGACTATATCAATAAGAGCAACGGTGGCTTCAAGGAACATGTCCTGCGGGCCCTATTTCCACCGCTGATTGACGGATTGCGCCTGGTGCACGCCAATAACCTGCTGCATCTGGATATTAAACCCGGCAATATACTGATTCAGAAAGACGGCACCCCTATCCTGCTGGACTTTGGCGCCGCCATCCGCAAGAACATGAGCCGCACCGTGCAGCACCGCACGGTCATCACCGCCGGTTTTTCGCCCGTGGAACAATATGACCAGAAAGGTTACTGCGGACCCTGGACGGATATCTACGCCATTGGCGCCACTATGCGTATCTGTATTGAAAATGCACCATTACCCGTATCCACCGAACGCCGCGAAAAAGATATCTTAAAACCCGCCGCTATCGCCTTTAAGCGCAAATACTCGCAGGATCTGCTGGAAGCTATCGACTGGGCCATGGAAGTGGATCCGTTACTGCGGCCCCAGACCATCGACGAATTCCTGCAGGCGTTTCATCAAGGCGCGGAGGACGGCAAAAACACAGGTGTATTGTCCAGGCTATTTACCAAACGCATGCCCTGGGGAAAAGCCGGTTAGCCAGTCATGAAGTACGATGTCAGCAAAGCCAGCCGCCTTGGCAATCGAAAAAGCAATCAGGACCGCATGGGAGTAGTGGAGAACCAGCATGCGGTGTTGCTGGTGGTGGCTGATGGGCTGGGCGGTCATGCCGGCGGAGATCTTGCCGCCGACACCGTGGTGAACTGCGCGATCCGCCTGTTCAATAGTGCCGAGTATCCGATTCAGAATCCCGGAGCCTTGATCAACGAAATCTTTCTGCGCGCCCAGCGGGATGTGTTAAACCTGGCCAGCGCCTGTGATCCGCCAATCCAGGCGAGATCCACTTGTGTCGTTTGTATCATCCAGGATGGATTTGCCTGCTGGGGGCATCTGGGTGACAGCCGACTTTATATAGTGCGTAATCAAGCCGTCTTGACGCGCACCGTTGATCATTCACGGGTGGAAAGTCTATTCCAACAAGGCTTGATTACGGAAAAGGAGAAGGCGAACCATCCGGATAAAAATCTGATTACGCGCTGTATTGGCTCGGAAAATCATCGGCCACAACCCGCCATTTCGCCGGTTTTTTCCCTGGAACGTAACGATGTTTTACTATTGTGTTCCGATGGTTTCTGGTCACCGCTGTCGGACCAGGACATTATTAACGGCGTGCAAAAACAGAATCTCAATGACGCCATCGAAGACCTGGCCAGTGACGCCGAAGAAACCAGCTATCCTCATTCAGACAACATCAGTGTCATTGGTTTTCGCTGGCTGGATACGGCGCAAAAAGCCGGAACCAAAAATGCCGCCATTGCAAACACCCTGTGCGACACCGACGAATTGGACAAGGAGCTCAATGAGATGATGAAAAAGCTTCAGCAGATCGTCAATAAGTAATTGGACATTTCATTTAGGTTTTACATCCATCCCCGCTCCGCAAACGACACCGTCTCGCCATCCCCCACGACGACGTGATCCAAAACCCGCACTTCCACCAGCGCCAGCGCTTTTTGCAACTGGCTGGTCAGGTCACGGTCCGCCTGACTCGGCTCGGCAACGCCGGACGGATGGTTATGCGCCAGAATCACCGCGCTGGCGTTATGTTTTAACGCGCGCTGCACGATTTCGCGCGGATGCACCGACGCCATGTTGATCGTACCATAGAACATCTCGTCAAAACTGATCACCCGGTGCCGGTTATCCAGATACAAACAGGCGAAAACTTCCTGGCGATGGCCGCGCATTCTGGCCATCAGGTAACGGCGGGTGTCATCCGGGCTCGAAAGCGTATCACTCCGCATCATTTTTTCCGCCAGATAACGCCGGCTTATTTCCAGTGTCGCGTGCAATTGGCTGTATTTTGCTTCCCCCAATCCCGGGCATTGGCAGAATTGTCGCTGATCCGCTTCCAGTAACCCACGCAAACTGCCAAACTGGATGAGTAATTCCCGGGCCAGATCCACGGCGGTTTTACCCTTGATGCCGGTGCGTAGGAAAATCGCCAGCAATTCCGCATCGGACAGCGCCTGCGCGCCGCGCAGCAGCATTTTTTCCCGCGGCCGTTCATGCGCCGGCCAGTCGATAATCGCCATTTCATGACTCCTGTTTGGCTTTATTGGGAAGAAGAGTATCTGTATCGCCGGGCTTTATTGTTCTGTTACGCCGGATACAGTTTTTTTTCATCATTTATTGGTTTATTGTCTACAATACATCGGGCTCCGGAACTTCAGAAGCCGCCATCACAAACCGGGAAAATTCTACGCAATGAAGCAACTGGCCAACAAACAAATATTACTGGGAATAACTGGTAGTATTGCCGCTTACAAAGCCTGCGAACTGGTGCGCCTGTTGCGTGACAGCGGCAGTGACGTGCGCGTCGTCATGACCCAGGCGGCCACTGAGTTTGTTAGTCCTCTGACTTTTCAGGCCCTCAGCCAGAACCCAGTGCACCGCACTTTGCTGGATGAAACCGCCGAAGCGGCCATGGGGCATATCGAACTCGCCCGCTGGGCGGATGCGGTCGTCATCGCACCCGCCAGCGCCGACAGTATTGCCCGCCTTGCACAAGGACGCGCTGATGACCTTTTAGGCGCGGTTTGCCTCGCGACACCGGCGCCGGTCGCCATCGCGCCTGCCATGAACCAGCAAATGTGGCTGGACACCGCCACCCAGGAAAATATCGCACTGCTGCAGAAACGGGGCTTGCATATCCTGGGTCCGGCAACCGGTGATCAGGCCTGTGGCGACGTGGGCCCCGGCCGAATGCTGGAGCCGCAAATCATCCGTGAACAGATTGCCGGTTTATTCGAAACCGGCGCATTGGCCGGTCTTACGGTGGTTATCACTGCCGGCCCCACCCATGAACCAATCGATCCCGTGCGCTTTATCAGTAACTACAGTTCCGGGCGAATGGGTTATGCGCTGGCCGAAGCGGTGGTGGAAGCCGGCGCGCGATGCATTCTAATCAGCGGTCCCACGCATTTGCCAATCCCCTATAAAGTCCAGCGGGTGGACGTGCAAACCGCGCAACAAATGCATACGGCTGTTATGGAGGAGATGTCGAACTGTAATATATTCATCGCGGCGGCCGCGGTAGCTGACTACCGGCCGGCGGAAACTTCAACGCAAAAAATCAAAAAAGACCAGCAGCAACTCAGACTGGAACTGGTGCGCAATCCGGATATTTTACAGGACGTGACAGGCTCGCACCCTGAAGTATTCGCCGTAGGCTTCGCGGCGGAAAGCGGCAGCGTGGAACACTACGCTACGCAGAAGTTAAGTCAGAAGAAACTGCGGATTATTATAGCAAATGACATCAGCCGCACGGACATCGGCTTTGACAGCCCGGACAACGAAGTCGTGGTTTACTGGCAAGGCGGAAGCAAACAACTGCCCAAAGCCTCCAAACCCCAAATCGCACGGCAATTAGCCGCGATGATAGCCGACCACTACAACGAAAGCCAATAAATTCAATTCTAACCATTCGAGTTGTTAAAGCCCGCTGCGAGTTCGGAATCTTGTAAGTCGAGTCTTAATTCCAATTGTAGTATGGCAGTACTTTTAGCCACGTGACTGAGATTGTTGCCCTCCTGGATATTTACATATTTTTATCTTGTTGTGGGTTTTGTTGTTTTGTTCCATGCAATATTTTTTTAATTGTTAACAAATATATAAATGGGATGACCACACTAAAAGCGAGGAAGTAAAAAATATGGAGTCACGCACTTTTGTAAATGATGCCAAGCGTTCTGTCACCATTTATACGTCAAGAGTCAGCGATCGCGAGAACTAGGTATAAGTACTAAGGAGACGACGCACCCTCTTTAAACCAACTAAGTGTCGCCACTAACACTTGACTGCTGCTGTTAAGACAATTGCGTTATGAAAAATAAGGTGTGTTTGCAGCTGAAGAGTATTTAACAAGACGGGCATGCTAGATTAGTTTGAGGGATTAGGTCCAATCCACGTATAATCCAATGGCTTGGAGCTAATCCGCACTTCAGGCATACCTGAAAAACAAAGTCATTAGTCAGGAAGTACACAGACATCATCAAAGGGACTGTTTGTCCACGACCACTGTACTGGGATATTTTGCCATGATGCCATCCTCAATCTGTTGAAAGAAAACCTGTCCCATCTCTTCTTTACTCATACCTTTGGCAAATACGGAGTTGATACCCGACGCCAAAGCGCCACTAATTCCACCGGAGCTGCTTTCCGTGTAACGGAAACCCACAACAACGCGAAACTTTCTACCCACCCCATCCGGAGAAAAAGGGAATATACAGGCGGTATATTGTTCGGCGTCACTTTGCCCCAGCCCGGAGGAGCCAGAGCGGCCGCTACTAATGTTTGCAATACTTCCATCGGAGCACTGTAAAAACAAGTAACTAACCGGTCCAAAGTTCATAGGTTTCATTTCAATTCCTCCAGCAGGAGTAACAGGCACTATGTCCGGCATAAATCGCATATCCACGTTCATGTCTTTACTTCGGTTTGCCAGCACGTCTTTTATATCATCCGCAAGCGCCTTGGGTTGGACGTTTTCGCCATCGACGTCCAACTTCAGCATGTAGCTCCTTGTCTCGGATTTCTGTGTCATAGAGGCGCAAGATGCAATTAGCAGACAACTGATTGCTAGCATTAACGATGCAAAATACTTCATTATGTCCTCCTATTTTATATAATAATTATTGTCAACAGATGTAACTAATATAAATTGTTAGACTTGTTAGCTGACAAAACAATAGTTGCGACTTCTAGCTTAAACAAATTTACAATGTGAATATTCACGCTATCCATAATTATCAGTTTTGGCGAACTGAATGTATCCCCATAAAAAGGTAATTACTTCAGGTTGCCACAAGCGCTGCATTTTATATTGCCAAATTACGACAAGTCTATATTTGCCAAACGTGAAAAATACCCATTCCGGATATACTAAGGTGCAATTAGTGGGCATCATGGTTCGCTTTGGACGTTGTTACTTCAACCTAGAGTGTCGAGCACCAAGGTAAGAGCGCCTTGTGCGCATCGCGAATTACTCCAAGAGATTGCGAATCCAAAAAAAGCTAAAAAGGGGGCTTGCCGCACGCTTAACGCTAATGACCCAAAGAAACGGCAAAGTCAGCACTGCTCAATTATTGAATGGCTAGCGGGGATTGGAATATTAAAATTCGATTGTGTTTTGACATTGTTAAGGCTGGGTTTTAGAAAACGGGGAAGAACTGCATGATTACAAGTATGAACAAATCAGCATTTCAAATCTGTACTGTTGGTTGCCTCATTGTTAGCGTTATCCGCCTGCGGTTCCGGCCTGGATGGCACTTATGCAGATCAATCGGGGATAACAAAATACAAATTTGAGTCGGGTGGAAAGGTCTATGTGTCCATGATGGGCGTGGAAACAGAACTCAAATATGAAGTGGACGGCGATAAAGTCAAGATAGCGGCGCCTGGCGATAATGGTGCGAATCAGATTTACACATTACAAGGTGACGGTAGCTTAAGCGGCCCAATGGGATTAACGCTGACCAAGCAGAAATAATACCGGCACGAACATTGTACGCGCCATTCTTGGCAATAATTGACTGAAGTGTAAGTGTTGCGTTGAGATTAACTTATCCGGCAGCTATGTTAACTTTTCAGGCCGGCGAGTCCTGCCGCAAGATCGGGATATTGCAGGGTAACACCCAATTCGCGCAGCAATTTCGCGTTACTCATGCGCCGTGATTCGCTGAGGTAGGACAGCATGCCGGGGCTTAATTGCCGCTTTGCCTGTTCGCGGTCGATCTCGGTTGGTGGTGGCAAATCCAGCGCTTTGGCAATTGACTTAAAATAGTGGGACATCGTGCTGGGATGACCATCGCAAACATTATAAACGGCGCCATTGGGAGCACGTTCCGCGGCGGCAACACACACCAGGGCCAGATCGTCCTGATGAATGCGGTTGCTGAACGGCGCCTGGTCTTCCCGCAATATTGGCAGCCCTTGTTGCAGGCGCTCAATCGGCAAACGTCCGGGACCATAAATACCCGATACGCGCAATATCACAAAAGGTATTTGATGTTTACCGGCCCATTCGCGTAAGGCGTTTTCTGCGTCAAGCCTGCGTCTGCCCCGGTCTGTCTGGGGATTAACAGGTTCAGATTCGTCAATCCACCTGCCCTCGCAATCACCATAGACTGCGGTGGTGCTCAATAGAATCACTTTGGCCGGCAAACCCGTTTTTTCACAGACCGCCAGCAAGACGCGAAAGCGCGGATCGGTTTGGCCGCTGTCAGGCGGCGGGGCAAAGTGGAACAAAATAGCATGCTTGCAGGACAATGCTGTCAAGGTATCAGGCCGATCGAGATCCGCTATCACCGGCGTGACGCCCAGTGTTTGCAGTTTTGCCTGAACTTGTGGACGCCGCACCAGTCCATAAAGTTCGATGTGGGCCTGTGATAAGACACTTTGAGTATGATAACGCGCAGCGACTCGCTGACCTATATCACCACAGCCGCTTATACATATTTTACCCATGGTTTTTACCGTTTGCGCACTCAAGCATATTTGGCGGTTTCTTTAAGCCGTGCAGTGTAGCATAGGATATTGGTATAGTAGCTGCTTGATTTGAACCGTCAATTTTCCGAGGGCCATTTTTCCAGCTATAAATAACTCGGCATTGTTATATTTGTTTGGTACCGGATACGGGGTCCGGATTCTGCTCAACTAGTAGAAAAGTAACAACGTAGAAATAATCTTTAAAACACGCATGCTCCTGTAATCATGAAATATCGCGTCAACCTGCAACCCAGTTATCACACGCTAGATGTGGACGAAAATGAATCCATATTAAGCGCGGCATTGCGCGAAGGCATTCATCTTGCCTATGGTTGCCGCAGCGGAACCTGCGGCACCTGCAAAAGCGTATTACTGGAGGGTAAGGTGGCGTATCCCGTTGAACAGGCGCTGGCTTTGACTGATGAAGAACGGCAACACGGCGCAGCCCTGTTATGCCAGGCGCAACCCCGTTCTGATCTGACGATTGCCGCGCAAGTCATTCCCCATGATGATGTGATCGTGGTGAAAAAGCTCCCCTGCCGTGTTTCCCAAAAACAGCTGGTCTGCCACGATGTGCTCAGGTTGCTACTTAAATTACCCGTTATGGAAAAGTTTTCTTACCGCGCTGGCCAGTATATCGACATACTCCTGCCCGATGGCCGCCGCCGCAGTTTTTCCCTGGCCAACGCGCCATTTGTAAACGGATCCCTGGAGTTGCATGTACGGCATGTCGAGGGCGGAGATTTTACCGGCTACGTATTTAAAGAACTCGAGGAAAAAACCATTTTAAGGGTGGAAGGGCCGCATGGGCAATTTTTCCTGCGGGAAGACTCGGACAGGCCGATTATTTTCATGGCAGGCGGAACCGGCTTTGCGCCAATCAAAAGCATTATTGAATTCTGCATCATCAATGATATTCAACGCCCCATGTATTTGTATTGGGGGGCGCGTGCGCAGCAGGATTTATACATGAATGACCTGGCCGCATTGTGGGCGAAAGATTTTCCTCATATTCACTATATTCCCGTGTTATCGGCTCCAAAACCGCAAGACGATAAATCCATTCGCACAGGGCTGGTCCATGAGGCGATTACGAAGGATTTTCCGGATTTATCCGGTTATGAAGTGTATGCGAGTGGCCCGCCGATGATGGTCAAGGCCGGCAAGGAAGCTTTTGCCCGTTGCCACTTGCCACCGGAACATTATTATTCTGATGCTTTTGAATTTCAGCGTCCCAAGTAGATTTGAGCAGGACTTAAAAATAATATGCGGCGCCAGGCATGCGGATCAGATACGATCGCCCGTTGTAATTTGCACCAGCCCCCCCTTCAAAGACCAGAATTCTTAGCAGCGTTCCGGGACCTTGATTATAGGTCCAGTGTTCGATCGATTTGGTAACGGATTCCTTGCGCCGGATCACAGCCGGATCACTGTTATCCGTTGGCGCATCACCTTCACGGCTGCCGGATTCGGAGGACGTCAAAGGGATGTCGATTCGCCTGGACTCTTCCTTTTCGCCGACAGTTTCTTTCAGCATGGGTTCACCGCAATTTAATAGCACATCAGCCTTGCTGTCGCCCACTGAAATCAGTTTGGTTCCACAGCGCATGCTTGTATCGGCGTAACCAGCGGGATACAGGAGAAAAAACATCAAAAAGGTCATAACGCATATATTAACTTTCATATCTTGCCTCCCCTTTAAGCTGCCACGCATGAAGTACATTGCCCGTTTATGTACAATAATAACGGAAATAAACACCACAAACCGTCGTTTTTATAAATGAATATCCGCGGCGTCAGGATCAGGCGCCAGGATCTTTATCGTGATTGTTTTTATTGCCAATATTCACTATGCTCCCCGCATGATAAGGACTCTAACCTGGCCGCCGGAATTGGCGAAACCCGCCGGCGCAACCCACTGGCAACACGCCAACAGCAATATCAGCCTGGATTTCCATGGTGATCCGCTTGCTGCACATCTTACTGTATTTTCAGACGGTAATCATCACATGGCGTTACAGGAAACAGTGGAATTGTTTCTGCGCCTGCATCCCGCTGCCGAGGATGTGTTTTATGCGACCACGCCGCCCAACATTTTGACGGCCTACCTGGAACACGGCAGATTGCAACTTGGTAATCTGCTTCTCTCCCGGATGCCGCACGTTTTCATCAGCCCCGCGAACGTGATGAATCAACTGGTCAAGAAAGGTTTTATCAGCAGTCACCGCGCTTTTATGCAAAGTAGTGGCAACGTGTTATTGATCACCAAAGACAATCCCAAAAACATCAGCGGCCTCACCGACCTGCTGCGGGATGATGTGAAGTTATTCATATCCAATCCGCAAACGGAAAAAGCCAGCTTCCAGGTTTATCGTGACACGTTGTTGGGATTGGCGCGGGAGCAGGGATTGGATACGAAACGATTGGAACAAAAGCTGGAGCCGGGCAGCAGCACAACGGTTTTTGGCGAATGCATACACCACCGCGAGGCGCCGCAGGCGCTGTTTGCGGGCGGCGCGGATGTAGCCATGGTGTATTATCATCTGGCGTTGCGTTATACGCGAATCTTTCCCGGGCAGTTTGATTTTATTCCCTTGGGCGGCAGCAAGGCTGCGCCGGCGCCGGGTCCTACCAATGTGACCACGGCTTATCACGCCGGTTTATTGAATGATCCTGGCGCGTGGGGTCAATTGTTTCTGGATTTTCTGTTCAGCAGCCGTGTAACCAAAATTTATCAGTCGCATGGTTTGCGGCGCCCGTGACAATGCGATTTGAAAACTGTTGCTTCGGCTTTTTATATTGATGTTCTTTAAAAGTGCCGTTATTTAAATGTAATAAACATCGCCGAGGTCCACACCTTGCCGTCGTCAATTTGCCGTGCTGCGATATACACCGGGCGGAAACCATGCGGTCCGTTATGGGGATCCACATCGATGGTGCCGGACACATCCCGTGGCATGGATTTGCCGCTTAAACGCTCCAGCGCCAAAAACAATTCGGTGCCGCCCAGCTCCTTGCGCAACGCACCGGCATCCAGCAATTCCCTGCCGTTGATCTCCCAACTGAATGATGGGCAATGCACAAACGGATTGCCATCCAGCGGATTGCCCACCTTGACATAACCATCAATGGTACCTTCAATGCGGATAATGCATTGTTCCAGATTGCTCACATCCAGGTCGATGGCATCGGCATCACCATAGGTGTCAGAACGAAAGCGGATCGTTGTGGGCGAAACCCGGCCGCAGGTTTCTTCACCGTGTTCGAAACCGTGGGCGTTAAAACTGTTGACGATGCCATTGGTAATCGTGATGGCGCCTTTCCAGTCCGCCCACCGGTAGCGGTCCTTGATGCGCGCGCCACCCCAGCGTAACCGGATGCGCCGCCCGGAATAACCATATTCTTCCTGTAAATTGCGGCGCCAGAAACACCCGTTATGATCATACGCCGCAATTTCATCCCAGCCCGCATCACCCAGAAACCGGTAATGAATTTCGGCGCTGCCGGTGCAAGTAAATTCATCACCCTGAATGTATTTGCCGCATGTTGTAAGGCCTACCAGACGTTCGCCGGTCGTGGCCCAGGTGTGCCGCGCGCGCAGCGCCTTACCAATGGTGGCGCGATCCAGTTTTTCAGCCACGATACCGGTAATACCACCCTTGGTGCCGAATACCGCCGTGCCAGGCACGCCACCGCCACAGCGGCCACGGTGTTCATCGCCATTAGCTGACGCTCCGAGCTTATAACCGCGGCGCATGACGTCTTCATATAACCAGGGAAAATGCCCCCAAGCCGATTCGATTTCCACCAGTTTTTCAAGCACCGGGTGATGCCAGTCCATATTGCAGCGCCGGCCGCCCACATGCGGCATCAACAGGTGGCCTTCCGGATCTTTGATATACGTCGCCCACAATTCTTCCAGCGGCCAGGCGCCGGGTTCGATCTGATCGCCGGTCATGTCTTCATTCCATTCAAAGGAACGGCATACATTTCCATCGCGGTCAAATGGGAACTCCGGTGTGCCGCCGTGCAGAAACACGACGTTGTGATCACCACCGGCGCAGGAATTACCGCACCATTCTGTGCCGGGATAACACACAAATTCTCCGTTTTGATTTAACTCGTTAATAAGTTCGACAGCCTTGTCCCAACGCTGTTTGGTGATCTGAAAATCATTGGCGGTATAACCCAGCACATCGAGGCCCACCACATCGCGGCCGTAGCTCAGGTTGTATAAGGTATCATTTGTACCCACGGTATCATCGGAATGCACATGCAAGTCGGCGAAATAGTTGCGGGCGAAAGATAATCCGTTCTCCAGACTAATATAGAACCACGCGTCGGGCACCCGCGGGTGCTGCGTCAGCCTCGCGCGGATTTCCATTTCTCCGGCCGTATTGGTGGGCAAATCGGAAATACTGGCTATGGCCCAGCCTTGCGCATTTAGCGTGATAAGGTTTTCATACACCGTCTTGCCCTCGGCAAGGCCGGTTATCTTTACCGCATCGCCGCCCGTGTTCCAACAGGTGTTGCCCCAGTTATCTTCCGCGCGGATGCGCAGGTTAAGTTTTTCTCCTGTGCGCACCAGGCGCGAGGCGGACATCATGAGTCTGGCGGGCGCGCCAGGCACGATATCAAACACAATATCTCCGGGAATAGCGCAAAACCGGGACGTACCCAGTGGGTCGACGTAGCAACGAAAACGGAAATCTTTTTCTACAAATGTCTGCACGCGGGTGCCGGGACCGCCAAAACGGCGGTCACCCAGGCGAATGATTATGTGGTCACCCGGTTTTAAAAAACCATCTACGGTATCCACAATGACGGCCTTTTGAAACGGACGTTCATGTCCTTTTTGATCAAAACGTACTTTTAATGATTGTACTGTTGCGGGGCTTTGGCCTTCCACCAGTGGCCCCGCCTGATATTCAGCGGAAACATAGTTGGCGCCCGCGGGATCGCTGGTCTGAAATAATGCCCAGTCAGAATAGAATTTAAACGTGGCTTTTAGCCACGCGCCATCGGCAATACCGGAAGCACCCACTTCATAATCCAATACAATTTCATGCCAGCTGCCGGCTTCCAGCTTTTCAATATAACAGGTGACCTTGCCAAGAAATGGCGTGTCCTTGGTTTTTGCATACAAGCCTTCAGGAGCGATATAGTCGCCAAGAATTTTTTTTAATTGCGCATCAGACAATTTTTTCATTCACGCGTCTCCGGGAGTCTCAAGCGTCATACGTCAAACTGAGTCAGGAAGTTTAATCAGGTCAAGCGCCATACTTCATAACGCTTTTCTATCGGGCGGAATAACATGCGTTCAAAGATATAGGAAAATAATCCGATCATCGCAATACCCAGCAACACCAATCGGGAGTTTCCCACTTCACCGGCGGTCTGCACCATATATCCCAGACCCACCGATGCGCCAATCATTTCAGCGGCGACCAGGGCGCGCCACGCCTGGCTAAAGCCAATGCGCAATGCGGCAGTGACAAACGGCAAACTGGCGGGAAGGTAAACATATAACAGCAACTGCCAACGCCTTGCACCCAGAATGCGCGCCGCGCGGACTTCCTGCCCCTGGATTTGCAGCACGCCTTCCATAATGGTGAGTATCATGGGGTTGACCGCTGAAATAAAAATGACGATGACAATGGTGGTATAACCCAAACCAAAAATGATGACCATCAGTGGCGCCCAGGCAATCGGGGGTATGGCCATGAACAAACCGTTTAACGGCACGATGTATTCGCGGAAGCCCTTAAAAAAGCCAGCCAGAAATCCGAAAATCAGCGAGAAAACAATAGCGGCGCCAAATCCGCCTACCTCTTCCAGCAGGCTCCAGCCAACGTGCGGCCAGATTTCCCCGCGAAAAAAATGCTGCACTGCGGCAACCAGTTCCCCGTGACTGAGCAAGCGCCATGTTGTGACGCGTTCTTCTTCCGGAATTTCAACGATATTACCGTCATCGTCCATGACTGTTTCCTGGGTGGGAAACAGCATTTCATTCCAGGCTTCGTCAAGCACTTCCCAGGGTTGGGGCAGAATGTAGGATTCAAATTGGGTGGCAACCAAAATCCAGGCCAGTAGCAGCGAAGGAATGGATAACCATGACCAGGAGGCGTAGCGGCGTAGAAATTCCAGAGGTGCGGTCATAAGCCCGGAAAATGACGATGTTGTTGATGCCGGTGACGAAACTTTTGCCGCAGGAACACTCACAGCTGTACTCCTTCCTGTTACGTTTTACGTTCAAGAGTTAACGAATATCGAAAAATCTCTCTTTTTATTAGATAAAAAATGTGTAAACGACGGGCGGGCGGTCCTGATATTATTCTCAGGACCGCCGCTTTGTCATTTCATGGCTATGGCTTCCTGCATAAAGCTGTTGTCGACTATTTCCTCAACCGTCAGGCGCTTCTTGATGAATCCCAGTTCATAGGAATAATTCATCAGGCGCTGGATAAATTCCATATCCTCCTTTTTCAATTCGTATTCCCAGCCCAGACGTTCCCGGGCCATAGCGACGATTTCCGTAGGTCCGTGTTTTTTGCCATTAACATCAGTAACCTCCCCAAGGTTAAAGGCTTTGGCAATGATGCCGTTGCCGGCGTTGGGCTTGGAATTGAGGTATTCCACCGCTTGTTTATGCGCGCGCAGCACCTTGATTACTTCGGTGCGCTTATTTTTGAGTGTATCGGGCATCGCCATGACGATGTACCAGGGATACTTGGGCACGGCTTTGTTCATATCAAAAATCAGTTGGGTGTTGCCGCGGATCAGCGATTGCGACGTGAAGGGTTCCCAGATAAAAGCCGCGTTAACCACTTTCTCGTCAACCGCGGAATCCATATTGCCGGTGGGCATGGATACTATTTCCAATTCTGTGTCGGGTTTCAATTTGGCCGCATCTCCCAGCACATAACCCCGCAGCAGCACATCCATGCCGCTGCCCTTGCGCACGCCGGCCATTTTTTTATTCTTAAGATCGCTCAACTGATTCACGCCAGAGTCCTTGCGAGAGATTACCGCCGCCTGGCCATAATTCACTTTTGCCAGAATGCGGCTTTCCAAACCGCGGGAAAACCAGTGATAGACCGGTGGTGCGCCAATATACGCCATATCCAGTTCGCCGGCGGACAATGCCTGATGCAGCAGAGGTCCGCTTTTAAATTCCTTGATCTCAACATCAATACCCTGTTCTTTAAAATAACCTTTTTCATTAGCAACCAGAACCGGAGCATTCGCCATGGCGTATACCCAGCCAATGCGAATTTTCTCTCCCGCATAACTGGTTAAAGAGAACATCATCATTAACGCGATAACTAAAATAACTTTTAATTTCGGCATAGCCTTCATCTCCCTGACCAAAATGGCCTAATGATAAACGACATGAATTATTCCAAAACTTCCGCGTGTTGTGCCAAACGAAGTTCCCGCATTTCTTCTTCACTTTGGGGACTTTGCGCGGTAACAACTGCGATATCCTCAATTAACTGCTTTTTATATTGCCAAAACAAATCCTTGGTGCGTGTGTTGGGTCCGCTGCGAGGCCGCGGCAACTCATTTTCCATGATTTTGTAAATGCCGTGAGGCGGCCGGCCGCACACCACGATGCGATCGGACAGATAAACCGCTTCATCAATGTCATGGGTGATAAATAGGACTGTTTGTCCCAGTTCGTCCCAAATGCGTAACAACTCGTCATTCATGGTTTCCCGCGTTATCGCGTCAAGCGCACCGAAGGGTTCATCCATTAACAATAAGGTGGGTTCCATGGCCAATGATCGCGCCAGTGAAACACGCTGTTGCATACCACCGGATAACCGCAACACCAAAAAATCTTCGAATCCCTTTAATCCAACCAGGTGGAAATATTTCAACGCCCTTTCCCGCCGCGCATCCGAGGGTATGCCGATCATACGTAAACCGAATTCGACGTTTTCAATGGCGCTTAACCAGGGAAACAGGGTTGGTTGCTGAAAAACGTAACCGAGGTGGGTGTCTTCCGGGGCGATGGGCTGGCCGCGCAATCGCACACTGCCTTGTTCAGGCTGATAAAAACCAGACAATAAATTCAATAATGTTGTTTTACCACATCCCGAAGGACCGATAATGGATAAAAATTCACCGGGCTTAACGTTCAAATTGAGATTCAGAAAGATGGATAGTTTTCCACCGTAGGAAAAATTCACACTATCGATAACCAGATCCTCGCCACCGACGCGATCAATGTGTGACAAAAAGTTATCCTCCCCGGCTTGAACAACAGCAGTTCATTAATTGTGCAATGTTGGAAAATGAAAGACTGTGATATTTGTTATGTAATAAACAGTCATTGTTAAACTAGACTAATTCCTTAACAGCGTTATTCTATAGAAGACTTTGCTGAAGTCTGTCGCGTATGCGACAGCTTTCGGCGGGATGTGAAAAAATACTTTTAAACCATAGGCGAAAGGTAACCCTATTAACGTTCACCCCTTCAGGAGCAGCCGCATGTATAAGGATGATGCATCGTTTGGCTTTCTGCAAAAACTTGATCAGAACGAACAGCGCTCACTGGAGGCAATTGCCACTTGTCTTAGTTTCAAAAGAAAGGAATATATATTCCAGGCCAACCTGACTAGTAATGCCATTTACGTCTTGGTTGAAGGGAGGGTGAAACTATCCCGATTGTCAGCTCTGGGCCAGGAATGTATACAATGGTTTTGCTGTCCCGGAGAAATTTTTGGCTTGTCGCAAAACGTTTATGACTACGATAGTGGTTTGTATGCGCAAGCGTTGGCGCCATCCAAAGTATGGGCGATCTCAAGATATGAATTTAATCAGCTGCTGCTGGAAAAACCCAGGCTGGGACTGATCATCATTGAACAGCTCAGCTCACGGGTCAGATCCCTGGGTAACCTGCTATTACATATAACCTGCGATAACGCCCACAGCCGCCTGGTTAATCTCCTGCATCGATTTGCCCAATTGTATGGCAGCCGCGCCGGGAATGAAATTTACATTGATATGCAATTAACGCATCAGGAAATAGCCGACATGATTGGCGTATGCCGGCAGACTGTTTCTACAATGATGGCTAATCTGAAGCGCTCAGGCATCGTATCCGCCGACAGGCGGGGAATATCCATAAAATGCCCCGCGTCGCTCGACAAACTTTTAAATAGCAAGACATCGCCGGTCTTGGTTGGTTGAGCTGAAATGATTTGTTTTAATTCACTGGAAGCAATGTGACGCATTAATTACAGGGGGGTGGACGGATTAACTTAGGACGATTTCAAGTAATAAGAGCAATTAACTCACGCAGCGAGTAAATCTACACGCTGCGCCCGGTAATCACCAATGAATACTATTTCCGCGCGGATATCAGCGTCTGGGGTTTTTGCAGAGGCTGATGTTCCAGCTCGAGTAACCTGGAACCAGCCGCAACGCTGTGTTCGCAATGAGATGTTTTGGCGAGGCCTTCCCGGTAATACCGCATGGCCAATTCGCTTTCACCCATAGTTTCCAGCAGATGCGCCAGTTCATTATAAGTTTCCGCCGGCCCATTGGCCGCGACACTCGCTTCAAAATAACTCCGCGCCTTACCCCATAACCGGTTGCGCAAACATAGCCGCCCCAGGGTCAAGAGTAAAACCGGATCACTGCCTTCACGCTCAAGCCAGTGCTCAGCATACGCCAATTGAGCTCTGGGATCAGCGCCATCAATAACACCATATAAACGCACCAATTCACTGTTCCATTCCCGTTTTAATGCATTGCGAATCATAGGCTCCACAATATCACTGTTACCCAGATCCAGCAGCAGCTGAATATATGTCGTCAAAACCTCAATATGATTTTGCACGTGTTGTGGTATCCGATACCAAAGATCCTGTAATTGTTTCGCCGATGCGGGCGGGTGAGGGGACAAAAAAGCTTTATAGGCACGGCGCTCCAACGTATCCAGTTCCCCGGCTGTAAATACTTTACGGCGGCGCAATTGCGGAATCATGTCAATCAGGTTATTCCATTCCCCCATGTCAAGATAAAGATTGGCGAGGGTTTTTAACACGGTACGGTGCTGAGGATTCACCAGTTGCAATGTCCGTAAGGTTGCCAACGCCTGTTCTTGCTGGTGTTGGCTGAGCTGCAATTCCACCTGGGTGAGTTTGACACCAGCATCGTTGACACTGGCATTTTGCCCCGCCAATTTCAGATAACGATCCCGGCGATCGTATTCATTGAGCTCGTGAGCAGCGCGCGCAGCCGCCAGGTAATTCAGCATCGGAGCGCGGCTGTCATTGATATGTTTCAGCACATCTTTCTCCGCCCGCCGCCAGTCACCTTCCGCCAGCTTAACGAGACCGTCCAGTAAAGTCTGGTTTGCGCGCTCCTGCCGGCGTTGCTCCCGCCAAATCTTCATACCCCTTGGCATTTGAAACAGGTTTGCCAGAAACCGCAGGGTATAATGGACGCTCAAAAACGCGATGATCAGCAACACTATCCACGTAACCAGCGAAGACTCAATCGTGTAACCCCGCGCGCTTATCAATACATAGCCCCTGTTTTCCATTGCCAGCAAGGTCAGGGAGGCCATGATAATAATGGTAATTAACGTATAAGAAAGCCACTTCATGGATTATCCGCCCCGGCGGCAAAGCGTGTGAATTGCGCCAGCGTCAGGGCGTTTTGGCGGCTTGCCACACTTTCCTGCTTCTGCGTCTCCAGCCATGAGCGTAGCTCTCGCAAGGAAGCGCTAATATCAGGCAATGGCGGCTGTAATTCCACTTGCTTGAGGTTCCCAGCCATTTGCAACAGATTGATAACCGTCACGGATTCCCTGTCAAAATAATTACCAACCCATTTTTCAACATCCTCAAGATTGGTGCGAAAAAGCGCTGTATCCTGATTCAATAACGAAACACGCGCCTGCTCGAGTTTGAGTTCCAGATTATAAACGAGGTAAAGTTTTTCCTCGGGCGGCAGTAATGGTTCGATGGGCTGACTACTGCGCTGAACTTTGAATAAACCGTCCACCAGATCACGCCATACGGTTTTCAGGAAATTGCCAACACCTTTAAATTCTTTTTCGGATTCAGATGTGGGTTCAGATTCCAGGGCGAGAATTTTTTTCTCGAATGGTAATTGATGCACGCCTTCTATCACACTGCGCAGTTGCGCCGTCATGCCGGGAATATCCGGCAGTAGCACATTATTAAGCAGGTTGATCTCTTGAGAAATTTTTTCCCGTACCGGAATCAATGCCGGGTCGGCAATAATGCGCAGGCGGTTGTCGGCATCCTGCAGCGCGGTTTTTGCAGTGAGAACATCGCGCTCCAGCACCAGGCGGTGATTAGCCACCGTCAATAAATACTCCACTTCCGATACGCGCCAAAACAACGGTTCTTTTCCTTTGACCGCAGCCAGGGATTTTATCTGCTGGGACATTTGCTCCACCGTGCCGAGCAGAGTCCGCCGCCCCATTTCAGTCTGGTCAACTTGTGACGTGAGTGATTTATACCCGTTCTGCATTTCCGTCACATTTTTTTCAATGGCATCGATCTGTTCGCCCTGGGAAGATTGTTGTCCGGCGACGCGCTCTATAATTTGTTTTAGTTGTTGTCCCTGCTGGTATTGCCAATAATTGCCCAGACCCAGGCCAATAATCAGTACCACGGCGAATATGGCTGCCCAGGGAACGGCTCTTTTTTTAGGATGCTGAGCAGCCTTTTTGCGAGGTGTTTTGGAATTCCTTTCATCGTGCGCTGACAAAGATGAGGATTCTGCGTTTGTGTTATTCATTTCAACATTTTGGTTTTCAGTTTTAATGACTGATGTCTCCGCAGGCCCGGAATCGGTTGATGTTGTTGATTTGGTGTCAGTACTTTGTCCGCCGCTTTTGCTATTACTCATGAACTGGATACCTACTTTTAACCAATCCTGGAAATGTGTAATCGCCAGTTTATAACAGCCCGCACCATCTCTTCATCGCCCGGTTTCTCCGCGATAATCGCAGGCAATTTGAAACCCAACGCCTTGGCCAAAAGCTGGGCGCGCTCACTGACCACTATTATAGGTAACGCCAACAAGGCTGAACGGGCCGGGCCTTCCACTAAATCATGAAGATTTTGCAGGCTTTCGCAACTGGTGACCGTTACAATATTGATATCACCCTGGGACAGATGTCTGGCTAATTCATTGGGATCAAGTTCGGGTTTTTCCCGGAGGTAGCATTCGGCGTATTCAACCTTTGCGCCCCGTTCACGCAAAACTTCGGCCAGCTGTTCACGCCCTCCTTCGCCCCGATAGATAACAATGCGCTTCCCTGCAACCAATTGCATTTCTTCCATAGCCAGCAAGGCTTCACTATTAAATTGTTGTGGCGGAAAAATATCGGTTTTTACTCCATGTTTTGCCAATTGCCGGGCGCTGCCTTTTCCAACAGCGGCAACTTTGATATTGGCCGGCAATCCGCCCTGCTCCCCGATGACCTTCATGCCCCAGTCGACGGCATTGGGGCTGATAAAAATCACCATATCAAAATCAGCCAGGCGCTTCGTAATATTTTTCAAGACTTCCGGATCACGCGGACCGATAATCGAAAGCAGGGGGAAACGTAAAGCCGACCCGCCCTGCGACCGAATCAACTGGCATAAATGATCAGCCTGGTGGGCCGGACGTGTTACAAGGACTGTCACACCGTTCAAAGGTTTAACCACCGGAATAAACTTCTTGCAGGATTTCCCTGGCGCCACGGGACAACAAATCATCTGCCAGCATAATGCCAAGCTGCTCCGCGTTTTTCGCCGAACCCTCTATCTGACCACGCACCACTTGCTTACCGTCTGGCCGTCCGACCAGGCCGCGCATTTTAATCTGCCCGTACTGTAATTCAGCGTACCCTGCAATGGGAACCTGACAACCACCCTCAAGCCGCTGATTCATGGCGCGCTCGGCCAAAACGCAAGTTCTGGTTTCGTCATGATTGAGCGGCGCAATAAGCTTATTGATCCGCGCATCGTCGATGCGGCATTCAATGCCGACCGCGCCCTGGCCAACGGCAGGCAGACTGATATCAATTGAGAGATACTGGCGTATGCGTTCTTTGAATCCCAGCCGTATCAGTCCGGCGCTTGCCAGAATGATGGCATCGTATTCAGAATGATCCAGTTTACTGAGCCGTGTATTGACGTTACCGCGCAAGTCCTTGATCTGCAGATCGGGACGCCAGGCCCTCAATTGGCATTGCCGCCGCAGGCTTGACGTTCCAACAATGGCTCCATGAGGCAACGCTTTGATATCGGCATACTCATTGGACACAAACGCGTCACGCGGATCTTCGCGCTGACAAATTACACCCAGGTGCAATCCTTCGGGAAAATCCACAGGCACATCCTTCATGGAATGCACCGCAATGTCTGCGTCGCCCTGCAACAAGCCAACTTCCAGTTCTTTCACAAACAAACCTTTGCCACCGACTTTGGCCAAGGGTGTATCAAGGATTTTGTCACCCTGGGTAACCATTTTGACCAATTCCACTTTGATGCCAGGATGTGTGGCTATCAGGCAGGATCTCACATATTCCGCCTGCCATAGGGCCAAAGGACTGCGCCGGGTGGCGATTCGAACGATTTCTGTCATTATAAAGGCGCTCTTCTTAAACAAAATGCCAATGCTATGCGTTGCTAATAGCTTAGGCAACTTTAACGTAATTTTTTGCTAATAATTGCTTAATACCTAAACATAATTCTGTTAGAATCTGCCGCCCTTGTTGAAGTAGATAATGTATTCTGTAATTGTGAGATAGAGCTGAAGGAAATTCTATGCATACCGGTGAAACCATTACCCAATTTATTATTGAAGAACAACGCCGTTGTGTTTCCGCATCCGGCGAATTTACCGCCTTACTAAACGATGTTGTAACGGCGTGCAAGGCAATATCCGCAGCGGTTAATCAGGGTGCCCTGGTAGGTATACTGGGAACAGCCGGCAGCGAAAATGTACAAGGTGAGACGCAAAAAAAACTCGATGTGCTTTCTAATGAGATTTTTATCAACGCCAATAAATGGGGTGGTCACCTGGCGGCGATGGCGTCCGAAGAGATGGACGATATTTATCATATTCCTCCGCAGTATCCCAAAGGAAAGTATCTTCTGACTTTTGATCCTCTGGATGGGTCATCCAATATTGATGTGAACCTGTCAGTGGGCAGTATTTTTTCCATACTGCGTTGTCCCGAAGGTGTAGCTAATCCCGTGGCAAAAGATTTTTTACAGCCGGGTGTCCAGCAGGTCTGTGGCGGCTTTACACTTTACGGACCTTGCACCATGCTGGTTCTGACAACAGGAAATGGCGTCAACGGTTTTACTTTGGATCATAACATTGGTGAATTTATCCTCACCCATCCTAATATGACCATTCCAGCTGACACCTCTGAGTTTGCGATTAATATGTCCAACCAGCGTTTTTGGGAAGCACCAGTTAAGCGCTATATTGATGAGTGCCTGGCTGGTAAAACCGGTCCCCGCAAAAAAGACTTCAATATGCGTTGGGTTGCTTCCATGGTGGCAGAGGTGTATCGAATCCTGACGCGTGGTGGCATTTTTATGTATCCCAAAGATATCAAGGACCCCAGCAAACCCGGCAAACTGCGCTTGATGTATGAAGCCAATCCCATGTCGTTTATTGTCGAACAGGCGGGGGGTATGAGTACTACCGGGCTTGCTCGTATTATGGAACTCCAACCGGAAGGGCTGCACCAACGGGTACCGGTAATCCTCGGATCACGCAATGAAGTAGAACGGGTGGTGGAATACCACAAGAAATCCAGTTAAGTTAAAGGCGAAGCAGCACTAGGAATGATCAATAAATAACCATACTTAGTGCTGTAACCATTAAACATCCAGATTGGCAACCTGTAATGCATTTGCCTCGATAAATTCCCGGCGCGGTTCGACTTGATCACCCATCAAGGTAGTAAATACTTCATCTGCAGCAATTGCGTCGTCTATTTTTACCTGTAATAAACGGCGTGAGTGAGAATCAAGAGTAGTTTCCCACAACTGCTCGGGATTCATTTCACCTAAACCTTTATAGCGTTGGATGTGTTGGCCGCGCTTGGCTTCCTCCATTAACCAATTCAGAACTTCATTAAACTGAGCGCTAGGTTTGCTACGTTCACCACGCTGAATAAAAGCGCTCTCTTCCAACAAACCATCCAGTTGGCCACCCAGGGTAACTATGCTCTCGTACTCGGTTGAACTGAAAAATTCTGATGTGATGATTCGTTCGTTCGCAACACCATGGCTAATTGCTCTAACGATGGCGAGATATCCACCGTGTTCTGTATCCTGTTCCACCGAGATCTTATAGCGAACACTGATGTTCCCATCTCCGTTCAATCGGGAATTCAGCTCCTTGAACCATGACTCCGTTGCGGTTTTGTCCTTCATAGTATCTGCTGTAAACTTCGGCATATAAATCATTTTTTCCAATACGTGAGCATGATAACGCCGGGACAAGCGATCAATAGTTGCCGTTACTGTTAAAAATTGCTTGGCTAGGGTTTCCAGGGTCACACCGGTAATTGGCGGAGCATCCGGACGTACAAACAGTTGCGCATTTTCCAATGCAACCTGGAGCAAGTAATCATTTAACTCTGTATCGTCTTTGACATAACGCTCTTGCTTTCCTTTTTTAACTTTGTACAAAGGTGGCTGGGCAATAAATATATGCCCCCTCTCGATAAGTTCTGGCATTTGGCGATAGAAAAAGGTGAGTAATAAAGTGCGGATATGAGATCCATCGACATCCGCATCGGTCATTATAATGATTCGATGATAGCGCAGTTTATTGGCATCAAATTCTTCCCGTCCAATACCGCATCCTAATGCTGTAATTAAAGTACCGACCTCTGCCGAAGATAGCATCTTGTCAAAACGGGCTTTTTCAACATTAAGAATTTTACCTTTCAATGGCAGTATAGCTTGATATTTCCGGTCACGGCCTTGTTTTGCCGAACCACCTGCGGAATCGCCCTCAACCAGGAATAATTCGGAAAGTGCAGGATCTTTTTCCTGGCAATCGGCTAACTTGCCGGGCAAACCGGCCACATCCAGGGCACCCTTACGGCGGGTCATTTCTCGGGCTTTACGAGCAGCTTCCCGTGCACGTGCAGCTTCGATAATTTTGCTGACTACGGCTTTCGCATCCGCTGGATGTTCCATTAAAAACTCGTTGAATTTTTCGGCCACAGCAGATTCCACCGCGCCCTTTACTTCGGAAGACACCAATTTATCTTTGGTTTGAGATGAAAACTTAGGATCCGGAACTTTTACGGAAAGCACAGCGGTCAAGCCTTCCCGGCAGTCATCTCCCAATGTCTGGACCTTGGCTTTTTTAGCGGAACCTTCCTTTTCAATATATTGATTGAGGGTACGGGTGAGAGCACTGCGAAAACCAGCTAAATGAGTTCCACCATCCCGTTGGGGAATATTATTGGTAAAACAAAATATGTTTTCCTGATAGGAATCATTCCATTGCATGGCCAATTCGACTTGAATATTGTCTTTCACAACGTCGAAATAAAAAACATTTTCATGCAGAGGTGTCTTATTCCGGTTAAGGTGCTCCACAAATGCTTTGATACCACCTTTGTATTCAAATTTGTCCTGTTTACCGGAGCGCTCATCCGAAAGCTGGATACGCACACCGGAATTCAGAAATGATAATTCTCTCACACGCTTAGCCAGAATATCGTAGTGATACTCTGTATCGCTGAATATTTTTGGACATGGTTTAAAACGTATTTCTGTGCCGGTTCGATCCGTATCCCCAACCACTTTTAGTGGCTCGACTGCATCTCCAAAGCGATATTCCTGGTAATGGATTTTTTTAGAGCGATAAATTGTCAGACGCAACCATTCCGATAAAGCATTTACTACTGATACACCGACACCGTGTAAACCACCCGCTACTTTATAGGAATTGTCATCAAATTTTCCACCGGCGTGCAGTACCGTCATAATTACTTCAGCAGCAGATTTACCCTCACCTTTATGAATATCTACTGGAATGCCTCGGCCATTATCCGTAACTGTGACGGAACCATCGCTATGTATGATGACATTGATTTCCGTGCAATACCCCGCCAAGGTTTCATCAATGGCGTTATCGACTACCTCAAATACCATATGATGCAGACCGGTCCCGTCATCAGTATCACCGATATACATTCCAGGCCGTTTGCGCACGGCATCCAAACCTTTCAGGACCTTGATATTACTGGAATCATATGTGGATGATTCTGACATAACAGACCTCAATCAAACGGGAGATGAAAGAAAAAATGACACTGCCAAAACGGTAGCGATCGCGCATTATAAACTTAATTTCAACAATTTGCCGACTTTTTGGTAGCCTAGGATGGTATACGGTATAGGGCATGTTTCACGTGGAACAAATTTATTAAAACTCGACATTTATTAGATAAAAATTGCGAAATTTGGTTCTAAAGACTCACTAGCCAGTCAAATGCGTTATTCTATGGAACCATGTTCCACGTGAAACACTCTATGATGCGCATCTTTGAAACCGACTATTGGGAAACTGGTCAAATCTGTCGTTGTTATGAAGCTTTGTATAGGTAATGACGTAATTTCTTCAAACAGTATGCACATCATTACGCGATCCAATTCTGCCGGTAAATCGTCGACCAGTAATATGGGATCACTTCCGGAGCCAGAATCTAGCAATTGCTGCGTTTGTGCAACTTTCAATAGGGCGGTGACTAGTTTTTGCTGCCCTCGGGAAATGATATCTTTTGCCTTAACATTCCCAAAAAAAATTTTTAGATCAGCCCTATGGGGGCCATAATGAGTGAATCCTTTCTTCTTGTCGGATGCACGATTATCTCTAAGGACGTCTAATAATTTCGAACCTTCTGGCCAACCTTGATCTAGTGCTATCGTTATAGGGTGCAATTCAGATATTTTAGAAAACAATTTATCGATATAAGGATAAAGACGTTGGATATAATCTAACCGGGCCTCATTGACATGTTGAGATATGTCACATAGTGCATCATCCCATAATGCTAGCTCGTTTAAACTTACATTGTGTCGAAGCGCTGCGTTGCGTTGTTTCAATATGTGAGTACATTGCCGCCACATCGTAAGGTAATTTGGTTTCACGTGGAACACGCCCCATTCTATAAAACGCCTTCGATACCTTGACCCATCCTCCATCATTTTATGAACATCAGGATTGATCAATTGTACTGGTAGTATTTCTGCCAATTTTGAGGAGTTACTGATTGGGTGGTTACCGATTTTAATTTTTATTTGTTTTTTTTCCCTGGAAATGCCCACTCCTACTGCTACACCAGCTTTTTTTATTCTGGAATATAAAGTAAATTTTTTCGCCCCCATACTGATAAGCAAATTACTTTGGGCTGTACGAAACGAGCGTGCCGTACCTAAGTGATAAATCGCTTCCAAGAAACTAGTTTTACCGCTTCCATTTTTACCTACGACAAGATTTATATGAGGGGAAGGGCACAACCGAACATGTGTAAGATTGCGAAAATTATCGATCGCTATTTCTTCAATGGCCATGCATCTTCATATTGTGTAAAACTGCGATTTGGCGTTGTTTAGACTTTAAATTTAAAGCCGCATAGGCATCACAACATATTTACATCCTACGTTCTCATTCACAGGTAATATCAAACAACTGCTGTTGGGATCAGCGTAGATCATTTTCACAGATTCGCCGGGAATCGCTGCCAACGCTTCCATCAAATAATTGACATTAAAACCTATCTCCAAATTATCACCCTGATATGAGACCTCGACTTCTTCCTCCGCCTCTTCCATTTCCGGATTGTGTGCTTGAGCCTGTAGCAAACCTGGTTGTAATCGGATACGTATACCGCGGTATTTTTCATTTGATAAAATTGACGTACGCACTAATGCAGACCTTAGTAATTCACGATTGGTAATAACCTCCTTGTTGCCGTGCTTTGGAATAACTCTTTCGTAATCCGGAAACTGCCCATCCACCAGCTTTGATGTAAATTGAACATTTGGTAAATTAACTCGTATATGGTTGGTGCCTATAATTACCTCAGCTAATGTTTCTGAGTCTTCCAACAACTTGGCCAGTTCCACTACACCTTTACGCGGCAAAATCACCTGTATGCGTGATTTTGGTGCTACATCTACATCTCGTTCACAATAAGACAAACGGTGCCCATCAGTGGCTACCGCTTTAATAACCTGATCTGACACTTCAAGCAGCAATCCATTCAAATAAAACCGTACGTCTTGTTGCGCCATAGAGAATTGAGTTTTCTCGATCAAATTTTTCAGTACACTTTGGGGTATTGTAAAGTTTGTCTGTCCTTTAACTTCTTCAATGTTAGGAAAATCAGTTGCTGGTAACGTGGCCAAATTAAAACGGCTCCTTCCTGAACGAATAACAACACGATCTTTTTCTGCGTCCAGCCACACATCAACTTTCGAGTCTTCCGGGAGCGCCCTACAAATATCAACAAATTTTCTTGCTGGCAGCGTTATTAATCCCTTTTCACTGATATCTAACTGCACACTGGCAACAATTTCGACTTCCAGATCTGTCGCTGTAAAACTCAGAGTATTATCTTTTGCTTCGATTAACACATTGGATAACACCGGCAGTGTCTGGCGTTTTTCAACAACACCAATGACAAACTGAAGCGGCTTTAAAATATTCTCGCGTTGTACGGTAAATCTCATACATCCAGTCCCTGTAGAAGTTTATTATTTAAATAATGTGTATATAAAATCTATTATTACTATTGTTAAGCTACAGTCATTCTGTGGATAAATATATTTTTATTATATTTTTCAATAAGTTACATACTGACAAAAAGACGGTATAAGTACATTACAACGTTCTTACAATTTGTGGGTAACTTGTGAATGATTTGAGTGCATTCAATTTTCTTAGTTTTATCCACAGATTAAACACATCAGGATGACAATGTTCTTAACAGGTTGGAATGATCTTCCTTAATGCGGCTATCGCTAATTTTAAGACTGTCAATTTTTCTGCATGCATGAAGCACAGTTGTGTGATCTCTTCCCCCAAATGCATCACCGATCTCCGGTAGGCTATGGTTGGTAAGCTCCTTTGCCAGCGCCATTGCAAGTTGACGCGGCCTTGCCAGAGACCGGTTCCGTTTCTTGGAAAGCAATTCATTCACCCGGATTTTGTAATATTCCGCCACGGTTTTCTGGATGTTTTCAATGGTAACCAGTTTATCCTGTAAGGCCAATAAATCACGCAATGCTTCCTTGGCAAAATCCAGCGTGATGTTTTGACCGGTGAACTTGGCATTGGCGATCACTCGGCGCAGAGCCCCTTCCAGCTCACGGATATTGGATCGTATACGTTTGGCAATAAAAAAGGCGACCTCCTGGGGCAGATCGATACGGATTTGTTGAGCTTTACTCATCAGGATAGCCACTCGTGTTTCTAGTTCCGGCGGCTCGATCGCGACAGTGAGTCCCCAGCCAAAGCGGGATTTCAACCGTTCCTCCAGACCGGTAACCTCTTTCGGATAACGGTCACAGGTCAATATGACCTGCTGTTGTCCTTCCAGAAGGGCGTTGAAGGTATGAAAAAACTCTTCCTGTGACCGTTCCTTACCGGCGAAGAATTGAATATCGTCGATCAACAGCGCATTGACAGACCGGTAGTAGCGCTTGAAGTCATTAATCGCGTTGTGCTGTAACGCTTTTACCATATCCTGTACAAAACGCTCCGAATGCAGATAGATCACCCGCGCATTCGGATCTCTGGCGATAATCTCGTTGCCGATTGCGTGCATGAGATGGGTTTTACCCAGGCCAACTCCACCTTGGATGAACAAAGGATTGTAAGTTTCCCCGGTATTGCCGGCTACCTGAAATGCTGCCGCTCGCGCTAACTGATTGGATTTACCTTCTACGAAATTCTCAAATGTCAGGTTGGCATTTAGATTGGAATTATGAACGATGTCACTTGCGCGCCGTGGTTTTGGGATTTCATCCGGCGTAGCAATTGCTTTCGGTTTGGTTTGCAGTGCGCGTAAATCGTCCGTACTTGCGTTCGAAACACCTGCGGTGAGTTCGTCAGCGATTTCCAGGCTTACGCGTTGAGTTTGAAGACCGGGATTTTGATCGCCCAGAATCATGGTAATCCTATCCAGGAACCGGTTATTTACCCAGTCCAACACAAACTGGTTCGGAGCCAGTATCCGCAGGGTTCCCTTATCTTCGATGGCTTGCAGAGGCCTGATCCAGGTGTTAAATTGCTGGGCGGTCAGTTCGCCCTCCAAGCGGTCAAGACAAGTTTGCCAGGTCCCCACTGCAAATCCTCCCTTATGTGATGTGCTGTCGCTGTCTCTCTTAGCTTGCTAGCTAGTTTGTCAGTTTGTTCTATGTTGTGTAGCTTGCGGCTATGCAGCCATGCGGCGTATTCTGGTGAAAGACCGACGAGTCTACTCCCGAAAGTAAAAGTTATCCACACCCATAGCGAAAATTTTTCCCGGATTGTTGCTTGACGCCAGCGGGACATTCAAAGTATTCTACGCCGCTTTTATTAGGATTCTACGGACTATAATTCAGGCTACGCCTGCGAACTGAAAATATGGGAATGTTATGAAAAGAACCTATCAACCCAGTAAGTTACATCGCCAGAGAACACACGGTTTCCGCGCCCGCATGAGCACCAAAGGAGGCCGCCGCGTTCTTAATGCGCGCCGGGCCAAGGGCCGTAAGCGGGTAAGCGTTTAGCGTGCCATTAAATGTTGCGGCTATTAAATAATCAGCGATAAAAAAAACTGACAGCCATGCACAAGGCTGCTTTGTGGTGCGTGCTGGACAAATACTCGATATTGCACCACCTGCATCAGATCATGATGCGTTCAGATAAATTGGACAGGCTGATAAAATTGCATGGCTTCCAACTCATGCTTTACCCGCCAACACAGGCTGCTTCATAGTCGGGAATTCCAGCAAGTTTTTAATAATACTCAATATAAATCGGCTGATCAGTTACTCACTTTACTAGCAGTATCCAATGAGTGTCATCAGGCGCGTTTGGGACTGGCGCTGTCAAAAAAACGAATTAAGACGGCAGTGGCCCGGAATCGTTTGAAGCGGCTGATACGGGAAAGTTTTCGCCGCCATCAGCATGAGTTACCTAATATCGATATTGTTGTCATTGGGCAAAACCGCGCAGCACAGGTATCTAATCAAGAGATATTTGATTGTTTGGATGTTCATTGGAAAAACTTGACGGCAAAATGCAAAAACTCCTCATCACAATGATCAAAAGTTATCAGTACTTACTGAGTCCCTATTTGGGCACCCATTGCCGGTATTATCCGAGTTGTTCACATTACGCGCTAACGGCGGTAAAGGAACACGGAACCTTGAAAGGACTATCCCTGACAATTCGCCGTGTATCCCGTTGTCATCCGTGGCATGAAGGAGGTTATGATCCGGTGCCGAACAATACCAATAAAAAAGACTGAGTGGTGCAATGGAAAATCAACGCCTGTTTTTGTTTATCGCTTTATCCCTGGTTATTTTACTGATGTACAATGCCTGGCAAGAGCAATTCTCGCCCAAGCCAGTCACCACCGGCATCGAAGCACCACCCAGTCAAGCCGCGATTCCGCCTGATCAGCCCCCCGAACCGCAGGTTCCACGCCAGGATGTTCCAAGCGCTAAACCTGCCACTGGAGAACCACTGCCACCCGGACCAGCATCCATTGAGCAAGCGGTTAGTGGAATATTAAGCCAGGCGCAACGGATTCATGTGTTGACTGACTTGCTGGATATCGAGATCGACGCCACGGGTGGGGACATTCGTAAAGCATCTCTGCTGTCTTACCCGGAAAATCTGAAGGAGCCCGATAAACCGGTGGTGTTGTTCAACGACACATTGCCACGGATATTAATTGCCCAATCCGGCATAGTGGCCAGCTCAGGGCAATCAGCGGATCATCACGCGGTTTTCAGCAGCGCGCAATCTGAATACAAGCTCGGCGAAGCACAGGACAAAATTGACGTTACGCTCAACTGGCAGGGCAAAGATGGCTTTACTATCAATAAAATTTACACCTTTTACCGCGATAGCTACGCAATAGATCTGGCCGTTACCATTAACAATGGCACCACTCAGGACTGGTCCGGCCGGTTTTACCGGCAGTTGCAGCGCAATGAAGTCACCGCGCAGGAACAGTCTCGCTTTATCTACACCTACACGGGTGGCATTGTATCCAATGAAATCAACAAGTATGAAAAAGTTGAACTGGATGACATGGCCACCTGGAAAGCGGAGCAGAATTTTATCAAAGGTGGCTGGGTCGCCATGATCCAGCATTATTTTATCGGCGCCTGGATTCCCAGGCAGGATCAATATAGTTACTTTTACACCAAAGCGCTCGACAACGGCCGCTACCTCATCGGCCTATCCACGGATGAAATCAAGGTGGCTGCCGGGCAAACCAGCAGACTCGACAGCAGCCTGTATATTGGACCCAAGGAACGGGACCGGTTGGCCAAAGCGGCTCCGAATCTGCAACTTACGGTTGATTACGGGGTGTTAACCATTCTAGCGGACCCGCTGTTCTGGCTGCTGGATTTCATCCACGATTACGTAAAAAACTGGGGCTGGGCAATTATATTAGTGACCCTGGTTATTAAACTGGTGTTTTACAAGTTGTCTGAGGCGGCGTACCGCTCCATGGCGAACATGCGTAAATTTCAGCCCAAAATAACGGCCTTGCGGGAACGTTATGGCAATGACCGGCAACGCATGAGCCAGGCCATGATGGATCTTTATAAAAAGGAAAAAATCAATCCTTTGGGCGGGTGTTTGCCCATGCTGGTGCAGATACCGGTGTTTATTGCCCTGTACTGGGTGCTCTTGGAAAGCGTGGAACTGCGCCAGGCGCCGTTTATCCTGTGGATCGATGACTTGTCAGCCAAGGATCCTTATTATGTGTTGCCGCTGATTATGGGTGCCAGCATGTTTATTCAGCAAAAACTGAATCCGGCGCCAATGGATCCCATGCAGGCAAAAATACTGAGCTTTTTGCCAATCGTCTTTACCTTGTTTTTTGCGTTTTTCCCATCCGGTCTGGTGTTGTATTGGGTCGCAAACAATATACTATCTATCATTCAACAATGGGTTATCACGCGCAAGATCGAGCGTGCTGTCAGTTAAACGATTAATCTATCCAGTTTCCTGTTCGAGATAAGCGTGGCAAGTTTACCGCAAGCCATGGATACCATTACCGCCCTGGCTACCCCGCCGGGGCGTGGTGGCATTGGTGTTATCCGCATTTCCGGTCCGCTCTGTACCGAGGTTGCCAAAGCGATTCTTGGCAAAATCCCCCCGCCACGCGTTGCGGAATATTTGCCTTTTAAGGATGCCAGCGGCGAAACCATTGATATTGGACTGGCTCTGTATTTCTCCTCCCCCCATTCATTTACAGGTGAAGATGTGCTGGAGCTGCAAGGGCACGGCGGCCCGGTAGTGATGGACATGTTGATCAAGCGCATTGCCGGTCTTGGCGTGCGCCTGGCGCGGCCCGGCGAGTTTAGCGAACGGGCGTTTCTAAATGACAAACTGGATCTCGCGCAAGCCGAAGCCATTGCCGATCTGATTGATAGCGCTTCGGAGCAAGCGGCCCGCTCGGCGCTCCGCTCTCTGCAAGGCGAGTTCTCCAGACGCATCCACCAACTGGTGGATTCCCTGATTGAAATTCGCACGTATATTGAATCAGCGATTGATTTTCCGGAAGAAGAGATTGATTTTCTGCAGGATGCGCAGATTGGCGAACAATTAAATTTCCTTGTTACTCAGTTACAACAAACCCTCTCTGAGGCGCGCCAGGGACAACTGTTGCGCGATGGTATGAGCGTTGTTATCGCCGGCCGGCCCAACGCCGGCAAATCCACCTTGCTGAATCAATTAACCGGCAGGGAAAGCGCAATCGTCACGGACATACCCGGCACGACACGTGATGTATTGCGGGAACATATTCAGATCGATGGATTGCCATTACACATTATCGACACCGCGGGTCTGCGCAAAGGTTCCAATGTGGTGGAAGAGGAAGGCATTCGCCGCGCCTGGAAAGAAATTAGCCGGGCTGACCGTATCCTGTATCTGGTGGATGCCACCGGCTATGACAACGCATTGAGTGATCCGCTGTTACAGGAGCTGAAAGCCGCCGGTCCCGGCATTACCATCGTATATAATAAAATGGATTTAATGTCCGAACGCTCTGTAAAGCCATTGGAACCATATCCGCAATTTTTAATTTCGGCCAAAACGGGTGCCGGTCTTGCAGCGTTACGCAATCATCTGAAAGACTGTGCCGGTTATCAGCATCCAGGGGATAGTGGTTTCATGGCGCGGCGGCGTCATCTGGAAGCGCTGCACGCGGCGCTGCGGCATGTGCGGCTGAGTCAGCAGCAACTGACGATTAACCGGGCCGGTGAACTATTGGCTGAAGAATTGCGGCTGGCTCAACAACAACTGTCGCAAATTACCGGTGAATTTTCTCCGGATGATTTATTAGGAAAAATCTTTGCCAGTTTTTGTATTGGCAAATAATTGCAATAACAATCGATTCGATGACATTCCTGAACATAATGAAGAAACCCACAAGGCAACCCGCCAATGGCATGGTTGCGTAAATGTTATGCCTTGCCAATCCGGCTTGCCGGATTAACGCTAATTTGTGGTCTGCTGCTCAATGTCCCACAACTTACTGCCGCGGAAGCTGACAAACGCTGGCAGTATTGCAGTACGCAATTTGCGCCACCGAACTTACTGGCCGATAGCGCAGTGAAAGGTGTACAACTTGCCGAAGATGAAATATTGGTTACCGCGGACAAGGCGCGGATTGAAAAACTCCGGATCTATCATTTCGAAGGGAATGTCGTTCTGCAGCAAGCGCAAGGAAACATCTTCACCGATCATGCTGTTTATGACCGGTTAACCAACAAGATATACGCCGAAGGCTCAGTGCGTTATCAAACGGGCAGCCATGTTTTATTGGGAAACAAAGCGGATGTTGAGGTTGAGAACGATGTAGGCAGTATTAGCGATGCTGAGTTCTGGCTGCTGGAAAATCATCTCCGCGGCAGGGCCCAGTCAATATCGATACTCAGTGAAGACGTATTGCAGCTGGATCAGGTGTTGTTTACCAGTTGTGACAAGGAGAATGAAAGCTGGGTATTAAAAGCATCCAGCCTGCACCTGGATCTCGAAAAAAATGTGGGCAAGGCCAAGCACGCGCGCCTGGAGTTTATGAAAGTTCCCTTTTTATATCTGCCGTATATGAGCCTGCCGATCAAAGGGCGGAAGACAGGATTTCTCGCGCCGAATTTTGGAACATCCAATGCGTCGGGTACGGAAGTATCGCTGCCCTATTACTTTAATATTGCCCCAGACCAGGATGCCACGCTGACCGCGCGTTACTACAGTAAACGCGGCACACAATTTAGCGGCGAGTACCGTTATCTGCACCGGCGGCATGAAGGCGAATTGTATGCGGAACACTTGCCTGACGACCGGGAATATGGTGAAGAGGACCGGACGTATGCCACGTTGAATCATAGCGGAAATCCGGGCCACGGTTGGCGTACACAATTGCATTATAGCTATGCTTCAGACGGAGATTATCTCGCCGATTTCTGGAACGATCTGAGTGCTTCAAGTCTTACCCACCTGGAGCGCGTTTTAGATGTTGATTATCAGGCGCCTGAATGGCGCGCCAAAGCGAAAGTACAAACCTTTCAGACGCTGGATGAAACCATTGCCGCTGTTGACCGGCCCTACCAGCGGTTGCCGCAATTACAGGTAATCACTAATCCGTTAATCATGGACGTTGGCCTGGAAACTTCCGCGACGGCGGAACTGGTCCAGTTCTATCGCTCCGAAGGTGTTACCGGTACGCGTTTTGATGTAGCGCCGGAAATCTCCTGGCCTTACCGCGCTGCAGCAGGATTTATCGATCCATCCGTAAAACTGCGTTATTCCCAATATCAGCTGGATAACCAGGATGCGCTATTTGCGGAACAAATCAGCCGCACGGTGCCGCAAGTGAGTCTCGATAGCGGCCTGATTTTCGAGCGCGACGCCGGCTTTTCAGAGGCAGGCCTGATCCAGACACTGGAACCCCGTTTGTACTATCTTTATGTGCCTTATCGTGACCAGGATGACATTCCGGTATTTGACACGATCCTGCCCTTGTTTAGTTACTCTGAACTGTTTCGCGACAACCGTTTTTCCGGCGTTGACCGTATCGGAGACGCAAACCAGTTAAGTTTTTCCTTGTCCACGCGCTTTTTAAGCGAGTCCGGAAATGAACGGTTACTCGCCAGTCTCGGACAAATCTTTTATCTTAAGGACCAGAAAGTTGCTTTACCCGGGGGAGCGCCATCGTCCCGTTCCCAATCCGTAGTGGCGGGCGTATTGCGCAGTCAATGGAGCAGGCAACTCGGAGCGACGGCCAGCGTGGAATGGGATCAAATACAACAGGAGGTGGATAAAGGCTCAGTGCAGTTCCGTTATCAGTTCAACCGCGATAAAATCACTCATCTTTCCTATCGCTACGAGAAAGACGCCATAGATCAGATGGATTTCTCCGCGCTCTGGCCGTTGCGGCCGCAATGGAAAGCCTACGTGAGATATTATTATTCGTTTCTGAACAGCATAACACTGGAAACGGTGGGAGGAATCGAATATGAGAATTGCTGCTGGTCAGTCCGTTTTGTGTATCGTGACTATATCACCGATCTGGCCACTGATAGCCGTAACGACTCCGTATGGTTCGAGCTTGAACTTAAAGGCCTGGCCAGTGTCGGTAGAAAAGTCAGATCAGCTTTTGAAACAGGAATATTGCCGGGAATTTAACTAACAGGCGGCGGCATTTCCAGCAACCGGATTCCAATGACAGGTCTTATGATAAAAATACCAAAATACTCTTCGAAAAAACGGCGCTTAGCACTATTAGCCCTTTTGGTAATGTTCTGCTTCCCCGCCGCATTATTCGCAGCCGTGGAAAAACACAATTCCATTGACCGCATCGTTGCAATTGTCAATGATGACGTAATTACTTACGTTGAACTGGCAACGGAGGTGAATGTCATCAAGCAACAGTTGCGTGCGCAGCAAACACAACTGCCACCGGATAATATTCTGGAAAAACAGGTTCTGGACAGACTGGTGATAACGCGCATCCAGCTGCAGCATGCGGAAAGACGCCTGCTGAAAGTGGACGATGAAACACTGAATAAGGCCATTGCCAACATTGCCAGTCAGAATGGGCTGGACATCAATGATTTTCGCCAGGCATTGGAAGCCAGTGGCATGAACTACAGCGAATACCGGGAACGGATAAGGAATGAAATTATTGTCTCGCGGTTACAGCAGCGTGAGGTTCAGCGCAAGATCAATGTCACCGACCAGGAAATAGAGGATTTTCTTGCCAATCAGGATTTACAGGAAAGCACCAACGAAGAATACCGTTTGCAGCACATTCTGCTGGTGGTGCCGGAAGCGGCCGCCGCGGAACGCATTCAGGCCGTGAAGCAGAAAGCGCAGCAATTGCTGGAACGGCTGCAGGCCGGCGAGGATTTCTCGCAGGTTGCCATTGCCGATTCTGACGGACAGCAGGCCTTGACTGGCGGCGATCTTGGCTGGCGTAAACTGGCGGAAATTCCCACCCTGTTTTCCGATTTAGTGCGCAATATGCAAGTGGGAGAACTGAGCGGCGTGATACGCAGTCCCAGCGGCTTCCATATTATCAAGCTGGCTGAAAAACGCAGTTCCGATGTTCAGCACATCGTGAAGCAGACATTGGCAAGACATATATTGATACAAACCAACGAGCTGGTTGCAAGCGATGAGGCACTGGAGCGCTTGCAGCAATTAAAGCAACGTATCGAGAGCGGGGAAGATTTCGCGCAAATCGCGAAAGCGCATTCGGATGACAAAGGATCAGCCGCGGATGGGGGCAACCTGGGCTGGGTTAATCCGGGCGTCATGGTCAGGGAATTCGAGGAGGCCATGAACCAGTTGCAACCGGGCGAGATCAGCGTCCCGGTTAAAACCCAGTTTGGATGGCATTTAATAAAAGTGGAAGACCGCCGTGAACACGACAACACCGAGGAATTTGTCAAACGGCAGGCCGGGGAATTTATTCTGCAGCAAAAACTCGGACCCGCCCTGGAAAACTGGATAAGGCAAATCAAAGACGAGGCATTTGTCCAGTTGCGTTTGTAAAACATGCCCACGATACGCTAGCCATCCATGAATACACTGTTGCACCCGCGCTTGGCTATTACTTCGGGAGAACCCGCGGGCATCGGGCCGGATCTTTGCGTGCAACTGGCGCAGGTGAACATTGATGCGCAACTGATTGTATTCGCAGACCCTCAGCTGATCGAACAACGGGCGCAGCAGCTCAATGTCAGCCTTGATATCGTCTTACTTGACGCTCCGGACAGTCCGTGCGGCGCACAGCGGCCGGGCGTCATTCATGTATTTCCCATCCGCCTCGCCCGCCCTGTAACGCCTGGAGAATTAAATCCTGAAAATTCGCGATATGTGCTGACCATGCTGGAGCGCGCGGCGCAAGCCTGCTTGAGCGGCGCCTGCCATGGCATGGTGACCGCGCCACTGCATAAAGGTGTTATAAATGATGCAGGCATAAAGTTTTCCGGTCATACCGAGTTCCTGGCGGAACTGACCCATACTCCATTGCCGGTGATGATGCTGGAGACCAAAGGACTGCGGGTTGCCCTGGCAACGACACATTTGCCATTGCGCGAAGTGGCTGACGCGATAACGGCGGCGCGCCTGACGCAGGTGATTGAAATATTGCACGCGGATCTCAAAAATAAATACGGTATCGCGCAACCGGTAATATTCGTGTGCGGGTTAAATCCGCATGCGGGTGAGGGAGGGCATCTCGGCACCGAGGAACAGCAAGTCATTGAACCCGTGCTGAATCAATTGCGGCGGCAGGGCATGTCGCTGGTCGGTCCGTTGCCCGCGGACACGATATTCAGTCCCGGAAATCTGGCGCAAGCGGATGCCTTTCTTGCCATGTATCATGATCAGGGACTGCCGGTACTCAAATTCAAAGGCTTTGGGCAGGCCATTAACACCACACTGGGATTACCATTTATCCGCACTTCCGTTGATCATGGCACCGCCCTGCCGCTGGCCGGTACGGGTAAAGCCGACAGCAGCAGTTTTTTGCTCGCGATTCAGTCCGCGTTCAACCTGATTAAAAGGAAAGCGTAACCGCTTGTAAAACAGCCTTCCATGACTCGTTCAATTCCATACCGGCCGCGCAAACGTTTCGGCCAGAATTTTCTGAAAGACCGCGCCGTGTTGCAGCAGATCGTGAACGCGATAGCGCCGTGTGCCAACGACCATGTGGTGGAGATAGGGCCGGGCATGGGTGTGATGACTCAGGCGATATTACCGCATGTAAAGTTTCTTGATGCCGTGGAGCTGGATCGTGACCTGGTTGCCAAGCTGCAGCGGTTGCCACTGGGTAACTTCAGCATTCACAGCGCCGATGCCTTGAAATTCGATTTTTGTTCCCTGGCAAGGGCCGGAGAAAAACTGCGAATCGCGGGAAATCTGCCGTACAACATTTCCACTCCGCTGATTTTTCACTTGCTGCAACAGAGTCATTGCATTGTTGATATGCATTTTATGCTGCAAAAGGAAGTGGTCGACCGGCTTGCGGCGTCGCCGGGAGAACGCGCTTATGGCAAACTGGGCGTCATGGTGCAATACTATTGCCGTGTGGAAAAACTGTTTAACGTGGCGCCGGAGGCGTTTTCCCCGCCGCCGAAAGTGGAATCCGCCGTGGTGCGTTTGGTTCCACGCGGTGAACCCCCGGTACATGTCAACGACTTGAGTCTGTTTGAACAGGTGGTCAGCGCGGCATTTGCCTAGCGCCGGAAAACACTGCGCAACACTTTAAAGGGCCTGATCGGCGCGGACACCATGGAGGCCAACGGTATAATTCCGTCGCGCCGGGGCGAAACGCTCTCTCTGCAGGAATTCGCAGTACTGGCCAACCTGCTGGCCAAATAACTTCTGACATCATTATGGATCTGCATCTGGTCAAAGCGATCGCAAGTTTCATTTTGCCCCCCACCGGCCTGATCATATTGGGCATGGTGGGTATGGGTATTTCGCTTATCTGGAAAAAGCTTGGCATGTGGGTTGCCTCCCTCAGCCTGTCGGGTTTGCTGCTCTGCAGTCTGCCAGCAGTGTCAGCAATACTGGTGGAGTCCCTGCAAACCGATCCGCCCATACCCGAAAATGAATTGAAAAAAACTTTAGCCCAGGCGGATGCGGTGGTTGTCCTGACCGGAGGCAGGCGTGCGGCGGCGGAGGAATTTGGCGATGACACGATATCCGGATATTCCCTGGAAAGAGTCCGTTACGCCGCCTGGATTGTGAAACGCACGGGCTTACCGCTAATTATCAGTGGCGGGCGCGTGCATAACAATGAAACCGTAAGTGAAGCGCAACTGATGAGGCGCATACTGCAAAAAGAATTTATCGTGATAGTGGATCACACGGAAGAACAAAGCCGCACCACTTTTGAAAACGCCAATTACACCGCGCAATTTTTAAAAGAGAACGCGCTGCGCAAAATTGCCCTGGTCACTCACGCCTGGCACATGCCGCGCGCCAAGGCATCCTTCAACTATTTTGACATACAGGTGATACCGGCGCCCACGGCGTTTTACGGCCGCAATAAATCGGCACGGTTTGACGACTATCTGCCGTCAGCGGAGGCGCTGAAATTTTCCGGGATTGCTTTTCACGAAATTTTTGGCCAGTGGTGGTATGGCCTGCGGTACTACAAGTAACGCCTGCACGATTAACTAATGCCTATCCGTAACAATGTAAAGATTTTCAACGCAAAGGCGCTGCATCACGAAGACAAAGCACAACGTTTTTTATTCTTTGCGCCATTGCTTCTTTGTGTTGAATCCGCAGGAGCGCTAAAAATGAACGCGCTCCATCAGGTAGCATAGACAGTCCTTGCGGATGATGTCGCTTTCGATGGTCAGCATGGAAGGCATGATATCGCAGCGTGTCACCAGGCGGTGCTGATTGATGTGAAAAAAACGTTCATACACTTCATTGCCATCTTCGTCTGTTACGATCAGCGGTTTTATATCCGGCCGGCGGATACCGGCAATGCCGGTGCCCGCGGGCAATTCACAAAAGTTGAGATTTTCCAGATCCGACCGGAAGCAGATGTCCGCGGTGCTTTCAGTAAAACTGAAATTTACGCCAGGCGGCACTTTTACCGTGGCCACAGTATGAAACAGATCCATGTCCTGTTTTAATACCGGACGGTCCGGCAGCTCGGATAGTCCCAGGCAGGACTCGATGTATTCCAGCGCGTGGGTAATGCCGAGCCGGTGCTCGGTCTTGCCGCATTCCACTGTGACAGCCGGACAGATTTCCGCGAAGGCTCTGGATTGCACACCCTCGGGCCGTATAAAATAAATCACCGTGCGGCTGAACAAAATAGCTAACTGATAAAAGGCATTGTCCATGCGGTTGACACAGGCATAGTGCGGATTGAGGCCGGTGTTGTTGTGGATATCGATACTGACAAACACGCCCCGCCTGCGCATTTCATCCAGCACCTGTTGCATGAGCCGTGCTTCAGCGGCATCGGGCTGATACCCGCTATTCGGCCAGATGCGGTTGTAATCCATCTGATTATCCAAACGGCGTTTGCCAAATTTTGCCGCTGCGATATTGCCGATAAATATACTCAGCGAGCGGGGTAAAACGGCGTGCTGATATTTTTTCAATAATTCCTGAACCGCGTAATAGCCTGATGTTTCATTACCGTGCAGCAACACCGAAACAAACAGCGGCGGCTCGCGCTGACCGGTTAAATGGATCAGGGTCGGCTGGTCCAGCAGGCGAAATAACTCCGTTGGCGGCGTAGTTAACAATCCATTGGGTATGTGCGAAATGACGTTAAGCATGGATATAAGGCTGGGTCTTGTTGTACCTGTTCGTTAATTGAATGAGCGCCGCCGGCAATCATAAACTCCATTCATGGACGGGCAGACCACTGTTTTGCCGCTCGATATAGGCTTTAGTCAGAGTTTGCATGTTTCTGCCAAAGCGCGCGGTAAATGCCCGTTGCCATGCCGCACCATTGCGGGCGCTATTGGTCCGTTGTTCGATGATTCCAAGATAGGTAGAGATATCCTTCGCGTCAATTCCGGCCGTTTCCAGCCCATGCGCCGCGCTCGGCAGCAATTCTTTCAGAATCAGAGTGCGAATACTGCTTTTACTGCCGTCGAGCCACACCATGTGTCCATCGTAAGCAAATTTTGCCGCGTTATAGAAATTGTCACGCGCCTGATTGAAGGGCAACTGCATTTCAGGCGGTATTTCCCGCCGCATCAGGTGGCTGACCAGGCCGAAATAAAACGCGGCATTGGCCACCGCGTCGATTACGCTGGGGCCGGCCGGAATTACCCGGTGCTCAATGCGTATGTGCCCTTTGTTGCCGGCAAAGCCAATCAATGGCCGGTTCCAGCGCCACAAGGTGCCGTTGTGCAACCGGACATGGCTGAATCGATCCAGAGGATCTTCGATATGTTCCGGTAACAGGACCGGATAGTGTTCCAGGTTTTCGGTAAAGCACTCGAACACAGATTCATGCAGATAACCGGAACCGAAAGTGACACGCCGCATCGGGCCGTGCGCCGCGGGATCATAGCCGCCCACTTCCACCGCCTGTTCAAACAGGGGCACGCGGGTTTCCGCCCAGAGATCCTTGCCGCATAAGAACGGGGAATTGGCCGCGGCGGCGACGGTGGCGGCGGATACGATGATCGAGGCGTTGTACGCCCTCACCGCCAGCTGCGCCGGTACCTGTAAATGAATCTGGAACGAAGTAGTCGCCGATTCAAACATGACGTGGCTATGCGATGCCTGTAAATGATCCGCGCCATAGATGTTCAATTTCAGCGGCCGGCCCTCACGTAAACGCAACACCTGTTCGTTCAGCGCGCGATAGCGGTTCATGGCCGACATGTGTTGCATCGTAAGATGGCTTTCATCCACAGTGGGGAGAATGCCAATCATGACTAAATGGCTTTCCAGCTGATTGGCGGCCTGGCCGCCTTTTTGCCACTGATCCGCCATTTCCTGCTCGGTCAATGACAGCAGCTTGCCCCGCAGTTCCCGTGGCGTGTAATTGAACTCTACATTAAAACTGGCCAGTTCTGGGCTGAGAGTGGGATTGGCCATGAGCCGCAAGAACTGGGTATTGATGGGCGCCGGCAGCCAGTTTTTGTCAACTAACCAGGCTTCCAGCTCATAACCCGCCACTGTGCGATCATTATCGAAGCGTTGTTCGGCGAACCACTGGCCGAGCAGCTCGGTTTCCTGTTTCAGGCGGATTAAAAACCGCTGGAAATCCTGTTTGTTAAAGCGCGAGCCGTCGATTTCCTGTCCCATGGCGAACTCCGGTAAATTCAATATTAACAGGCACTAACAACAAGTTAGGCACAGGCGGCGGGAGAATGCCAGTCTTTCCGGCGTGATCGGCTTTTGCCGGTGCGCTAAACCCGGAAAATGCCACGGATATTTTCGCAAATGGGGCCGCGCGCGTTATACTTAGCCGCTTTTCAGTGTCGTGAAACTCATTCAAATTACCAACATCTTAAACGAACATGTCCAAGCAGAAAATTGATGTAACCACCTTTCAGGGTTTAATCTTCGCGCTGCAGGCCTATTGGTCTGAACAAGGCTGCGTGATTTTGCAACCGTACGATATGGAAGTCGGCGCCGGTACCTTTCATCCGGCGACCTTCCTGCGCGCCATAGGTCCGGAACCCTGGAGCGCGGCGTATGTGCAGCCCTCGCGCCGGCCCACGGATGGCCGCTACGGGCAAAATCCCAACCGGCTGCAACACTATTATCAGTTTCAGGTTGTTATCAAGCCTTCGCCGCTGGACATTCAGGAGCTGTACCTCGGTTCACTGAAAATGCTGGGCTTTGATCCGCTGGTGCATGATATCCGTTTCGTCGAGGATAACTGGGAATCACCGACCCTCGGCGCGTGGGGCCTGGGCTGGGAGGTGTGGTTGAATGGCATGGAAGTCACCCAGTTCACGTATTTTCAGCAAGTCGGCGGCCTGGAATGCAAACCGGTTACCGGAGAGATTACCTATGGGCTGGAGCGGCTCGCCATGTATTTGCAGAACGTTGATAGTGTGTTTGAGCTGGTCTGGACCGACGGTCCCCTGGGCAAAGTAAGTTATGGCGACGTGTTTCATCAGAACGAAGTCGAAATGTCTACGTACAATTTTGAAAAGGCCAATGTCCCGGAATTGTTTCACCAATTTGATATTTGCGAACAGGAAAGCAACCAGTTAATCGCCAGTGATCTGCCCCTGCCCGCGTATGAAATGGTCCTGAAGGCTTCGCATTTATTCAACCTGCTCGATGCCCGCCACGCCATTTCCGTCACCGAGCGCGCGCGTTTTATCGGCCGGGTGCGCGCCTTGTCGCGGGCCGTGGCGCAAGCCTATTACGACCGGCGCGAAGCATTGGGGTTTCCCATGCTGCAGGCTGGCAGCAAAGCGGCGGCCAGGAAAGGAGGCAAGTCATAATGAGCGTGAATGATGCGAAGCATGACTTGTTGATTGAAATCGGCACCGAAGAATTGCCGCCCAAGGCGTTAAAGCGTCTTGCCATGGCGTTTCATGACGGCGTTAAAGCAGGCTTGGAAAAAGCCAGTCTTGACTTTGAGGGCCTGCAATGGTTTGCCACCCCGCGCCGGCTGGCGTTGCTTGTCAACCGGCTCGATAGCCGGCAAACGGATCGGAGCGTGCAGCGCCGTGGTCCAGCATTGACCGCGGCCTTCGGTGATGATGGTTGCCCGACCCCGGCGGCCAAGGGATTTGCCCGGTCTTGTGGCGTGGAAGTGGAAGAGCTGGAACGCCTGGAAACCGCCAACGGCGCATGGCTGGTGTTTAATAGCACGGAACCAGGGCAGGTGGCGGTGTCCTTGATACCCGCCATCGTGCAAAGCTCGCTGGATCAATTACCCATTCCCAAACGCATGCGCTGGGGATCGTTAGCGGCGGAATTCGTGCGCCCGGTGCACTGGGTGGTGTTGCTGTTTGGCGATACAGTGATTGACGCGCAAATCCTGTCGGTCAAAGCGGGGCGTGAAACCCGTGGTCATCGCTTTCACCATCCCGGGAAATTATATCTGGCCGAACCCAGGGCATATGCGCCTTTACTTGAAACCGAAGGCCGGGTCATCGCGGACTTTGCGCAACGCCGCGAAGCCATTCGCGCCCAGGTGCTGGAAGCGGCGAATCAACTCAAGGGCAAGGCGGTTATCGATGAAGAACTGCTGGATGAAGTGACATCCATGGTGGAATGGCCGGAAGCCGTCACGGGCAGTTTTGAACAACGCTTTTTAGACGTACCGCCGGAAGTGCTGATCATGACCATGAAAACCAATCAGAAATATTTTCACGTGGTGGATGCCAGGGGAAAACTGCTGCCGCATTTTATTACCGTCGCCAATATCAGCAGCAAAGATATTGACAAGGTACGGCGCGGCAACGAAAAAGTGGTGCGCCCGCGCCTGGTCGATGCGGAATTTTTCTGGAACCAGGATCGCCAGATCAAACTCTTTGAGCGCCTTGAACGGCTGGCCAGCGTGGTGTTCCAGCAACAACTCGGCACCGTGCATGACAAGGTGCAGCGCGTGGCCCGGCTCTCCCGTGCTATGGCGGAGCATTTAAAGTTTGACGCACCCCTTGCGGAGCGCGCCGCGCTGCTGAGCAAATGCGATTTGCTGACGGACATGGTGGGCGAATTCCCCGCCCTGCAGGGCATTATGGGACGTTATTATGCGCTGCATGACGGTGAAGATCCGCAACTGGCCCAGGCGCTGGACGAGCAATACCAGCCGCGCTTTGCCGGCGATAATCTGCCGGATACCACCCTGGGACAGATCCTCGCAATCGCCGATAAACTGGATACCCTGGTGGGCATTTTCGCGATTAACCAGATCCCCACTGGCGATAAAGATCCTTTTGCCTTGCGCCGCGCCGCTCTGGGTGTGTTGCGCATCATGATTGAAAAGCAACTTTCCCTGGATCTTGTGAAATTGTTGCAGCAGGCGGCGGATCAGTTTAAAACCGTGCTGCCAAAGCTGGATACAGCGGCGGTCGTCACTCAGTGTTATGACTTTATTATGGAACGTGCGCGTTCGTATTTCCTGGAGTCCGGGATACGGCCGGATGTGTTTGACGCGGTGCTGGCCCAGCAGCCCGGCCGGCCGTTTGATTTTGACCGCCGTATCCGCGCGGTCACCGCGTTTCGCGCGTTGCCGGAAGCGGAAAGCCTTTCCGCAGCGAACAAGCGTATCGCCAATATTTTGAAAAACCTTGGCAAGGTGAATCCGCGCATCGACGAGTCACTCCTGCAGGCGGCAGCGGAAAAAAATCTTTATCACACACTGCAGAAACTCACTGCTACAGTTGCTCCCCTGTTTGCCAGGCATGACTATCAAAAAGCCCTGTTTGAACTCGCGCAACTGCGTGAAGCCGTAGACCGGTTTTTTGATGATGTGATGGTGATGGTGGATGATGAAGCATTAAAGCAAAACCGGCTGGCAATACTGGAAAATCTGCGGCAGCTGTTTTTGCAGGTCGCCGACTTGTCGCGTTTGCAAAGCTAAAATTAACGATGAACCTTCCAGGATGAGAATATGAACCCGGATTCTTACAACGACATGCTGGCCGAAGTGCAGTTCTTTCACGACAAGCACGATTTCAAAAACACCGGCGGCGAGGAGCTGATGTACCGCGTGGCGTTAATGGCGGAAGAGCTGGGTGAAATTTCCAGCTGTGTCAGCAAGGGCAAGTCCAAAGAGAAACTTACCGAAGAATGCGCGGATTTGTTCATCTTGCTTATTGGTACCGCCATCGCCGCGGATTTCGATTTGAAACAGGCCTTCTGGGACAAGATGGAAAAGCTGCAAAAACGCGAGTCCAAAATGATCAACGGCCGCATCCGGGTATCTGATTTTCGCGACGTATGAGCCAGCCGTTGATTATTCTTGACCGAGACGGGGTGATTAATGAAGACTCCGACGACTATATCAAGTCTACGGATGAATTCATTCCGATTGCCGGCAGCCTGGCCGCGATTGCGAAATTAACCCGCGCGGGTTATACCGTTGTGGTTGCCACCAATCAATCCGGTATCGCGCGTGGTTATTTTAACGCAGCCACGCTGCACGCCATGCATGATAAACTTCGCACCCTGCTGGAGGCTGAAGGAGGGCGCATTGACAATATCTATTATTGTCCGCATGGCCCCGGCGACAACTGCAATTGCCGCAAGCCCAAACCGGGTTTGCTGCAGCAGATACTGAAGGATTACCCGGTCGATCCTGCGGACGCGGTATCCATCGGCGATTCCCTGCGTGATTTGCAGGCCGCGCAGGCCGTGGGTATTCCCAACATGCTGGTTCGCACCGGCAAAGGGAAAAAAACCGAAGCGCAACTGGCGCAAAACAGCACTTTCGCTGCGGTGCCGGTATTTGATAATTTAAGTGAAGCGGTGGACGCTTTACTGGCGCAACAATAGTTAGTTCGCTATTGCCATGATATACATTCGTTCGCTGATCTTTACGATTATCATGATTACCACCGTTCCGGTGTTTGTATTGCCGGGATTGCTGTTGTATCCATTTCCGTACAAAATACGTTATGGATTTTTGTCCTGCTGGGCGAAATCCGTCGTGTGGTGGCTGAAGCTGATTTGTAATCTGCGCCATGAAGTCATTAATCCGGAAAAAATACCGCAGGGTCCGGCCATTGTTTTTTGCAAGCATCAGTCGGCATGGGAAACCATTGCCTTGCAGGCGATCTTTCCACCGCAGGTTTGGGTGCTCAAGCATGAATTGATAAGAATCCCGGTATTTGGCTGGGCGCTTGCCATGCTCGAATCCATCGCGATCGATCGAGCCTCCGGCCGCAAAGCTGTTGAACAAATTGTCGAACAGGGTAAACAAAGGCTCGACAGCGGCAAGTGGATCGTGATTTTCCCCGAAGGCACACGGGTGGCGCCGGGGCAACGCAAGAAATTTGGTATCGGCGGCGCGGTGCTGGCCGAACAGACCGGATACCCGATAGTGCTGGTGGCGCATAACGCCGGGGATTTCTGGCGCCGCCGCAGCCTGGTCAAACGGCCCGGGGTCATCAAAGTCGTTATAGGCCCGACGATTGATCCCGCCGGTAAATCCGCCGACGAGATAAAAGATATTGCCGAGCAATGGATTAACGGCACTGTGGATGAAATCAGCGTTAGCAAGGCAATTAATGGGGTTGAATCCGCGGCTGTTTAATTTCATGGACGATGGTAGCGGCAGAATGTATGCTAGCGCAGTCACTGGTTTGCGCCAGGGATGGCTGTCAAAGAGTTTACGATATTGCGCCCGTAGCTCAGTTGGATAGAGTGTTGGCCTCCGAAGCCAAAGGTCGGTGGTTCGAATCCACTCGGGCGCGCCAGACAAAAACGGCGATTCTTTTGAATCGCCGTTTTTTTTGCCATAAAAAACTGGAATACATAACAGGATAAAGTTAAGCCGACAACACCACCTTTTCAACATCGGCGAACGTATGGGCGCGTATACTGGGCTCAATATGCATGCCGAGCTGGTGGCTGATTTGTGACGTGGAAAAAATACCGCGAACGATGGATTCACCCACTTCTGTTTTATCAACAACCAACGTATGCTGGCGTCCCAATTGGTTCATGGTTTGCACAACATCGCCAACATAAGCCTTCTGAACATCGCTTAATAACAAAACTTCCAGGGCATCAACCGCCGTCATGATATCCTGCACTATTATGTCATCGTGACTGCCGCCATGTTCCTTTAAATACTGTACCGGTTTTTCACCCAGCACATCAGTTGATGTGACAATACCCATCAGTTTCCCATCATTGCCGGTGACAAATAACAAGCGTACACCGCATGCGATCATCTTTTCATTGGTTGCGTTGATACCCGCGGTTGGTTCAATACTAAATGGGGTAATTTCATGGAGATCCGTCATAACCAGGATGGCCGGATCATCCAGAGAGACATCAGTAGCCCGGTTGATTGTGCGCTGATTCACTTTGGTGTGGTGTTCCGCGGAATAATGAGGCAGAGCTTTGTACTTGTTAACCATGACAACCTCCTCGTGACGTGTCCGATAAAGACCCTTTCATTCAACATATATGAAGAATTTGCTGATTAACAGATAAAATCCATAAGAGTTTCTAATGATATAAACAACACTTATAGATAGTATGGCTATGCTTCCCCTGATTAACCTAATCGTGTGTCTAATACCTGGCTCTAAGTCACCCTAACTTTTTGATTATTGAATTTTTCTTTGATCCGTTATATCTATCTAATATTCCGATAATCCGCAGGCGAATGTTTGGGTGTTAATGACAGCAGATAGTTTTATCCACCATATTCTTTAAACTTTTTGTCTGTGGTTTCAACAGCTTTCCTCTACTTATAGCTCATAAAGATTGATTTTACCCCGCCGATATCTCTATTAACGCAGTGTTATTAATTGCTTGTGAACGTCCAGTTTCATAGGCCGCCAAAAACATGTGCCGTTACGTTACTGTGAATCAGCCAACGATACGTGGCTAAGCAGAGAGAGTCGCCGATGACCGAACGGTGGTACCGGTTAATTCAGGGCATTTATTTGCTGATCGCGCTTTATATTGAGCACGATATGATGGTGTATGGCTTCATGGTTGTGCTTGCACTTGAAGCCTTGACCAATCTGCGGTTGCCGATCGTGCTAAGCCAGTTGCGGCAGGGCAAACACGGCACGGACTTTCCTGATTCTTCCAGGTGCACGACCTTCAATATCGATTCCGAGCGCCTGCTAAGAATTGTTGTGGTTTTGTTTTTGCTGTTAAGTTATGTGTTTTTTGCAGAGCCTATCTGGTTTTTTCCCTGGTTTGTCGCGGCCATGTTACTGCTCGCCGGGATCACCAATATTTGCCCCATGGTGATGATGTTTCAATACCTGGGATTCAGATAGTAAAAGAACAACCGCATGATTGATACCGATAAAAACAAAAAACCAAATGACTGGCAAAGGAACTGGGGCAGCAGCATCGCCGTAAAGGTCACGGCGCCGCTATTCTGGATTCTCATCACCGTTGGTTTGATAATTGCGACAATTATTCAAAATCGTTTCGGCGGGGAGTTGCCGCGCAGGATTTCAGCCGATGCTGACCGCATTGCATATGCGGTCAGCAGTTACCTGGTGGAACTCGAAGGCGGCCAGCCACTGGATTTGCAGCAAGTCATAGAGAGCGCCATGATGGGAACTCATTTTCTTGGCGGAGACATTACAGTTGGTTTGCGCAATGTGCATGCCGGCGAAACAATTTCAGACAAGAATGGGTTAGAGCAGGTAAAACGCCTGATACCGTTCACAAATAAAATCACCGGCGGTGATTCGTTACTTGCGGAGCTGGCGCTTTACCACAAGCCGCATATACGGATTATCAAGGATCAGCGCAAACATATGCTGCTGCAGTTCGGCCTGGTGTTTTTTATATTTGGCCTGTTGCTGGCGGGGCTGATTCACGTGATTGTTACCAAGCCCATTTTCCGCTTGTTATCCGCGACCAAGGCTGTTTCAGAAGGCGATATGACCTCGCGTCTTGAAAATGACCGGCAGGATGAATTTGGCGAACTGACGGAATTTTTCAATCGTATGCTGGACAAATTGCAAAATAAGCAGGACGAATTGTCGCTGGCGGTCAAAGTCGCCGAGTCCGCCAGTAACGCGAAAAGCGCATTTCTTGCCAATATGAGCCATGAAATCCGCACACCTTTAACCGCCATACTGGGATTCTCTGAAATGTTGAAGGAAGACGACATCGCCAAAACTGAAATTCACCAGTACGTGGAAAGCATAATCCGCGCGGGCAACCATTTACAGCAGATCATTAATGATATCCTGGACATGTCAAAAATAGAGGCCGGTCAACTGGTGATCGAAAACAACGATGTGGACCTCTTTGAGGTGTTAAAGGATTGCGGCTATCTGATGCGGCCTTATGCGGAAGAGAAGCAGTTGAAGTTCCGGATCAAACACAAATTTCCTTTGCCAAGCGTTATTATTACGGATGCCAAACGTTTGAAACAGGTGCTGCTGAATCTCTGCAGTAACGCCATCAAGTTTACCAGTGATGGCAATGTGGAAATCGCTGTTGACTACAACAAGGAAAAGCAGCTCGTGCAGTTTGATGTCACCGATACCGGCGTTGGCATGACGCAGAAAGAACTGGAAAGGCTGTTCAAACCGTTTTCCCAGGTGGATACGTCAACAACCCGGCAATACGGCGGTTCAGGACTGGGTCTGTGTATATGCAGGGAATTGGTGACCAGCCTGGGCGGTGAAATTGCCTGCCAAAGCCGCAAAGGGATCGGCAGCCGGTTTTTCTTTACCATTAATCCCGGTCCAATAAAAGAAGACCAGTGGGTATACCGCTTTCAAGAGAATGACGCTGACAGGCGTCAGTCGCAGGTTACTTTAAAACCGGGTTCATTAAGCGGCAAAGTGCTGCTGGCGGAAGATACCCTGGATAACCAGAAACTGATCTCCATGTATATCAAGCGCGCTGGCGCGACGCCGGTTGTGGTGGAAAATGGAAAACAAGCGCTGGACAGGGCATTGTCGGAAGAATTTGATTTGATCCTGATGGATATGCAAATGCCGGTAATGGGCGGCCTGGACGCAACCGCCAAGCTGCGAGCCACTGGCTATAAGCACCCGATTGTTGCGCTTACCGCAAATGCGCTAAAAGAGGATCGGGAACGTTCGCACAGGGCAGGAGTTGATGATTATTTGACAAAACCCGTTGACCTAAACCGTTTCAATGAAGTGTTGAACCGGTATCTAAAACCGGCACAGGTGCAAAGTAGTGAGTCTGGTTCCCGCAAACATGATCAAACCATACCGGATTTTACCGATGATCCGGAATTCCAGGCGCTGGTCAGGCGATTTGAAAATGAATTGCCGGAAAATATTCATCATATAAAGATCGCGGCGGACAAACAGGACTGGATTAATTTGAGAAGCCAGGTGCATAAATTAAAAGGATTGGGCGCGAGTTTTGGGTATCCCGAATTATCGGACATATCGGCGCAGATACAAACCGCCATTGTAAAAGAATCATTTGATAAAATTCCGTCTTTAATAGGCAAGCTGCTCACAAGTTTCCACAAGGACATCCAACAAAACAAGCGGTCTTCAAACTTTTAGATTTTGCAGATTCATTCACTTCACAATAACCTCCCTGACCGCGCCCCGGTTTAACGGTTGCCTTGTGCTAATGTTGTCTGGTCCTGATCCAGAAATGGCAAAAATTCAATAACACCATTAATAAACATAAAAATTATGTGACCGACATTGACGCATGTGGGGACGTTAAGTGAAGCTTAATCTCCGCTGTATTTGAACACAACCGAAAATCACGCGGTTATAGCCATGTCCATGAGTAAATAAACTTAATTCCCGGGACGTGAAAAGAATTGGTTTTCAAACCGGCATTGTCAGGTAAAATTGTTTATAATGCTTTCTCAATAATCTGGTTTACGGCAACTTTTAGCCATTAAAAGACAACTCAAGCCTATGTGTGGAATCAGTTTTATCTTTGACTCAGTTGACGAAATACTTGCCAATAATCCAATTGATCTAATGGTCACCTGCCTGAATCATCGCGGCCCCGATGCGCAAGGGAGCGTTATCAAGCGCCATGCCGCGCTGGGTCACACACGTTTAAGCATTGTGGATATAAAAGGCGGCAGCCAGCCAATGAGCTCGA